>NZ_JBHRSD010000012.1:0-33332 GCF_042643375.1 Pseudoalteromonas fenneropenaei
CAGATCTAATTTTGGATCAAGCGTTTTTTTGAAAAAACTTAGAAAAACGGATCGTTCGAACGAAAAACCAGCGAAAAGTGATATAAGCATAACAAAGACCGAATTATTGATTACTTAACATACAGATAAGTGCTGATCAATTATATTGTTTGGTGCTCTTTCACCACTATGAACCATACAAATGAAAGTCATGCTAAAAAAATGCGTTGCAATATAGACTGGTTGCTCATCTGCCTACTTATGTTTTCGATACAACCACAAACAACTCAACCCTAGACATCTGGACAGTAAGTAAACTTAAAAGTAACAGTACTCTACTATGTGTAGGTTATTGCACTATTTATGCGTGTATTATGAATGCGGGGATAAGTGGTAGCACAGTTTGACATGACTACTCTGCCAACATCTGTAGAACATCATTTATTGGTCTGAATGAAAGTAAGGTCGCAAAGTAGATATGGCTGAGCATTCAGTCCAACATCAATAGCAAGAGCAACAGCAATAGCAATAGCAAAAGAATCAGTAATTAGAAAAACAAAAAGCCGAGCTTAGCTCGGCTTTTTAGTGTCTTATCAGACTTACTCAGCAGACTGCGCGTCTTCTTGAGCTTCTGCCGCTGGGCGGTCTAGAAGTTCAATGTAAGCCATTGGTGCATTATCACCAGCACGGAAGCCACACTTAAGAATACGAGTGTAACCACCTGGACGGTTCGCGAAACGCGGGCCGATTTCAGTGAAAAGTTTACCAACTACTTCATTATCACGCGTGCGAGCAAACGCCAAACGACGATTTGCTACGCTGTCAGTCTTAGCCAGTGTGATTAAAGGCTCAATTACACGGCGCAACTCTTTCGCTTTTGGCAATGTAGTCTTGATGATTTCGTGCTTCACCAAAGAACCTGCCATGTTGCTGAACATCGCTTTACGATGGCTGCTGTTACGGTTTAATTGACGACCACTCTTACGATGGCGCATGACCCTATCCTTCTAACTAAACTAATATAGTAACTTAGATTATTCAGCTAGACTTGCAGGTGGCCAGTTTTCTAGGCGCATGCCCAGAGAAAGACCACGTGAAGCTAGTACGTCTTTGATCTCAGTTAGAGACTTCTTACCAAGGTTTGGTGTTTTCAGAAGCTCAACTTCAGTACGTTGTACTAAGTCACCGATATATTGAATTTGCTCGGCTTTCAGACAGTTTGCAGAACGTACAGTTAGTTCCAGATCATCTACTGGACGAAGCAGAATAGGATCGAATTCTGGCTTCTCTTCTTTTGCTTCTGGCTCAGAAACATCACGTAAATCTACGAATGCTTCTAGCTGCTCAGCAAGGATAGTAGACGCACGGCGGATCGCTTCTTCAGGATCCAAAGTACCGTTAGTCTCCATATCGATGATTAGTTTATCTAAATCTGTACGTTGTTCAACACGCGCTGACTCAACCGAGTACGCAATACGCTCAACTGGACTGAATGAAGCATCAAGCAACAAACGGCCGATTGGGCGCTCATCGTCATCAGAGGATAAGCGGCTTGACGCTGGCACGTAACCACGACCACGCTGTACGCGAATGCGCATGCTGATCTCAGCGTTAGCTGCCGTTAAATGGCAAATAACGTGCTCTGGGTTAGCGATAGTAACATCACCATCATGCTGGATGTCAGCCGCAGTCACAGGGCCTAGGCCAGATTTAGTCAGGGTAAGGAAAACTTCATCTTTACCTTCTAGAGATACTGACAAACCTTTAAGGTTTAACAGAATTTCAATGATGTCTTCTTGTACGCCTTCTTTCGCGCTGTACTCGTGCAACACACCATCGATTTCTACTTCAGTCACTGCACAACCTGGCATTGACGACAATAGGATACGACGTAATGCGTTACCTAGCGTGTGACCAAAGCCGCGCTCTAACGGTTCTAAAACGACTTTAGAACGCGTTGGACTTACTGCTTCGATCTCGACTAACCTTGGCTTTAGGAATTCGGTTACAGAACCCTGCATGTTATCCTCTCTTAACTCTTAACTTTACTTCGAGTAAAGTTCGACGATTAGTTGTTCGTTAATGTCCGCAGACAGATCTGAACGCTCTGGTAGACGCTTGAAAGTGCCTTCCATTTTCTTACCGTCAACTTCAATCCAAGTTGGCTTTTCACGTTGCTCAGCCAACTCTAGAGCAGCGATGATACGCGCTTGTTTTTTAGACTTCTCACGAACTACAACTACATCTTCTGGAGAAATAGTGTAAGAAGGAACGTTCACAACACGACCATTAACCATAATCGCTTTGTGGCTTACTAGCTGACGTGCTTCAGCACGTGTGCTTGCAAAACCCATGCGATATACAACGTTGTCTAAGCGCTGTTCTAGAAGCTGTAACAGGTTCTCACCTGTGTTGCCTTTAAGGCGAGCAGCTTCTTTGTAATAGTTGCGGAATTGCTTCTCAAGCACACCGTAGATACGACGTACTTTTTGCTTTTCACGTAACTGTAAACCGTAATCAGATAGACGACCTTTACGAGCGCCGTGCTGACCTGGAGCTGTTTCTAGTTTACACTTCGAGTCAATCGCTCTTACGCCGCTCTTAAGGAACAGGTCAGTACCTTCACGACGACTTAGCTTGAGCTTAGGGCCCAAATATCTTGCCATGTTCTTTCTCCTAACCTATGTTATACGCGACGTTTCTTCGGTGGACGACACCCATTGTGTGGGATTGGCGTCACGTCAGTAATGTTAGTGATACGGAAACCAGCAGCATTCAATGCACGAACAGCAGACTCACGGCCTGGACCTGGACCTTTAATGAACACTTCAAGGTTCTTTAAGCCGTACTCTTGTGCAACTGCACCTGCACGCTCAGCAGCAACCTGCGCAGCGAACGGAGTAGACTTACGAGAACCACGGAAACCTGAACCACCTGCAGTCGCCCAAGAAAGAGCATTGCCTTGACGGTCGGTGATGGTCACAATAGTGTTGTTGAATGACGCATGGACGTGTGCCATACCGTCAGCAACTTGCTTTTTGACCTTTTTACGACGAATTGGTGCTTTAGCCATAACTTACCCCACCTTATTTCTTGATAGGCTTGCGTGGACCCTTACGAGTACGCGCGTTAGTCTTAGTACGTTGACCACGTAGTGGTAACGAACGACGATGACGTAAGCCACGGTAGCAACCAAGGTCCATAAGACGCTTGATGCTCAAAGTGATTTCACGACGAAGGTCACCTTCAACAGTGTACTTGCCAACTTCTTCACGAAGGATGTCAAGCGTAGCTTCGTCTAGAGAGCCGATTTTTGTATTTTCGGCGATATTTGTCGCAGCTAAGATAGCCTTAGCGCGCGTTTTACCTACACCATAGATAGCAGTTAAAGCGATAACTGCGTGTTTATGGTCAGGAACGTTAATGCCAGCGATACGGGCCACTAACACATCTCCTATAGAATGATTTGATACTCACCAGGTTTGAAAAGCCCGTAAGGATACTCAAACGAAGACCAAATCCAGTTAAAAACACAGGCTAAGTATAAATACTCAGCCTGCAAGTCTGTTTTATTAGCCTTGCCTTTGCTTGTGCTTAGGCTCACTGCAAATTACACGTACTACACCAGCACGTTTAATAACTTTACAGTTACGGCAAATTTTCTTAACGGAAGCACGTACTTTCATTGCTCAACTCCGTGAAAATGACCTTAGCGGCCGTAGCCTTTAAGGTTTGCTTTTTTCAGCACAGAATCATATTGATGAGTCATCATATGAGTCTGTACTTGTGCCATAAAGTCCATGATCACAACAACGATAATCAAAATTGATGTACCGCCGAAGTAGAATGGCGTTTGCCATGCCATGGTCATAAACTCGGGCACCAGACAGATAAAGGTAATATACATCGCACCCGCAAGTGTGAGGCGTGTCATCACTTTATCAATGTATTTTGATGTCTGTTCACCTGGGCGAATGCCTGGGATAAAAGCGCCTGACTTCTTCAGGTTATCTGCTGTCTCACGCGGGTTAAATACCAACGCAGTGTAGAAAAAGCAGAAGAACACAATCGCAGCAGCAAGAACCATCGCATAAAGCGGTTGACCCGGAGTCAACACAGCTGAGACAGCTTGCAATACGTCAGCGACTGGACCTTCACCTTGACCGAACCAGCTTGCAATTGTACCAGGGAACAAGATTATACTGCTAGCAAAGATTGGTGGAATAACACCCGCCATGTTCACTTTTAACGGCAAGTGAGTGCTTTGTGCAGCATACACTTGGCGACCTTGTTGACGCTTGGCATAGTTAACGACGATACGACGTTGACCACGCTCAAAGAACACCACCAAGTAAGTAACGGCGAACATAATTACGCCAATTAGCAACAGTACTAGAACATTCAAATCACCTTGGCGCGCCATTTCTGCTGTCGAACCAATCGCAGACGGCAGGTTAGCTACAATGCCCACAAAAATCAGAACTGAAATACCGTTACCGATACCACGCTCTGTAATTTGTTCGCCCAGCCACATTAGGAACATAGTGCCAGTTACTAAGCTCACTACAGCAGTGAAGTAGAAACCAAAACCAGGGTTAACAACTAACCCGTCCATCATGTTTGGCATGTTTGTCGCAATACCAATTGACTGGAATGTAGCAAGCACAAGCGTACCGTAACGCGTGTATTGGCTGATTTTCTTCCGACCTGTCTCACCCTCTTTCTTTAACTCAATCATCGCTGGATGAATGTGTGTCAGAAGTTGCATGATAATCGAGGCCGAAATGTAAGGCATAATACCTAAAGCCAATACCGAGGCACGCTCAAGCGCACCACCGCTGAACATGTTAAACATTTCAACGATGGTACCCTTTTGTTGCTCGAAGAATTCGGCAAGTACAGCGGCGTCAATACCAGGGATCGGCACGAATGAACCGAGACGGTAGATGATAATAGCACCTAATACGAAGAGTAAACGGCGCTTCAACTCCGCAAGGCCACTTTGTGCGCTTTGCATTTCTTTACCTGGTTTAGCCATAGTGTACGTCCTTACTCTTCTACCTTGCCTCCGGCAGCTTCGATAGCTTCGCGAGCACCTTTAGTCACTTTAAGACCTTTAACGGTAACTGCGCGTGAAACTTCGCCAGATTTTACAACTTTAACGAACTGAATGTTCTTTTTAACTAAACCAGCTGCTTGAAGCGTGTTCAGATCTACCACATCGCCTTCAACTTTAGCGATTTCGTATAGGTTTACTTCTGCAGACACAAGTGACTTGCGAGAAACGAAACCAAACTTTGGTAGACGGCGTTGCATAGGCATTTGACCGCCTTCAAAGCCCCAACGAACTGAAGAACCAGAACGTGATTTTTGGCCTTTATGACCACGGCCCGCAGTCTTACCAAGACCAGAACCAATACCACGACCTAAACGTTTCTTCTCAGTTTTCGCACCTACAGCAGGTGAAAGTGTATTCAAATGCATTCGAATTACCCCTCAACCTTAACCATGTAAGAAACTTGGTTGATCATACCACGTACTGCTGGAGTATCGATTAACTCAACAGTGTGGTTGATACGACGTAAACCAAGACCGCGTAAAGTTGCTTTATGCTTCGGTAAACGACCGATAGAGCTCTTTACTTGAGTTACTTTTACAGTATTTGCCATGGTTAATTACCCCTGAATTTGGTCAACAGTTAGACCACGCTTAGCTGCGATCTTAGCTGGAGAGTTCATGCTCTCTAGTGCAGATACAGTCGCGCGAACGATGTTGATCGGGTTAGTTGAACCGTATGCTTTTGACAGTACGTTGTGTACGCCTGCAACTTCTAGTACCGCACGCATCGCGCCACCGGCGATGATACCTGTACCTTCAGATGCTGGTTGCATGTAAACTTTAGAACCCGCGTGACGACCCTTGATAGGGTGTTGTAGCGTGTGGCCGTTAAGTTCAACAGTAATCATGTTACGACGTGCTTTTTCCATTGCCTTTTGAATAGCAGCTGGAACTTCACGTGCTTTACCGTAACCGAAACCTACTTTACCTGCGCCATCACCAACAACAGTTAGTGCAGTGAAACTAAAGATACGACCACCTTTAACCACTTTAGACACACGGTTTACCGCGATTAGCTTTTCAGCCAATTCTGGCTGTGTTGCTTTTGCTTCTACGTTAGCCATTGTCTACTCCTAGAATTGCAAGCCAGCTTCACGCGCTGCATCAGCAAGCGCCTTCACACGGCCGTGATATTTAAAGCCACTGCGGTCGAAAGCAATCTTTTCGATGCCTTTGTCTGCCGCGCGTTCAGCAACTGCTTTACCTACAGCTTGTGCTGCAGCGATGTTGCTTGTGCCTTTAACTGTTTCAGCAATTGCTTTTTCAACAGTAGAAGCAGCAGCCAGTACTTTACCCTCAGCAGTGATTACTTGAGCGTAAATGTGACGTGGCGTGCGGTGGATAACAAGACGCGTTGTGCCTTGTTCGATAATGTTTCTACGAGTGCGCTTAGCACGACGTAGACGAGCTGTTTTCTTATCCATCGTCTTACCTTACTTCTTCTTAGCTTCTTTACGACGCACGTTTTCGTCAGAATAACGAACACCTTTGCCTTTGTAAGGCTCTGGAGCACGGTATGCACGAATGTTAGCAGCTGTTTGACCAACTAGTTGCTTATCTGCGCCTTTAACAAGAATTTCAGTTTGGCTTGGCGTTTCGATTGTAATACCTACTGGTACTTCGAAAACTACCGGGTGAGAGAAGCCAAGAGTCAAATCTAGAGTTTTACCCTTAGCAGCCGCACGGTAACCAACACCAACTAGCTGAAGTTTCTTCTCATAACCATTGCCTGCGCCGATGATCATGTTGTTGATAAGAGCGCGAGCAGTACCTGCTTGAGCCCATGCGTTTTCGATGCCGTCACGAGGTGTAGTCGTGATCACATTGTCATTTAACGCAACTTCAACTGCAGCGTGGATTGTGCGAGACAATTCACCGTTTTTGCCTTTAACCTTGATGTCCTGGCCGTTGATTGTAACTTCAACACCGGCAGGAACAGTAATTGGAGCCTTCGCTATACGAGACATGTGTTCCCCTCCAGAATTAAGCTACAAAGCCAATGATTTCACCGCCCACACCGGCTTTACGCGCAGCACGGTCAGTCATCAGGCCTTTAGAAGTTGATACGATAGCGATACCTAGACCACCCATTACCTTTGGTAATTCGTCACGTTTCTTATAGATACGTAGACCAGGGCGGCTAACACGCTGGATGTTTTCGATAACAGCTTTGCCTTCGAAGTACTTAAGTTCGATAGTCAATTCTGCTTTAACATCGCCATTTACTGCGAAGTCACCAATGTAACCTTCATCTTTCAGTACTTTAGCGATAGCTACTTTCAGCTTTGAAGTTGGCATAGTGATTTCTGCCTTCTTCGCAGTCTGACCGTTACGGATACGTGTAAACAAATCCGCAATAGGATCTTGCAAGCTCATGTCTTACTCCCGTGACTCTATTACCAAGAAGCCTTTTTAAGGCCAGGAATTTCACCGCGCATAGCAGCTTCGCGAACTTTGATACGGCTCATGCCGAATTTGCGAAGGAAGCCATGTGGGCGGCCCGTGATGTTACAACGATTACGTTGACGCGATTGGGCAGAATCACGCGGTAAAGACTGAAGCTTAACAACCGCATCCCAACGATCTTCTTCAGAAGTTTCTACACCGCTGATGATCGCTTTAAGTGCTGCACGCTTTTCAGCATACTGAGCAACTAGTTTCGCACGTTTTACTTCACGCGCTTTCATTGAATTCTTTGCCATAACCCTACCCTTATTTCTTAAATGGGAAGTTGAACGCTTCTAACAACGCACGGCCTTCATCATCTGTTTTCGCAGTAGTAGTGATAGTAATATCCATACCACGAACTCTGTCCACTTTATCGTAATCGATTTCAGGGAAGATGATTTGTTCACGTACGCCCATAGAGTAGTTACCACGACCGTCGAATGACTTTGAGCTTACGCCACGGAAGTCACGAACACGAGGAAGCGCGATAAATACTAGACGCTCTAGGAAATCCCACATACGCTCGCCGCGCAGGGTTACTTTACAGCCAATAGGGTAGCCTTCACGCACTTTAAAGCCAGCAACTGACTTACGAGCTTTAGTGATTAGGGCTTTCTGACCAGAAATCGCTTCTAGATCCGCAACAGCGTTGTCTAGAATTTTCTTGTCAGCAAGGGCTTCACCCACACCCATGTTAAGGGTGATCTTAGTGATCTGAGGGACTTGCATGACAGAGCTGTAACCGAACTTTTCAAAAAGTTCTTTTACTACTTTGTCGTTGTACACTTCATGCAGTTTCGCCATCGTCTACTCCAACTATTTAGATAGTTTTACCAGTAGACTTGAAGAAACGGACTTTTTTACCGTCTTCAAATCTAAAACCAACACGATCCGCTTTGCCTGTTTCAGCATTGAAAATCGCTACATTAGATACGTCGATTGACGCTTCTTTCTCAACGACGCCACCAGGTTGCTGTAGTTGTGGTACAGGTTTTTGGTGTTTCTTGATAAGATTTACGCCTTCAACAAATACACGACCAGTTTCAGAAACAACTGAAAGCACTTTACCGCGCTTACCTTTGTCTTTACCGGCTAGTACGATTACTTCGTCATCACGACGGATTTTTGCTGCCATGATCGACTCCTTACAGTACTTCTGGGGCTAGTGAAATGATCTTCATGAACTTTTCAGTACGTAGTTCACGAGTCACAGGGCCGAAGATACGAGTACCGATTGGCTGATGGTTGTTGTTCAACATTACAGCCGCATTAGTATCGAAACGGATCAAAGAACCGTCTGGACGACGAACGCCTTTACGAGTACGCACTACTACAGCGTTTAGTACATCACCTTTCTTCACTTTAGCGCGAGGAATAGCTTCTTTAACAGAAACTTTAATGATGTCACCAACCGTTGCATAACGACGGTGCGAACCACCTAAGACTTTAATACACTGCACTTTGCGAGCGCCGCTGTTGTCAGCAACGTCCAGCTGAGTTTGCATTTGGATCATCTTAATGAGCTCCGGTGTAGTTAAAATTCGCTTGAATTTGTTTAAAATCCAAGCATTTAGATTAATTTCCGCTCAAAAAACGAAGCTTTCGTCTTTCAAGGGCGGGCAATTGTATCAGCAATGCCTCATGAAAGATAGGTCAAATTTTAATTAATTTAACCTTACCTAAATAAGGGAAATGGTCAGACAATACAGGCTTTGCAGCAAGGTTTTATCCTAAACTGGATAACGGCTTGCTGCACATAAATAAAGCAGACAATTTTAGCTAGAATACGAGATAAGGGCAAGCAAGTTGGGATTCAATCCCAACCGCATAAAAAAGCCGTAAAATTTATTCGGGCTGGGTGCGCTCGGCACGAAGATGTTTGGCCACATTACTGACCGTATCCAGCCAGTAGCCATTGGCTGGGTCCTGCAAATATTCAATCAATCGCGCTAAAGCTTGCTGGTCTACTGAATAGAGCCCTTTTTCACCAACATCGTGGCCCGCTAAAATCAGCCAGCTTTGATTACCGCGCAGCTGTTCTAATATGGTTTTGATCTCATCAAAACTTAAGCCATCCATACGAATGCCAGTCAACTGGGCAAAATCGGTATAACCTGGGTTATTACCCGTTTCATCTAACCAAGTGCGGCCACTGTCAAACATCTCGGCAATTAACGGCACGTAACTTTGCGTTTTTAACCCTCGCCCAACAAAGGTATTACCACAGGGGTAAGCAAATGCCGTCGGTGTCACTCCAAGGGCTGTTTTTAATGCTTGGTTATTTTGTTCTATATCATTACGCAGCCAAGTTAAATCCACCTGCTCTAAACCAGCATTTTTGTCTCTTAACCATTGAAAGTTACCAGTACAAAGATGACTTGTGGTGTGATTACCAATCTCATGACCATTGGCCACCGCGTGTTGCCAACGCGCCAATTGCAAATTAACAGCCCCTGCCATCACATAAAAAGTCGCTTTAGCTTGGTACTTATCTAAGATTGGCGTGCCCACTAGCACTTGGCTGGCTCGACCATCGTCGAATGTCAGGCTCACCGCGTTGCGCGCTTGGTTTGGATAACGGATTGTCGCAGCCTCAACGACATATAATGGGGTATTTTTCGCCGCTTTTGCTGAAATTGACGCTGACGTGCTAGTACAACCGAGCATCACAGTCGCACTTAAGCAGAGGGCAATATGACGTAACATTCTCTGGCTCCTTGATTTGATGACAACGCTATCATCATAACCATGTTCAGCTTTTGAACAACCCCAATACGATAAAATGACGCACAGAATTAGTCGCTTAGAGATACTCATTTAACGCATTCCGCGTTACACTGATTACAAGTCGAAGTGGAGACCTGGGCACATTGTGATTTCAATCAACGAGCATTACAGCAACATAACCCGTTTGGCACAAAGTGGCATGGGTGAAGTCTATGTGGCAACCGATACGCGGTTGGACCGCAAAGTGGCAATTAAATTTATTAAAAGCCACCTTGGTAGTAATGCCGACGTGCTGCGTGAGGCAAAGCTGCTTGCACGTTTAAATCACCCTAATATTGTTCAGCTGTATGATGTTAAAGACTCAGCCCAAGGTCTTTATCTTGAAATGGAATATGTCGCTGGCCAGACCCTCAACCGCTATGTGCAATGCCAACCTTTAACGCTTGAGCAAAAACTTGAGCTGTTATTTGATATTGCCCAAGGGCTTGCCGCCGCACACGAGCAACACATTTTGCACTTAGACTTAAAACCGGGCAATGTGCTGATTGACGACAAAGGCCGGGCAAAAATCGCGGATTTTGGTATTGCACAACTGCGCAACGATGAAACGTCAATGTGTAATACCAGTTATGGTTCTTTGACCGCCATGTCGCCTGAGCAATTGCAACAGCAACCGCTCGACCAACGCAGCGATTTGTTCTCGTTCGGTCTTATTGCTTTTGAAATACTGGCGGGCAAGCATGCCTTTGGTGAAGGCCCAGACAAACTGATTGCTGAACGGGTAAAAAGCACCAAAGCCCCTAATAGCGTCAGCCAAATTTATGGCGTGCCTGCGGCACTGACTGACTTAATCGACCGCCTACTTGAACGTAAGCGTGATAACCGCCCTGCCAATGCCCAAGAAGTCACACAACAGTTAAAACAAATTTTAACCTTATGTAGCTTCCAAGATGCAAATTCAACCATGGACATTGCAGAGTTAAATCTTAGCAACAAGCCTAGTAAACTGAGACTGCTGTTGGCCAGTGTCGCGTTTATCTGCATCGCTGTTAGCACATTTGTCGGTTATCAGTATTGGCAAGCCAACAAACCTAAAATCTATGTTGCTGCTTTGCCATTAGAGTTTAGTGATAATACTCAGCTGTTGGAAGCGCACAAGCAAATACTCAACCTCGCCATCAACGATGCAATAAAGCAATATTTTTTAAACGATACTCACTATGTGCTCATTTCTGACAGTGAAGTTAATTTGGCAAAAAAGCTGCTTGGTGACAATACATCGCTAAAAGACTTAGGACATGCTTTAAATGCTGAACAGTTGCTCGCCATCCAACTCAATTGCACCTTACAAAGTTGCGACATTGAATTTAGTTCCGTTGATGGACAAAACGCCGCTTTGATTAAAAACCTCAGAAATGTCAGCTCTAGTGAAAACTATGGGGAAATATTTAATATAACCCAAGCGTCATTAGCAGCATTGAGTCTTCAACCACTGAGTGACAATCCCAAACTGGATGCAGCAAGTGATGAACGCCTCAGTCAATATGTCACACTCCAGCAAAAATCATTATCAGCGGACGCTGACTTATCCGTATTACTGCCTGAAATCGAGAAGCTGATTAAAATATTCCCTGACTTTTTGCCGCTGTATTCATTGTACGCCAGAAATACCATTAAGGACTTTCGGAATACCTCAGATAAGTCTTTGCTTTATCGCTTAAAAGATATTTTTGATACCGCACCCAATGAATTTAAAGACAGTAGCGCGTACCAAGTCGAGTTGATGCAATTATATCTATACCTGCAAGATACCCGACAAGCGACAAAGGCGTTGGCTGCCATACAAAACTCGGCTTTAGATGAATTTCAAAAGCAAGCCCAAACGGCCGTATTTTATAGTATGCAAAAAGACGATGAAACTGCGCTTAAACACATTGAAATTGCTTTTAAACTAAGACCAACTCTCAACGTTACCCGCAATGCCGCTATTTTAAACTTGCGCTTAGGCCGCTACGACCAAGCCCTCCCCTATTTAAAGAAAGCACAAGACTACGCCCCACAGGATTTCAAAACGCTCAAAACCATCGCGGATGTTTCGCTAATGCTTGGTAAATTGACTGAGGCGGCAGACGCCTACAAGAGGTTAATTGCACATGCAACGGTAAACTTCACGATTCTTAATAACTACTCAGTAGTGCTTACATTACAAGGCAATTTAACAACCGCTTTAGATTATGCACAAAAAACAGCTGAAATTGCATCTGACAATATAGAAACACTGATAAATCTTGCCGACTTATACCTTTTGACAGGCAAGGTAATTGAAGCTAATAACCTGTACCAAGAGATTGTCGAGAAACATGATCAAAAGGGCATTGAACTCACCCAAGCGCAGGCTCTGGCGCATTTAGGGCAATTTCAAGCAGCATTAACCTTAGTTGAAGAAATCATTTTGCAAACGCCGGATTCAGCCGAAGCCTACTACGTCAAAACCTTAGTGCAAACCCTACTTGGTGAAAAGTTCTCAGCAAGCGCCTCACTACAGCAAAGTCTTAATCTAGGTTGGAACGCCGCTTTTTATCGCCTTGCTTGGTTTAAATCTTTATGTGATATACAGAGTTTAGAGACTAAAATTGGCAAAGATAACTACGCTTATCTTTGCCAACCAGCTGACCCTAATTAGACAGGATCTATATCATCGAAAATAACTTTAGGATCTTGCGAGAAATAACGAACATTGCCGTTTAAATGGTCGTTTTTAGCGATTAAGCGGTAGGCAATCTCAAAGTTATTATTGGTGATAAGATTAACCACAAAGGCTTTATCTGGATTTGCTGCCATATCTATCGCAATATCCGGTGGAATTGTTTGACCTGAGCTAATACTAGAAATGCTCACTATCATGCTTTTGCCCGCATTCGCGACCACACTGTTTACTTGATAATTAAAGTTATCTTGCGCATCCACAAAGAAAGTACCGTTGTCGGCAAATTGCCAGCCTTCTGAGGTACTTTGTTGACTCATTTCATAATATAGTTCAACACTTTGCATTTCTGGTGTCAGCGTAATTTTTACTTCTTCACCTTGCTCACCGTCAGCACCAATAATTTTCCACACTTCGTTTAAATCAGATGTTGGCCACACTTCAAAGCTTAGAGAATTCGCCATTTCCGTTTTCCTTATATAATTAATAAGTCGTACTACCACGTAATACAAACACACTTTAGCACACTCAGCAATTACATCAGATTACAGACGTTTAAAAACTGGATGAAAGTGCCCAATTTTTGCGCTAAAGCAAAAAAAGTGAGCTTATCGCTCACTTTTTTGACGTTAACGTTTAAGTATTACTGATGTGTTGCACCTAGCCACCAAATAACCCTTTTAATTTGTCTTTCAGTTTGTCTTTAACTTTGTCTTTGGCTTGTTCTTTCGCTGCGTCACTCACATCAACGCTGGTTTTTACTGCATGAAATGGCCCTTTGAGCCGCACTGGGATTTTAAAGCCGGTGCTGGTATCGGCACTGTGCTGGCCTTCAATGGTATCGACTATCCCGGTCACTAAGCGATAATCCAGCTGCGTTTTTGGTAAGTCGATAGTACCACTGCCCGTAATACGCAGTAACGGACTGGCCAACATCAGGTCTTGATTGGTGCCGACCCCTTGTACGAAATTAAATGTTCCCGTAAGCGCAGAAAAGTCTGTGGTTTGCTCGTGGTTAAAGTCCGCATTTAAGCCTTTTTGCATGGCCGATATATCGCCTTTAAGTAGCTCTTGGGCTTTACGAACCATTTCGGCTAAATTCGCCCCTTGTACACCACCATCTTGCAGCGCAAACGCCATATTACCAGCCAAAGCGCCAACCCATTCGGCTTGGCTTTGCCCTTGTGTGGTGAGTGACCAAGACAGTGCCCCTTTACCCAACACTTTGCTAAAACCAATCGCATCAGTCAGTAGCGGCTGCGCGTTAATGTCTTTTAAGCTAAATGCAGTCGTTAACTGATAAGGGGTTTGCGCGGCATTGACGACCACTTTGCCGTTACCAACGCCTTCATAGGCATTGAATTTGTCTAAGCCAAGCGTTGCGACACCATTTTGCAGCTTCAGCGAAAATTGGTTTTCACCCAGTTTGATTTCACGCGCTTGCAGTGATTTAGCACTGACTTTGATATCGGCATTGAGTTGCTTTAACGCAGATAAATCAAGCTTAGTATCATCCCAAACGATGGGCTGAGGCGCTTGTTCGTCTTGCTCTTTCACTGCCTCTTTAGCCACAGGCTCTGGCAAATAAGGATTGAGGTTTAAGTCGCCTAAATCAAACTGAGCCTTAATATGCGGCACTTTACTTAGCGTGATGGTGCTGCTGCCGTTGATGGCTAACTTATCTAACTGCGCTGAAAACTCCGTTAAATTGAATACGTCACCTTTAAATGCCATCACACCATTGATTGCAAAGGCATTGAATGCCTCATCCTGACCTTCAAGTGTAATCCCTTGCCATTGGGTTAAGGCTTTCAGGGAATCGCCTTTGAGGTTCAACTTGCCATTAATTGCAGCGCCTTGCTGTGCAATATCCCCGCTAAACTCTAGGTTGACGAATGGACTGCTCACGGTCTGGGCAATACTAAAATCTTGCCCTTCAATGGCTTTGGCGGGCGTTGTCACTGTGGACTCTAAACTGACCCGCTCACCACGATAAGTGACTTCACCTTTCACTTGTAGTGCTTGGTATAAAGAAGGGAGCTGAATGGTTAAATCAAGGTTGCTCAGCTCTTGCTTGGCACCACTGCTGGCATCTAAATAAGTGAGTTTTCCGCCGTAAATGGCCACTTCACCTAAGCTGACATCTAACCCCTCTGGCAACTTCACAGGCGCATTACTGGCTGCTTTATTCTCGGCAGGCGTTGGGTTTGCGAGCAATTGCCAGTTGGCACGGCCTTGTTTATCTTTCTCAAGTAAAATTTCAGGGTCACGAATCACAAATTTGTCTAATTCTACTTGGCCTGAGAACACGCTCAGCCACGGCACATGCAGCGCCAGCTGTTGCATACTCACCATATTAGCTTGGCTGCCAGAACTCATATTGGAGAGATGTACGTCATTGAGTTCTATTTTTAGGCTTGGCAACACCGACAGTGTGACATCGCCGTTGATTTGCAAGGTCCGGCCTGTCGTTGCAGTCACCTCATCAGATACTTTGGCAACAATCGTTGAGGTAGGAATGAGCGATGGGATCACCACCACCCCAGCTACAATGATAATGCCAATACCGGCGGCAATCTTAATTCCACGGTTCATATTTGTCCCTTCTTGCGTTGGCAATGTTAGCTTCTATACCCAATGGATTTACCCAATGGACTTCAAAAGGCACGTAGGCGGCAAGTGAATGAAGCCCCATGCGCTTAGATGGACTAAGTGATTGGGGTAAATAAGCGCAGCCAACAACCGTGCATTTTAAAAGACGACGGGTATATACTAGCGCTGCCGTTTAATAAAATCATGTTAAAGGTGGTAATTTTCACGGATTTCAGGGCAATCAAAGCGATTGTACGACAAGTCAACACAGCGGGATTGCATCAAACTGATTCTTAGGTATGATCCTCGCCCCACATTGACAGAAATTGGCTACACTTAATAGCCTGAGATCCGTTGGAGCATGTTCACAGCATGAAGAAGCTGCTTATATCCCCATCGCACATGGCACTACCTGAATTGGAAAGTACCATCTACCAGAACATTTTAAAGCAGGCGACTGACATTAGCCTGAATCTGATGGCTGTTAAGGTCGATAACCACCCAAGTGATTTTTTGGGTTGGTGTTATGAATTGCAGGATGTGGTAAAGCGCCGCCTCAATTTTGACCTATTGGACGACCACCAGCTACCAACGGTGAAAAAGCTGCAAGATTTACTCACCCAAGCGATTAGTTACTTACAGCTAAAATCGCTACGTATTGCGCCTTGGCCAATTATTGTGGCATTTATTCGTGACCACCATGAACACTTAGCACTGGACGAACAATTTGCCCTATTGGCACATGTGCAAGGGCTACGCGCCACCAGTTTAGCCGATATGATCCCAGAAGACCGTTTGGCCTTTGCCGGTAAACACACTCCGGCGCATGACAGCAGTGCTTATCCATTTGATGTTGAATGGTTTGCTTCAACTCGCAGTGCCAAAGGCTTCCATCAACAACTGGCGGACTTACCGCACGGTTTTGCCGATGCGTTAGCGCATATCCCGCTTACTGGTGATGTCAGTGGTGAGCAATACCAGCAATTTGTGCTCGCGTACCTCCAAGCCTTTACAGGTTGTGATGAAGTGCCGACCTTAGCACCAGCTACCCGCTTATTGGCCATGCACCGCCCAGACGTGTTTACACCACTGACTGCCAGTAAAGCCGATGCCTTGTGTATGGCATTAGGGATTGCGCGTTTATCTAACCGTGACTTTGAACGTTACTGGCAAGATGTGGTGCAGGCAATTCATGCGATGCCTTGGTTTAGACTCTGTGGCCCACAAGATGAGTTTGAAACCACATTGGCTAACCACAAAGCTTTGTTGCCTTGTTGGTTCTACTATTGTGATGAAGATACCGCCTCGCAATCAAACTACTATAAAGCATTGCATAAGCCCAAGCGCACCACTACAGCCAGTGGCAGCAAACCGAAAGCGGTTAAGCGCGGTAAAGATTCAGCCGCAGTGCTGGTTGACCGCGCGCTTGCAAACCCAGAGCTGCCAGCGTATTTACAAGCCAAACGCGATTCTATTATCGCGGAAGTAGAAAAAGGCCGCTCAGTAGACGAAACCATTCAACTCCTGCGCGCCATTTTTGGCTAAGCTCAGTTAGGGAGGATCACCTCCCTTGCTACCTTTTACCTAGCGTTGCTAGTCGGCAGCCGCTTCCAACAAAAATCGCACAATGTGATTTTCATCAAGACCTTAGCTTGCTCGGTACAAGTGCAAATTGCGCAAAAAACGCACCACTGAAGTGCAAGCATGTGAAACAGTCGTGTGCTTGCACGTGCCGAATTAAAATACAACCCTCTGTTTTATCTTATTATTTACAGTTTTTTCAAGTAAAAAATGGACTTTGGCGCATACGTTGCTATTGCTTAATCAGATACAATAATGAGGTGACAACATGACAACAAGAAATTCTCTACTCTGCGCCTGCTTAGCTTTATCACTTTATAGTGTTTCAGCGTCAGCAGAATTGGTCGCCAATGTCGCGGCCAGCTCTAACTACTTATGGCGTGGCGTAACCCAAACCAAAGATGCCGCGGCGGTGAGCGGCGGGCTTGATTACAGCCATGAAAGCGGTTTTTATCTCGGCACTTGGATGTCGACTATCGATTTTGGTGAAGAAGCCAGTGCCGGCTATGAAATGGATATTTATGGTGGCTATGCGTGGGAAAGTAACGGCATCGGCTACGATATTGGTTACTTATACTATGCCTACCCAGATGCTGCCAACAACCTCGACTTCGGTGAAATTTATGGTGCGGTCACTTGGCAGTGGCTGACGCTAAAAGCCTCTTATACTACCTTTGTTGATAGCGACTCCGCACCGAGCGAAGACATGCTCTACCTTGAAGCCAATATGGCCTTTACCGTCTTTAATGACACCGAACTGGCTATCCACATTGCCCAAAGCAGTGGCGATACCATTATGGATTGGTACGGTGAAGACGATAAATACATGGACTACAGTGTCAGCCTCAGCAAAAACGGCCTCACCTTAGGGGTGAAAAAAGTCGACTTAAAAGCGGACGACGACTTTAAGGTCTTCGCCAGCTACGGCGTGAGCTTCGAACTCTAATCACGATTTTTATACTTGCTGCAAATCAGGGGCCGTTTGGCCCTTTTTGCGTTGCACTATAGTACGTTACGGTGCGTTATGGCACGCTATGACCGGTTGATGCCTGCCAAATACGATACCATTGCTCACGTTCTAGCTTAAGCTGTGCCGAAGCCACCGCCGCACTCACCCGCTCGGCATTGCCGGTGCCAAGCACTATGCTAGGTTCGCTGGGGTGCATAGCCAGCCAAGCAAAAACCACTTGATCTAAACTCGCCGCACCAATTTCATTACCCACTTGTTCAAGCGTCGTCCGTAACCGCAGCGCTTTTTCATCTTGCGCCGAGAACAACCGGCCACCAGCCAGCGGTGACCATAGCATAGGATGCACCCGCAGCTGCTGACATTGGTCTAACGTCCCATCATCAAGGGCTTTCATCTCATAGGGTGAAAATTCGATTTGGTTAGTCACGAGAGGAAAATCTAGGCGTGATTTCAACATAGCAAATTGCGAAGGCGTAAAATTCGATACACCAAATTGCAGCACATCGCCATTTTGTTTAAGGGTATTAAACGCCTCTGCCATTTCATCCACATTCATCAGATAATCAGGGCGATGAATTAGCAACACATCTAAATGGTCGGTGCCAAAGTGCTGTAACGACTGCTGGGCACTGGCAATAATATGGGCTTTGCTGGAATCATAATGATTGGCTTTGCCTGCCAAGCCTTTTTTTGCCAATGCTGGGCGAATCCCACATTTAGTGATAATGCGGATTTGCTCACGCAGCCCAGGTGCAACTTTTAACGCGGCACCAAATGCCGCTTCACAATCATACTGACCGTAAATATCGGCGTGGTCGGTATCAATAATGCCTTGCTCAATACCATGCTCAATAAACGCAACACATTGCTGCGGGCTCATTTGCCATTCGAGTAAGCGCCAGAAACCTAGCACCATACGACCTATCGGCCGTGAAAAATTGGGGGTCATAATGTTATCTCTAATTTAGCCACTACTGCTTTAGCCTTAGTAATGGCTTCTTCAACATCATTGCCGCGTGCTAGTGCTACGCCCATGCGGCGTGTGCCTTTGACTTCAGGTTTGCCAAACAAACGCAGATCGGTAAACGGCTCTGAAAGTGCAGCAGCAACATTGCCAAACTGTAATTGCGTTGAGTCACCACTCACTAACACCACGCTTGAGGCTGATGGGCCATGGCAATGAATGTGCGGCACTGGTAAACCTAAAATCGCCCGCGCATGTAAGGCAAATTCACTCAGATCTTGCGAGATCAGGGTCACCATACCAGTGTCATGTGGGCGCGGTGACACTTCACTGAAGTACACCGTATCCCCTTTAATAAATAGCTCAACGCCAAACAAGCCTCGCCCACCCAAAGCGGCCGTTACTCGATGAGCAATATCTTGGCTGCGCTCTAGCGCAAGTTCAGACATGGCTTGTGGCTGCCAACTTTGTTGATAGTCACCATTTTCTTGAATATGCCCTATCGGTTGGCAAAAGCTGGTGCCGTTAATATGGCGCACCGTAAGTAAAGTGATCTCATAATCAAAGTCGATAAAACCTTCTACTATCACGCGACCTTTACCGGCGCGGCCACCCTCTTGGGCGTATTGCCACGCGTGCGCAATATCCGCCTCGGATTTCACCACACTTTGCCCTTTACCCGAGGAGCTCATAATAGGCTTTACTACGCACGGCATACCAATCTCGCGCACCGCACGCTCAAAGTCAGCAAAGTTATCAACAAATTGATAAGGCGATGTGGCAAGCCCCAGCTCTTCCGCGGCAAGGCGACGAATGCCTTCGCGGTTCATGGTTAGCTGCGCTGCCTTGGCAGTCGGCACGACCGTAAAACCGTCTTGCTCTAATGCCACTAACCGGTCGGTCGCAATGGCTTCAATCTCAGGCACGATATAATCCGGGTTTTCTTTACGGATAATGGCTTCTAACTGCTCACCATCAAGCATAGAGAGCACATAGCTGCGGTCGGCCACTTGCATCGCTGGCGCGTGAGGATAACGGTCCAGCACCACTACTTCCGCCCCTAAACGTTTAAATTCAATCACCACTTCTTTGCCTAATTCGCCACCACCGCAAAGTAAAACCTTACATGCCGTAGTAGAAAATGGTGTACCGAGCGCTTTGATTTTCATATTGGTTCCTTGGATTTTCACCCCAGAGGGTTTAGTCGATACTGAGTTGGGTGGTGAGGACGGCGCCTTCACCAAGCTGTAACGCCAGCTTATCATCGTGACGCAATACCCCAACACCTTTAGGTGTGCCCGTTAACACCACATCACCCGGCTCTAAAGTAAAGCAGCGGCTGATTTCAGTTAATAGACGGGTAAATGAAAACAACATCAAGCTCGTATCACCCTGTTGCTTAAGCTCATCATTTTGCCAAAATTTAAACTCGAACTGGCTATGTTCATCTAATTTCGTTTTTGTAAAAGGCGTTAATGGGCAGCTTTTATCATAGGCTTTAGCGCGCTCCCACGGATAACCTTGGGCTTTAAGCGCAGCCTGAACGTCACGCAGCGTCAGATCTAACGCCAGACCCACACCATGGATACAATGTAATGGCGCCACGGTATTACGGGTAATTGTCTCGCCAACTAACAACGCAAGTTCCGCCTCGTAATGGTGTGCTCCCAAATACGCAGGTAAAGATAACTTGGCCGCCAAATTGACTGCCGCCGTTTTTGGTTTCATAAACAGCAGCGGCTGCTCAGGAACCGGATTATCTAACTCTTTGGCGTGATCCGCATAGTTTCGACCAACACAAACAATCTTCCCTAAGTTAAGGCCTATTTTCGTGCCGTCCTGCCAGTAATGTGTGTACATAGTGATACTTAAAAAGAAATTTTACCGGACGTTAGCACACTCTATATTCAGTTTAAATCTCAACGTGCTGTATTCATTAAGCTAAAGTAACACTCTAAGAGGAAACCTAGTTTTACAGCAAAACATTATGCGTAGCTGACGTTTGCAAATTGCTGCGACCATTATATGATGGCAAAACAGGAACAATTAACAATACCGTAAATATAAAGCAACTTTTTTGAAGATAGTTCCATTAAACACAACAACCAAGGAATAACCCAATGCAAGACCATGCTCATGTTCCATTACAGGATTTTATTGAATACCCACAGGATGAAATGTTACAGCGCGCCGAGGCGTTTCTTGCCAACAGCCAACGTCGTCATTCGATTCGTAGTTTTAGCGACCGAGCGGTGCCGCGGGAGATCATCGCGGCTTGTCTAAAAACCGCAGGTGCCGCGCCAAGTGGTGCCAACCACCAGCCTTGGCACTTTGTGGCAATACATAGTCAGGATGTTAAAAAGCGCATCCGTGAAGCGGCGGAAGACCTTGAACGCTCATTTTATGAAGGTCGCGCTGGGGATGAGTGGCTCAATGCCTTAAAACCTCTCGGTACGGATTCAGACAAGCCCTACCTTGAGCATGCGCCATGGTTAATCGCGATTTTTAGCCAAAAGAAAGGTGGTATTCACATTGAAGACAAGCAAACCAATTATTACGTGCATGAGTCGGTAGGCATTGCCACCGGATTTTTGATCCAAGCGCTGCATAACGCGGGTTTAGCTACCTTGACTCACACACCCAAGCCGATGTCCTTTTTGACTGAAATTTGTGGTCGTGATGCCGACAATGAGCGGCCATTTATGCTTATCATTGCCGGTTATCCGAGCGAAACCGCCACTGTGCCAGAGCATGCGCTGGTGAAGAAATCTCTCGATGAGATAGCGACATTTTTGTGATTTAAGCTGGCGGCTACAGTGCCGCCAACGTATCTCCCACGTTAAGCCCACTTAGCACTTCAACCTCTGCACCAAGGCTGCGCCCAAGGCGCACATAGCGACGACTAAGTTGACCATTTTCAACCACTTGCACCATGTCGAGTTGACCATATTGCTGCACTAGCGCTGCGGGGATCATAATCGCCGGACGCTGCTCTAACGGATACTCCAGCTCAGCAAACATGCCGGGGATAACCCCAGGTAACAATCCCATATCGAGTTTGACTAAAAAACTGCGCGCATTACTGTCTGCCACAGGCACTACTTCACTAATGGTTGCCTGCTGAGTGAGCTTGGCCGCAGGGACATAAATCGTCAGGCTATCACCCACTTGCAAATGCGCGGCCTGCTGCTCACGCACGGCGGCTTGCACTTGTAATTGCGCGGGGTTGTAGAGCGATAACAGCGCCGTGCCGGGTGCAACTATAGTGCCCGGTTCAACCAAACGCTCGACCACAGTGCCACTAAAAGGCGCGTGGATTGTGGCATAACCCAGTGCCACTTGCGCAGCCGTCAGTTGCTGCTGTAAAGCGTTACGCCGTGCGAGTAACTCATCGACTTTGGCACGCCATTCATCCACTTGGTTAATTGCCACTAAGCCTTGTTGTAACAAAGCTTGGGCTCTTTCCAACTGCTTTTGCGCCTGCTGCAACTGTGCATTATTGGCATCTTGCTCAGCTTGCACTTGCGCGACTTGCGCGGTTAAATCTGCATCATCTAGGCTTGCCAAGCGTTGCCCTTGCGTCACTTTATCGCCAGCCCGTACCGTTAAGGTTTTGAGCTGTGCCAATAAGCGACTGGCAATAATGGTGTTCTCTTTTGCCACCACACTACCTGGGGCACGTTCACTCAGCGTCAACAAACTTGTTGTCACTCGTAACGTTTCGCCTAAATAAGCTGTAGTGGGCGCTTTATTGCCTGGCGCCACTTTGCTACTAAACAGCCCCGCCATCCAAGCGACGGACACCAGCAAGCCACCAATGGCAGCCAATGACAGCCAAAACTGCTTTGTTAAACGCATGTTGTTTCTCCTGCATGTGCTGGTGTCTCGTCGGAAAAAACCAAGAAGTAAACGAGAGGTACCACCAATAATGAAAATACCGTCGAGGCGATAATGCCAAAAATAATCGCCAGCGCGAGACCACTAAACACCGGGTCGAGAATAATCACCAAATTACCGAGCAAAGTTGTACCTGCGGTGAGCAGCACTGGCCGCATTCGTACACTACCGGCTTGTAATAGTGCCGCTTTGAGCGCAACCCCTTGCGCCCGCGCTTGATTGATAAAATCAATCAAAATTAATGAATTACGCACCACAATACCCGCTAGAGCTATCATCCCTATCATAGCGGTGGCGGTAAACAAGATGGGCTCAGGGGCACCAGCGATTTCCCGTTCACCAAACTGATTCAACAGCCAAAACCCCGGCATAATGCCTATCATAGTCAAAGGAATAGCCGACATAATGATCAGTGACACACTGCTCGATGCCGTTTGGAAACGCAAAATCACAAAAATAGCAGTTAACGCAAAGGCAAAGGCGATGCCCATATCGCGAAACACATCCACTGTGATACGCCACTCCCCTTCGCCACCAAAACGATAATGGGTGCCCGCTGGCAACTGCCAATTGAGCCCGCCACCACTATTTAGGTAATTACGGTTTTGCCAATGACTTACCGAGTGCGCTAACGGCGGCTCTGCGCCCTTATGCTCATCAGCAACCACATCGGCAATCACTTCTGCTGGGGTGCGGCCATTAAGCTCTGCGGTGACATAAATCACTTCTTGCAGATCTTTGCGTAAGATTGGCGGTTCAACCTGTAAAGAAGTCAACGTACCTAATTCTGAGAGCGCCACCAACGGCCTTGCAGCTGAGCGCAAACCAAAGTCATCCCCTTGTTTTACTAAATCTTGGTGACCACGAATTTGCAGTGCGAGCAAATTCTGCCATTCATTACGCTGCGCATATGGCAGCTGCAGCTTAATCGCTAATGGCTCTGCTTCTTGCGCTACATAAAGTAACCCTGCAACTTGCCCACCACTGGCAATAGCTAAGGTTTGATTGATATCTTGGGTGGCAATACCAGATAAGGCCGCTTTGTTTTTATCGGTTACAAACCGCTCTAGCGGCGCGCTGGCAGTCAGTGAGGTATCCACTTCAACCACATGCGGCTCAGCACTTAAGCGTGCCGCTAAAATTTGCGCGGCTCGCTGATGAGTAGACGCAGAAACAAACGCATCAGCGTAAACTTCCGCCACCAAAGTACTCAACACCGGTGGACCGGGCGGCACTTCCACCACTTTGACCATCACCCCAGCTTGGTTAAACTTTTGCAATGCAGCGCGTAACCGCAGTACTACGGCATGAGATTGATGCGCACGCTCTTGTTTGTCCTTGAGCAATACCCGCAACTCCCCAAAATGACTGGCTTCGCGGCGATAATAACCGCGCACCATACCATTAAAATCCATGCTTGATGGCTTTCCGACATAACCCGCCACGGCAGTAACTTCGTTGAGTTGCCAGACTTGCTGCTGCACTTGCTTGGTTAAACGCGCGGTCTGTTCAAGACTGCTGCCTTCTGGCATATCAATCAGCACTTGCACTTCATTTTTATTGTCAAACGGCAACAATTTCAACGGCACGGCACGAAACAGCGGCAAGCTCACACTTGCGATAAATAGCCCTAACACACCCCAGAGTAGCCATTTTGCCTTGCGCTTATCAGCAAGCAGTGGCGCCATCAGTTTGCTATACAGGCTCTTCGGTATCGCATGCACATCGTGCAACTCACCGCTCACACTTGGCTGAGTGAGCAACTTTTTGGCCAGCCAAGGGGTGACAAAAAACGCCACTATGGTGGAGACCAAGACACTAACCGGCACGTTAAACGCCATCGGTGCCATATATGGCCCCATCATGCCAGTAATGTAAGCCAGTGGCATAAACGCCATAATGATGGTCAAAGTTGACATGACCAGCGGCATTTTCACTTCGCTGATGGCGTTCACAATCGCGCTGTCTTTATCCTTGCTGGGGCTGAGTAAATGGCGGCTGATGTTATCAATGCCAGTGATAGGGTCATCGACCAATAAGCCTAACGACAAGATCAGCGCAAACAAGGTCACGCGGTTAATGGTATAACCAAAAGCAAAATCCAGCGCTAAGGTAATGCCGTAGCAAATTGGTACCGCCAACCCAACGACAATCGCGGGGCGCCAGCCGAGGAAAACCCCAACAAAAATCACCACAGTAAACACCGCAAAGGCAAGGCTTGAGGTGAGATCGTTAACCTTTTCATCTGCGGTTTGACCATAATTACGCAGCACCTTAACCGCAACTTCAGGAGGCAGTAGCGACTTTTGTAACTGCGCCATAAGTGCCAAGCTTTGCTCTGCCACCGCAACGGCATTACTACCACGCTGCTTCGCGACACTGAGTGTCACCATAGGCAATGACTGTTCATCTGCATGTGGTGCCAACCATTGATAATGGGTGGGTTCCGCTGGACCATCGAATACCTCAGCAACATCCTGCAAATACACAGCTTGGCCATTGATCACATTGACGACCAATTGCTCGAGTTGAGCTTTATCTCGCAGCACATCGCCCGCTTCAACACTAACTTGCTGATTGCCAGCCACAACATTGCCGACTGTTTGCAACTGGTTTGAACGCTGTAACGCGCTTAATACGTCCAACGGAGTGGTTTGGTGCGCAGCAAGAGCGGTAGCGCGTAAATGTACTTGCAATTGCCTCACACGGCCTGGGATTACCGTCACCTCACTGGTGTTAGGAATTTGCTGGAGTTGCGAAGAAATTTCTTGGGCAAAGCGCGTCAGGTCATAGTCGTCATAACGTTCCGATGCTTTACTGTAAAGGCCCAACATTAGGATCGGCACATCGTCGACTTCAACTGGGCGGATCTGCCACTGGCTTATCACCGCCGCCATAGTGTGTTGATTGGCGTACAACTTAGAATAAGTGTTCAGGATAGCCTGCTCACGGTCTTCACCGACGAAAAACCGCAGCGTGACCACAGTACCTCCGGTTTGAGTAGTCGAATACACATGTTCGACTCCGGGGATCTGCATCAAAAGTTTTTCTAAGGGAGTCGTGACTAAACGCGCCACTTCGGGGGCGGCGGTATTTGGCGCGGCGACCAAAATATCGAGCATCGGCACCACAATTTGCGGCTCTTCTTCTCGCGGGGTAAAGTTGAGCGCCATCGCACCTAACAGCAGCGACAACACAAACACAAAAATTGGAAACTTACCCGATAAACTTTGTCTAATTGCTTGTTCAACCACGCTCATTGATATCCCCTTGCTGACAGAATACCTCGTATAAGCTCTTTAAGATCACTGCAACGCGCTCATCGACCACGCGATAATAGATCACTTGCCCTTCACGCCGAGTGCTGACAATTCCGGCATTACGCAAACTGGCCAAATGCTGTGATAACGCAGATTGCGCCAAGGGGATAGAGTCATTTAACTCGCTTACGCTCACCTCGCCCTGTTGCAAGCGGCATAAAATCATTAAGCGGCTTTTGTTCGCCATGAGCTTTAATAAAGCCTCAGCTTGTTCTGCGTTATGCGCCATCGCCTGTAAGTCCATCATCATGCTCTCTGGGTCAGTTTGTTCATAGTATAAGCAATATATTAGAAATAACTAATATTAGCAATTGCTAATTTAGAAAATACTAATATACTAAGTTGGACTGCTCTTTTTTCACTCGAGGTTGATTATGAAACTGCATGCCTTCTTAAGACTCATTGCCGGGGTAATGGTGTTACTGTCACTGTATCTCACCCTGTATGTTCACCCTAATTGGGTTTGGTTTACCGTGTTTATTGCTGCTAACCTTATTCAATCGGCATTCACTAAGTGGTGCCCCATGATCACCATTTTAAAAAAATTAGGTGTAGAGGAAGAATAATGCTTAAACCAGTGCAGGAAGTTTTACAAACCATTCGTGCTGACGTGCGTTGCATCACCGCACAACAAGCCAAGCAGGAAATCAGTGAAAATAACGGCCTGTTGCTTGATGTTCGAGAACCCGAAGAGCATCAGGCCAAAGCGGCGCAAGGCGCGCTCAATGTGCCACGCGGCGTATTGGAGTTTAAACTCCCAGCTATCGAAGCCAATGCTGAGCGCCCGATTTACATTCACTGCGCCGCAGGTAGCCGCGCCACTTTTGCCGCCGAACAGCTGCTGCGGATTGGCTATCAAAATGTGACTGTGATTGGCTGTAAAGCCGACGAGGTCTGTGCGGTGTTCTAAGCTCACAAACCTAAGCAGGGCTGAAAGGCTGAGGCTTTTAAGCCCTAGTTTCGCTACGTCTAAGCTAGCAAACTTTTCCATGCGCCGATACATGGCTGACTTACTCAACCCTAAAAACTCTGCCGCCGCCAGAATATTGTGATCAAAATGCTTAATAGCTTTAAGGATGATAAGCTTTTCCGCCGCCTCTAAATTCATTAACGGTAAGTCATCACTATGGGTTGTGAGCTCAAGTTGCAAATGCGCAGCATCTAAGCTGTCGCTGTCCGCCATGATCACCACACGCTCCAAAACTGGGGAAGCTCAGCGTGCGATAAACGGATAAGTAAAAAAGCAAAAATGGATGAGGTTAAAGCCAAAATGGATACCAATTGGCACCAGCAGATTGTGGCTTTTTTGATAGCCATAGGCGCAGGCCAATCCCAGTAACGTAGCGATACCGGTATAGGCAAAACCTGCTGGAAAATGTGCTAACCCAAATAACAAACCTGAAAACAACAGCGGATAATAGCGACTAAAGCGTAAGTGCTGCGTCACCTTAGCTATTTGAGTTTGAATAAAACCACGAAAGAACGCCTCTTCGGCAAAACAAGTCACAAACAGATTGATCAGCGCCCAGCCAACAAAATACTCGCTCCATTTTGGCGCAAAATTGACTAAGCCGCTTGTCAGCCCAGCACCAAAACCTATCAGTAGCGTCGCTAAGCTGACAAGCCCAATACGTTGCCAATCTTTTACGGTTGCACTCAGGCGGCTTGGCATGACAAAACACATCAGCGCAATGGCAACCATTAACTTGTCGAAATTCAGATGCTTTGCATAAGGCACAGCATTATCATTAATCAATACTGCCTCAGTAACGAGCGGGTTGTTAAAGCCAGGCAAAGCATGAACTAACAGCGCCACCACCACAACAAACAGCGCTAGCCCCAAGGCCATTTTGCCGCCATTGTGCTGGCAGTGCGCAAAACCATAACTCAAGCCAAATAAGCAAGCCAACCCCACCAGTGCAATAGGATTGAGCACTCCCACCCTAAGCGCAATAACACACGCGGCGCCTGTGAGCAGCAAAGCTGCCTTTTGCTTGCCAAATGTAATGGCGATTAACGCCAACAAGGCTGGCAGAAAAGCAGCTAAAATATTGCCCGTTAAGGCTAAGCCAAAAAGGTTAAATTGGGTATCCATGCTCATTATGGTCAGCTTAGTCGTTTGATAAATTAAACCTGTGCAACATCATACGCGAGCAAACACGCTTTAAGGTATGGTTACCGTCAATGTCGTTATGCAAAGATCATCTTTGCCGCAGTCAGCATAAGCAATACCGCGAAGATTTTTTTAATGGTGGCAACCGGTAAATGATGCGTGGCCTTAGCCCCTAAAGGTGCAGTAAACCATGAGGTGCAAACAATGCCGATTAAAGCTGGCAAATAAACAAACCCAGCAAAGCCATCTTGAATCGCAAAATAACTGCTGCCAGAGCTGATATAACCAATCGAGCCAAATAGCGCGATGACTATCCCGCATGCAGACGCACAGCCGATGGCCTTTTTCATATCCAGCGAGAAAAACGTTAAAAGCGGCACCAGCACCGCACCACCGCCAATACCTATCATGGCTGACAAGCCACCGGTTAAGGTAGTGAAAAACGTCAGCACGCCTTTATTTGGCAAATTGCGCGCAGCGGCTGCGCTATTTTTGCTACTGGTAAACATTTTTACCGCAATCAACAACACACTCACGGCAAATACCAAACGTACCACTTGCTCTGGTAATAGCGCCGCCAAAAAACCGCTGATCAGTGCACCTAAGGCAACACCGCTCATTACCCAAGGTGCTAAATCCCATGGCACATTACCATTTTTATGATGAGCCAAGGCTGATGATGTTGAGGTGAATAAAATCGAAGCTAATGAGGTGGCAATTGCGACCAATACCACTTGCTCGGCAGGAAGCACAGCAAAGTACAGTAAAATGCTGCTTAGTACAGGCACTATCACCAGCCCGCCGCCAATCCCTAACAACCCAGCTAAAAAGCCGACGCCACTACCTAGTAGCGCGCAGGCTAACATCAACCACAGCACTTCACTCATGCACTTTATCCCTTCAGGTTATTACTTTTAATTCGTTTTTATGTTTTTGAAAAATAAATATTATCCAACCGGATTTAGCATCACAACGCCCTAAACAAGGTGCGTTAACGGTGAATTCCAGCAGATTATATCGGCCGCGAGTATAACAATATCTCTCCCGCTGATTGGCACTTTTACCGCACCTAAAGCGTGAATAATCCTCATGTTTTAGATGAAATAAAGACAACCAGCAGCAAAAGACGTCTAGACACCTCAACATCCAAACTCCGTGATGCGATATTTTCACCTTTAGCCAGCAAAGCATCCTCTACTTTGCCTCTTCAGCGCTTCCAAATCATGAGCCAGATTCATCTTAGTAGTGAAATAATACCGTTTTTATTCATGTCGCTAAGCGCGTATAAATCCCTCATCTAGAAACGCTCGGCACTTTACCGCCAAGGTTTGGTCTGTAATTTGGCAAACCCAAGGCACACTTTTTACCCGGTAAAGGCGAGGCAGAAAGCAACTCAGCAGCGAATATGGGATACCAGCACACCATGAGTAACGACTTTACTTTCAGCATTAAACGTATAGTTCTTGACGAAAACTATCATCCCTCTGATAGCACACGTATCACCACCAACTTTGCTAATTTGGCCCGTGGCGAGAGCCGTCAGCAAAACTTACGTAATGCGTTAAAAATGATCGACAACCGCTTTAATGCCTTAGCCCATTGGGACAACCCTAAGGGCGACCGCTACGCGGTGGAGCTGGAAATTATCTCGGTTGATTTAGATATTGCAGGGAGCGGTCAAGCGTTTCCATCTATTGAAGTGTTAAAGACCAATATCATTGACCGCAACACCAATGAACGGATCGAAGGCATTGTTGGCAATAACTTTTCTTCTTATGTTCGCGACTATGATTTCAGCGTGCTGCTACTTGAGCACAATAAAGATCAGGCTAAATTTAGCATTCCTGACAACTTTGGCGATTTACACGGCAAATTGTTCCAGTATTTTGTTAATTCAGAAACTTACAAAGCGCACTTTAGTAAGCCACCAGTGATCTGCTTAAGCGTGTCAGACAACAAAACCTATCATAGAACGGAAAACCAGCACCCAGTGCTCGGGTATGAATATCAGCCCAATGAATCGTCGTTAACGGAGCAATACTTCAAAAAAATGGGCTTACAGGTGCGCTATTTTATGCCGCCGCACAGCGTGGCGCCGTTGGCTTTCTATTTCTTTGGTGACTTACTAAATGATTACACCAATCTGGAGCTTATTAGCACCATTAGCACCATGGAAACCTTCCAGAAAATTTACCGCCCAGAGATTTATAACGCCAATGCGGTAGCGGGCAAGGTCTATCAACCTAACTTGAAGAATGCCGACCATTCGTTAACGCAGATTGTTTACGACCGCGAAGAGCGCAGCAAGTTAGCCATTAAACAAGGTCAACTTGCCGAAGCGCATTTTATTAAACCTTATCAAACTTTGCTTGCGCAGTGGTCTGCCAATTTCGCTTTATAATCCATGGGGATAGAGAATATAATGAAAACGCTTTTACCTACTTCAACGGCAGGCAGCTTGCCTAAACCGGCTTGGCTTGCCGAGCCTGAAAAGCTTTGGTCGCCATGGAAATTACAAGGCGCAGAACTGCTGGACGGCAAACACGATGCGCTACGGATCTCGTTACAAGAACAGCAAGCGGCAGGCATAGATATTGTCAGTGACGGCGAGCAAACTCGTCAGCATTTTGTCACCACGTTTATTGAGCATTTAAGCGGCGTTGATTTTGAAAACCGCAAAACCGTGCGCATTCGTAACCGTTACGATGCCAGCGTACCAACGGTTGTCGGCCCCGTCGAGCGGGTAAAATCGGTATTTGTTGAAGACGCGAAGTTTTTACGCCAGCAAACCACGCAGCCAATCAAATGGGCGCTACCTGGCCCCATGACAATGATAGACACGCTTTATGATGACTATTATCACAGCCGCGAAAAGCTGGCGTGGGAATTTGCCAAAATCCTCAACCAAGAAGCCAAAGAGCTAGAAGCGGCTGGGGTCGATATTATCCAGTTTGACGAACCAGCATTTAACGTGTTTTTTGACGACGTCAATGATTGGGGCATCGCCTGTTTAGAGCGCGCCATTGAAGGGCTAAAATGTGAAACCGCAGTGCATATTTGCTACGGCTATGGCATTCAAGCCAACACAGATTGGAAAAAAACTCTAGGCTCCGAATGGCGCCAATATGAAGCGGTGTTCCCAAAACTTCTGCAATCCAATATTGATATTATTTCGCTCGAATGTCACAACTCACATGTGCCGGTTGAGCTACTAGAATTGGTGCGCGGAAAAAAAGTCATGGTGGGCGCCATTGATGTCGCCAGCAATAGCATAGAAACCCCTGAAGAAGTCGCCGCAACACTACGTAAAGCACTGCAATATGTTGACGCCGACAAACTCTACCCCTGCACCAACTGCGGCATGGCGCCCCTTGCGCGCGACGTAGCCAGAGGCAAACTCAATGCCCTACGCGCAGGCGCCGCAATTGTACGTGCGGAATTGGCAGGCAAGTAACGGCGGATTTTGGGGTAAAACTTTGCCCCATTTTATAAATCCTGTGTTAGTGCACTAGGTGCTCGGCTAAATGGTCGAGCACCTTTTTTAGCTTGCTGGTTAGTTTTATTGCAATTCTATAGTCCATCAACAACTTAAACCAATCGCAACTCAGTGCCAATAGCGGACAATGAGCATCTACATCATGCACAGTGCAATGACGCGCCCCCAAATTATTATGTTTTTTGAACCCAGAATAGGGTTTGCTCCAACCAGGATTTTGTAATAGGTAAAAACTCTAGGAGTGATTCGATTTTAGAAGAACTAAATATATTAGCTTGTTCTTGGCTGCTTTTAATAGCGAAGAAATAGTCAGTTATTTGATTGATGTGTGACGTTTCAAGATTTAGTTTTATTTGAATTGACTTAACCTCAGCTGGATTCAATATTATTCCTTCCTTGGATATTGCTGTTTCTTTGGTATTCTTAACAAATAAATCATAATTTCTTATAAACCCCCCTTTATATGCAGGAACAAAACAACCGAGTTCTTCAAATATTTTTGCAACAAGAGTTTCAAATTCAAGCGAAGATAAGCATAACAAATAGAAAGTGAAATTACTGATCTTAATTCTTTATTGAGATAAAACATACTCAATTGCTTTTATGTTTCCAAAATTTTTATCCAGTGATAGAGGTTTGAACGTACCGCTAGATAAATATCTGTTAGCTTTGATACTAGCAAGAATTAACGGGGTATCTTTGATTTTTACCTTTTTTACTATTTCTATCACACACCCCTTAACAATTTCACCTTTATAATCTTCTAACTCAACCAAGTCTCCATTTTGGCTGAAGAAGTATATGTATTCATTGCCAATAGAAACTATTAAACAATCTCTTTTATCAGTCATTGTTTCTAAAAATGACTTGGCATCTTTAAGGGCTAGTGGTTTTAGATTGTGACCATCATCTTCTAGTATTTGCCTAATTGTTGATTGCCCATAAAAAATTGGGGCAAAATTTCTTTTACCAATCCAATAATCTACTTCGTTAATCTGATCAAAATTGACGTTCATGAAGAAAAATTGCATTTTAACAAGCCTATCGGTGAGAAAGCAGACACAATGACTACCGCACGATGTTATCCTCCACATTTTGGTGGGTTAGCTAAAAAGCGGAGCCATAATTGGTTAATCAAAATGACCAAACAGCAGACGAAAGCATGAAGATGTCATGTTTTACATTAGCTTAGATACTTATCATATTAATTACCGAGTTCACACGTTAAATTTTTTGAACTAGTAAAGGATTCATCAGCGTCAGCAATTCGCTCATTGAGGCTATTTTACTAACACTACAACAACAAAACTCAAACCGACAAAAATGAAAAAGGCCGCCTAAGCGACCTTTTTCTCATCTTTTAATAACTAAGTTATTAAGCGATGATTGATGCTACAACACCAGCACCTACTGTACGGCCACC
>NZ_JBHRSD010000013.1:0-31955 GCF_042643375.1 Pseudoalteromonas fenneropenaei
CAGATCTAATTTTGGATCAAGCGTTTTTTTGAAAAAACTTAGAAAAACGGATCGTTCGGACAAAAAACAAGCTAAACCCCGTAGATCTGCACATTTTGCAATCTTATCGTCACAAAAGTACCACCTTTTCCGTCAGGGGGAATGTAAGTATTACCCAACTTTCATGAAGCGCAAGCTAATCGCATAAAAAAAGTCGCAACTTTCGTAGCGACTTTTTCGTCTATTACCTTTTCAGTGTGGCATCCTTTGGGGCGTTCAACTTAATAAAGCAAACTGTAGAGTTTACGACGGTAGTCTCCTGCGACTTTGTCGCCATTAGGCAAAGATGCAATGATATCTAAGTAAGTTTTTTTAACTTCCCCAAATGCCATATCTTTCTTTAACACCACTAATAATACCGCAAGCGCTTCTTCTTTTTGGCCGCTTGCAAGTAACGCTCCCCCTAGCTGTTCATAAAGCGCCCAATCTGTTGGTGCTGCCTCTATTGCAGCTCTTAATGCAACTATCTCTGGGCTTTCTTCGGTCTGCTCAGCTTGATGTAATTTAGCTTGAAGATTGTGGAAGTACGCGTCCTGACTCTCTACTGCAACTGTTGCGAGCAATGCTTTGGCATCTTCTAGCTTGTTCAACTGAATGCAAAGGTCGGCAAACACAAGTTTTGCTTTATCATTCTTAGGCGCCGCTTCCTTTGCCTTTTTAGCAAATTCGAACGCCTTGTTGAGGTCGCCCGCCATCAGTGCATTTTGTGCCTCAGCTAAAAACAACGTTTCAGGTGCGGGTAAATGTTCTGCCAGTTGCTGTTTAAGTTCTTCTTCGCTTTTTGCGCCAGCAATGATATCCAGCGGTGCACCATTTTTTAGCACCACAATCGTAGGCAAAGTTTGTAAACCGATTTGCTGTGCCAACTGTGAAGCCAGCATTGCTTCTGTTTCGCAGTCTAACGTCGCCACCACTAACATATCCTGATATTGCTCAGCTAAACGAGCTAGTATTTCACGCTGAGCAACACAACTAGGATGCTGTGCGCTAAAAAAGCTCAGCAGTACGAGTTTATCCTGTAAACCTAATGTCTGTTGGATATTATCCTGTGTAACAAGGATTTGATTTGTCATAAGTGTACTCAGCTATTGATTCGTTATTGCTTGGTTATCGTCTATATATTGCGGCGATTCTGCAAATTACAAGCACTAAGCCTTACTCACCACTTTGCTGCGCTTTTTCGCACGCCATTTGCGGGCTTTAATTGGCTTTTGGGGCACACACTGTTGTAAGTTCGCCATATCAACTTGCAGACTCGCGTTTACCAATGCACTTAACTCCCCTTCCAAAGCACTCATAAAAGCACTGTAACTATGTTGTTTTTGCGCCATGAGCGACAATTGAGATTCCCAAATTGCGGTGCGATCTGGCAAAGTCAAAGATTCGGGTATTGCGCCTATCAAAGCTTGCCCAAGCGCCGTCGATAACACTTTCTTTCCTGATCGCTGTAAAAATTGGCGTTTAAACAGCAAATCAATGATCCCTGCGCGAGTGGCTTCGGTACCTAAACCATCCGTTTCTTTTAGCACTCTCTTAATTTCCGGGTTCTGCACAAAACGTGCAACCCCAGTCATTGCAGCCAGCAGTGTTGCCTCTGTAAAATGCTCTGGTGGTTGAGTATGCTTTTCTACTACTTCACCCCGCTCACACCATAGCATATCGCCAACTTGTAGCTCGGGTAGGAATGCCGAGGATGACTTATTTTGGAAATCAGAGAGCATTTTAAAACCTGCCACTAATTGAGTTTTGCTACTTGCTTTGAATAAGCCACCCGCAATATTGAGTTCAACTTTCACTTCTTGATACTGATAAGCTGGAAAAAACTGCACTATATATTGCCGCGCAATGAGCTTATAAATTTTCTGCTCAAAATCACTTAGGTTAGTTAACTGTACCTTTCGCGCCGTTGGAATAATCGCATGGTGCGCCGATACCTTTTCATCGTTCCAACATTTGCTACGTAAGTTTAAATCAGCGGATTGATACTGTGACTCTGCAACATTATTAAAAATCGCTGCACTGACTTCAAAACGCTGAGCGTAATGCTCTTTTGGCAGATAACGACTGTCCGAACGAGGATAAGTGATAAGCTTATGTTTTTCGTACAGCGCTTGGCACACATCTAACACCGTTTTCGCAGACATCGCGAATGCTTTGTTCGCCTCTATTTGCAGCGCCGACAAATTAAATGGCAGCGGTGGCTGCTCTTTACGCTGTTGCTTATCTACCTTATTAACCTGCGCCTGCTGTTGGGTGATTCGACTCGCTACGTTTTCTGCTAATGCACGATGTAGTACACGACCTTCTTCATCTTGATATGGTTCACAGGCTTCACTTGGCTGCCATTTGGCGCTAAAGCTTGCGCTCTGCTCGTTAGCAACATGCGCTAATACTTCATAAAATGGTTTTGATTGAAAGTGGGCAATTTCCGCATCACGCTTTACCACCAATCCTAGCACCGGGGTTTGCACCCGACCTATCGACAACACTTGTCCGCCACCTCGTTGTCGCCCTAAGATAGTAAACAAACGAGTAAGGTTAATACCGTATAACCAATCAGCTCGCACGCGTGCTAAGGCTGACACGCTCAAAGGAATAAATTCTTGGTTCGATTTCAGGCTGTCTAATGCGCGCTTTACTGCTTGAGGGTTTAAATCGCTTATCAATAACCGCGCCATGGCCTTTTTTTGTTCGCTCGTGGCTTTAGCGTAATCAATCACTTCGTCGACTAACAATTGACCTTCGCGGTCAGGGTCGCCAGCATGGACTATTTGGTCAGCTTTTTTGATGAGCTTTATCAGGCAATTGAGCTGCTTTTTGGTTTTGCTTTTGGCTTGAAATTGCCACTGCGTTGGCACGATAGGTAAGTGTTCCAGCTGCCATTTAGCAAAACTGGCGTCATAATCTTGTGGCTCGGCTAACTCTAAAAGATGACCAATACACCAAGAAACAATGTCGCCATTGCCAACCACAACATAGCCATCCTGCTTATTATGGGGTTTGGGCAACACATCTATAATGGCGCGTGCAAGCGAGGGTTTTTCAGCGATATAAAGTCTCATAACAAAATACTGTATAAATTCACAGTTACATTATGTGGCATTCAAATCCGCTTTGCCAAGATGAAATTGCATTTTGTTGCCTACGACCATTCAAGCCTGCATGGTGTTTGGTCACACCATTACGCTTTCATGATAAATCGGAGTGGCTGATAGCCAGTGAATTGTTGAATATGGTTGATAAATACAAGTGAGTTGATAACTAGAGGTGTAAACTGTGCGGTAATAAAAAGAGGAGCGCAAATATGCCTCCTCTTTTTATCTGTGTACTCTTTTTTCTTTATATACTTGGTACACCTTGCTTAACCGCTCTGCTTTAAGTTGCTAGTTTAGCATTTTACCTAACAACTAGTTTTACCAGGCGGAAAATCATAACCGATTGATTATAGACTGTTACTGCCCAACCTGAATTGGATCAGACTCCGTCGGCTTACCCTGCAAAATAGAGATCTCAACCCGGCGATTGCGGCGTCTATCGGTTTCAGTCACATTCGGTACTAGAGGACGAGTATCTGCATGTCCAACAACTACCATCCTGTTTTTATCAAACCCTGGCGCTTTTTGCATTTCGGTCGCCACTGCTACCGCTCTTTTTGCAGAAAGATCCCAGTTGTTGGAGTACAGCTCATTGGTCACTTGATAGTCATCAGTATGCCCTGATACCGTGATCTCACCCGGCACATCTTTGAGTAAGTCAGCGATTTCTTGCACTATAGGTTTAAACTTAGGTTGCAAGAATGCACTACCAGAAGGAAACGAACCATTCTCTTGAATACGGATAATGATTTGTTGCCCTAAAGACTCTAATTCTATTGCGCCATCCATGATCTGATCTTCCAATTGCTGCGCAATTTTTTTCACTAGCTCTTTCATTTGTTCTTGCTCAGCAGCTGACACCGCCGGTGACTGTGATGACTGTTGCTGTGCGGTGCTTTGCGACTCACCACCGCGTTTATTACCGCGTTGCTCTTGTCGCCCACCCGCTGAGCTTTCTTCACCCGCTTGAAACTCAAGCATTTGCTGGGTCATTTCGACCGTTTGCTGTTGAATGGTTTCTATCGGCGTTGGATCTGGCTTACCCGGTGTAAACTCCATCGCAATCACACTGGTGCCTTTGGGAATATCTTTTACTTCGATTTTATTTTGCACCCCGAAAGCAAATTTCATCGAGCCGGCAATTTGCTTAAATTTCAGTACGTCCATTTCCGAGAAAGCCAACAGCAGTACGAAAAAGCACATCAAGAGCGACATCAAGTCCGCAAATGTTCCCATCCAGGCCGGTAGACCTGGGGGTGGACACTTACACTTGCCCTCGTCAGACATAAGCTTAGCCTTCTGCGTCAGTTAAACGTTTCGATTCTGGCAAGTAATTTTTCAAAATGCCTTCGATAACTTTAGGGTTTTGGCCGTCCTGAATACCGAGTACCGCATCTAAGATTAAACGCTGGTTAAGTTCTTCTTCGTCTTTACGCAGTAGTAACTTAGTTTGTACTGGGATTGCCACCACGTTAGCCAAAAACGCACCATACAATGTGGTTAAGAGAGCCACTGCCATAGCAGGACCGATGGCTTTTGGGTCATCCATGTTAGATAACATGGCAACTAAGCCGATCAATGTCCCTATCATCCCCATCGCCGGTGCAATATCACCAAGCGACTTAAACATACTGGCACCCATTTCATGGCGTGAAGAAGTTAAAGCAATGTCTTTTTGTAAGGTGGCTCGCACTACATCAGCATCATGGCCGTCTACTAACATGTCGACGCCTTTACGCATGAATTTATTTGGAATGTCCGCTTCTTCAAGTGCTAAAAACCCGCCTTTACGTGCTGAGTCAGCCAGTTCAACCGCCTTTTCGATTAGCTCTTCCGGCGTTTCAATTTTGAACATAAAGGCTTTAGCCGCTACTTTCCCAATGCCAAAAAATTGCGACATAGTGAAGTTAGATAACACGATGAAAATCGAACCACCAAACACGATGACCGTTGACGGGCCGTCAATGAACATCGCCATCGCCCCGTCACTACTCATAAACATCGCCATGATAATAAGACCTATGGCGCCTATAATCCCGATTACGGTTGCTAAATCCACACACCCTCCGAAAGCAGCAAAAAAGCAGGAAGTTTAAATTATTATCGTTCGATTCTCGTTCGAGTTAGGTGAATAGTCACACCCAGTATTCTTCACCGTTGCGTTTTATATCGGCAACTAACTGAATTACTTAAATCAATTATATAAAAAAGCGTTCAAATTGCGAATTGATCTGTAAGCCGTTGTAATTATCTCGCTCAGTTTTACCGAGCGCCCATACAAGCTTGCAAGTATTTTTGACCTGCACTGTGATTCCTCCTAAAATTGGGGGCTAAATAGGCGCCTCATATAGCATTGACGATTAGAGTCCACTATGGCAGTAAAAAAACCAGAAAATCTCAGCTTTGAACAAGCAATGGAAGAACTTGCAACAATAGTAACTGAAATGGAGCAAGGTGATATGGCGTTAGATCAAGCCTTAAAACAATTTGAGCGCGGAATTGGGCTGGCTAATGCCTCAGCAAAACGTTTGCAACAAGCGGAGCAAAAGGTTGCCATTTTAATGAACAATGACCCAGACGCAGAGCCACTCCCATTTGACAGTGAAGCGCAATAATCGTGAATTTAAACTCTCAGATCCACGCCGCAAAAGAGCGTGTTGAAAGCGTGTTGAATGCTATTTTCGACCGCGCAATTGATTCCGACACTAAGTTACAAGCTGCGATGCATTATAGCCTAAGCATTGGCGGTAAACGCTTAAGACCATTTTTGCTGTATACCACAGGGCAAATATTTGGTGCTAAAGCAGCTGATCTTGACGTGTTGGCAGCCGCCATTGAATGTATCCACACTTATTCATTAATCCATGACGATTTACCCGCCATGGACGATGACGAATTACGCCGTGGCCAACCGACTTGTCATATTCAATTTGACGAAGCCACCGCTATTTTAGCTGGTGATGCCCTGCAAACTTTAGCCTTTGAGCTGATAGCAGAACATACTTTTGCGGTACCCGCTGAACAAGTCATCAAAATGCTTGCGGTACTTGCTAGAGCCTCTGGTTGGCGCGGCATGGCCGGCGGTCAGGCGCTCGATATTGCAGCCACAGGTAAAGCGGTTGATAAACAGCAGCTGGAGCAGATCCATAATTTAAAAACAGGCGCACTACTTTGTGCTGCTATTGAATTGGGTGCACTTTGCGCGCCACAGTGCGATGAACAAAGTCTTGTGGCGCTACGACAATTCGGCAAATCTTTAGGGCTGGCATTTCAAGTACAAGATGACATTTTAGATATCGTAGGGGACACCGCGACCTTAGGTAAACCACAAGGATCTGATGTGGCATTGAATAAATCCACTTATCCTGCCTTACTTGGTTTAGCGGGAGCACAAACGTATGCCAAAACTTTGGTCAGTGAATGTATTGAGGCACTCAAGCCGCTGTCTGTCGACACCGAAGCTTTGGCCTTAACGGCGCACTTTATTATAGAGCGCAATCATTAACCATATGGGCAGACAACAGCCATTCTCATGTGCGTCAAACATGACGAATTGGTGACATTCTAATTTAAATCAAGCAAACTGAGCGCTGTTCTCAGAATTATCGCGCTCGTGTTGCGAAGGATACAAATAACAACCATGAAACTTGATAGTAGCAAGTACCCATTGTTAGCCTTAGTTGATGAACCTTATCAACTACGCTCATTGCCGCAGGACAAATTACGCGCACTTAGCGACGAACTACGTGACTATTTACTCAATTCGGTTTCTCAAAGTAGTGGTCATTTGGCATCTGGCCTTGGCACTGTTGAACTGACTGTCGCATTGCACTATGTCTACAATACCCCGGACGACCGCTTAGTGTGGGACGTTGGTCATCAAGCTTATCCCCATAAAATCCTTACCGGACGCCGTGACCAAATGCATACCATAAGACAAAAAGATGGCTTGCATCCTTTCCCATATCGCGAAGAAAGCGAATATGACACATTCAGTGTTGGCCACTCTAGCACCTCAATTTCTGCCGCGTTGGCAATGTCAATTGCCGCAAAACGTGAAAACCAAGGTCGTAAAGTCGTTGCTGTGATTGGCGATGGCGCCATGACTGCGGGTATGGCATTTGAAGCGATGAATCATGCGGGAGATGTGAAATCTGACATGTTGATCATTCTGAATGACAACGAAATGTCGATTTCTGAAAACGTCGGTGCGCTTAACAACCACTTTGCACGCATCCTCTCTGGGAGTTTCTATACCAATATCCGTGAAGGCGGTAAAAAGCTCCTCTCAGGTATGCCACCAGTGAAAGAGCTGGCCAGCCGCATGGAAGAACACTTGAAAGGCATGGTGATCCCAGGCACTTTCTTTGAAGAACTTGGCTTTAACTATATTGGCCCAATTGACGGTCATGATATCAATATGCTGGTTGATACATTACGCAATATGCGTAATTTAAAAGGCCCGCAGCTCCTACATATCAAAACCCAAAAGGGCAAAGGCTACAAGCCTGCAGAAGCCGACCCAATTGGCTACCATGGGGTGCCAAAATTCGACCCAAGCTTAGCCAGTTTACCAAAATCTAAACCGGGTGCGCCGACTTTCTCCAAAGTATTTGGCGATTGGTTATGTGACATGGCAAGCCAAGATAGTAAGTTAATGGCAATTACCCCAGCCATGCGTGAAGGCTCTGGTATGGTACGCTTCTCTAAAGAACATCCGGATCAATACTTTGATGTTGCGATTGCCGAGCAACATGCGGTGACGCTAGGCGCGGGTTTTGCGTGCGAAGGTTTACGTCCGGTTGTTGCTATTTATTCCAGCTTCTTACAGCGTGCTTACGATCAATTGATCCATGACGTTGCGCTACAACAACTACCTGTGCTGTTTGCTATTGACCGTGCGGGTATAGTTGGTGCCGATGGCGAAACGCACCAAGGTGCTTATGACTTAAGCTTTATGCGCTGCATTCCAAACATGGTGATTATGGCGCCAAGCGATACTAATGAGTGTCGTCATATGCTCTATACTGGCTACATGTGTGGCTTGCCTGCTGCGGTACGTTACCCGCGCGGCTCTGCTGGTTCAGGTGAAGTTGCCACTGATATGCAGCAATACGAGCTAGGTAAAGCCAATGTTATTCGTGAAGGTGAACGCATTGCGATTTTGAACTTCGGCACTTTATTACACTACGCAGCGCCTGTAGCTGAGGAGTTGAATACCGCCTTAGTAGACATGCGATTCGTCAAACCACTTGATACCGCATTATTAGATAAGCTTGCTAACCAATATGAGCATTTTGTCACCCTTGAAGACAACGCGATTGCCGGTGGTGCAGGTAGCGCCGTAAGTGAATACTTTGCAGCGCAAGGCATTATTAAGCCAGTCACTCATTTAGGTATTCCTGATGCGTTTATTAAACATGGGACCCAAGAGCAGATGTATGCTGAAATGGGACTCGACAGCGCTGGGATAAAAAGCCGTATTCAAGCTTTATAGCACACGCTATAGTAAAAAGAGCCGCAAGGCTCTTTTTTATTGGCATAAATTCAGTGAGGTATAAAACATGAGCACGCAACCGCAATCGTTTAAGTCATTTGCTGAGTTTTACCCCTATTATCTGGCCGAACACAGCCACCCTATTTGTCGTTCTTTACACTATATTGGCAGTACGTTAGTGATCTTACTCGCACTTGCGGCACTGGGTTGGCAAGATTGGCGTTTTGCGGCGGCCATGCCTTTGGCTGGCTATGGGTTTGCGTGGCTAGGCCATTTTGGCTTTGAGCACAATAAGCCTGCAACCTTTAAATACCCACTGTATTCTTTATGGGGGGATTGGGTGATGTATGGTCAGTTTTTACGTGGATTGCTGCGGGCTGCGTAAAAGTACGCAGCCCTATCTGGCAGATTTAGCGCATCCATACTTGCACTTCAGCAAGGCCACTGGATTCCAAAGTTTGTAATTGCGCTTCAATATTGCTGGTTTGTTCAAACTCAAACGCATCAAGCTGTGCATCAAATATAATGGTCGCGGCACCATCACCACCACGACGTTTGACTTGATGTAGCGCAATATCGGCAAGGTTGACCGAAGCCTCCCAGCCAATCACTTGACCGCCAAGTAACGGCAGCGGATAGAAAGACCAACCTAAAGACACACTGAGCTTTAGCAACTTTCCGTTGGGTAAAGTAAACTCGTGCTCGGCAATGGCTTTACACAGCTCACTGACATAATGATGGATCTCAGGGCGTTTGAAATCGCGCAGTAATAACAAAAACTCATCACCACTCCAACGTGCGACATAATCTGAGCCCTGTGTGCGGGTATTGAGTAAAGTTGCCAATTGCTGTAAGCAGCTATCGCCCCCAATTGGGCCGTATGCGTCATTAATCTTGCTGAACTTGTCGATATTTAAAATCATCAGCACCAAGCTTTTATCTTGCTGCTGTAACGACTGCGCGTTACGTTGATAATGTTCGACGTCTTTAGGTAGCTGATCAAAAAGGAAACGTCGGCTGCGTAGCCCGGTTAAATCGTCCGTGTGGCTGACCAATTTAAGCTGCGTGTTGACATGGTTCAGCTTTTCATTGGCCTTGCGAAGTTCCGTGGTGCGCTCTGCGACGAGATTTTCCAGCGCGGCCTGCTTGCGCCGCTCTTGCGTACGGAATACCCAAAAAATCAGATAAAACAAGAAGATAAATCCACTGGTGATCAGCAAACGGAAGTAGACTGTTTCATCAAAACGGCGCGGTACTGAAATAAGCAATTGCAGGTTTTCAGCCTCAGCCCACTCCTGACCTTGGCGCTTCACTTGCAGGTTAAAGGTAAACTCTCCTGGTGGCAGATTAGTATAAATTGCCTCACGCCGCGTTTGTACTTGGCGCCAATCATTGTCCATACCACTTAAACGGTAGCGAAACTCAACACTGTTAGGCGCATAGAAATCAATCGCGGTATAACGAATGGTGATATCACGCTCGCTGGTTTGTAGCGCCACCGATTTGGCCAACACATTACTTGCCAACAAACGCTCCGGCGTTTGAATACTCTCAATCCGTGCAGTCAGGGCATCTTTACCAAACAAACGCACGTTTTTTGGGATCTCAACTACACCTTGAAGGCTTGGATACCACAGCGCATTTTGCGTCTCCACCACGGAGTCATGACCAAGCCCTGAACAACACTGACTGGGTCGACCATCAAGCTGCTTATCAAATGAGCTTATCACCTGCTCAACCTGCAAGTTTTCGATAGCATGCGCAAATTGCTCAACTGGCATACGATACACACCTTTCATGGTGCTCACCCAAATACGGCTGAGGCTTTTATCGTAGTAAAGTGAAAATATTGAGCCGTAGGGTAAACCTTGAGCAGCGTCGAGTTGATGCCATTCTATTTCATTTTCACTGCGATAAAACAAACCATCATTCAAAGAGCCAACCAGCGTCGCAACACCATCAATATGAATAATGCTGGTAATATAAGCGGAGTCTAACGAAGTTTGCCCGCCAATACGCTCAATACCACGGTCGTTATAGCGATAAGCGCCTTTATTGGTACCGACAAAGCCGAAGTTCGGATAATCAACAACGTAGGTAATAAACTTACTGCCCAAGAAAGCATTGTAAGCAAAGGGAGTGAGGCCGCTGTAGTCCATGCGATACAGACCACGTCCCGTACCTAGCCATAATCCCCCTTTGTTCGAAGGACTTATCGCCAATACGGGGTTTTGGCGTAATTCGCGGTCGCTTAACACGGTTAACTGATTGTTTTCGTACACCACTACACCGCGGTCAGTGCCCATGTAAAGCTTGTTACCTACAAACTCAAGATCGTGGATAGTAGTACGTTTAAGGCGCGCCATTGAAACCTCATTAACGTAACTTTCGTCACCTTCGAGGTAACCTAAACCAACACTACTGGCTATCCATAAACGTCCGTCAGGCCCTTGGCTAATCGCCGATACCGCTTGGGTCTGTTTAGATATTTCAGCATGACGCTCCACTCGCCCTGCATGAGCAAGCCAAAGCCCTTCGCTAAAACTTGCCAGCCACACATTACCATCTCGGTCTTTAAATATATCGGAAAACCAAATGCTCTGATCTAATTGCACAGGCTCAACCCATTGCCACTGGCGATTACTATCACGGTATAGCAAACGACCGTAAGTGGAGATCCATAGCCCACCATCACTGTCTGCCATAAACTTATAGACCAGCGAATTCATCCCATTGGGCAACTGATATGGACGAAGCTCATCATCAATATCAAGAAAATAAGCCCCTAACTCAGACGCGAGCAGCAAGTTGCCCTCCAACCACACTAAATCATGCACTATGGTTTGCGCGAGCCTATCAGGTAACGACACTTTTGCCGTCAGCTCTAAACGTAGTGCTTCTGAGGCACTTTGCTCTGCATCACTTAAACGCAGTAAATGGCGCTCGTTGACTATCCAAACTCCTTTTGGCGACCAAGCTATTTTACTTACAGCGCCCACAATTTGGCTAATTGCCGTCACCGTCATAGTATCGTTTGGCAAGTCATTTTGCTGCCGTAAATTGTTACTGCGAGAGATAAGATAAAGACCGTTGGCCGCAACCCAAATTCGCCCTTTTTGGTCTTCAATGATGTCTTTGACTGCACCGCTGAGTTTAAATTGCTCCGCTTGCATAGAGTTAGGATCAAGCCTCACTATGCCACTACGAGTGCCAATCCAAAGCATGCCGTGGCTGTCGAGCAACAATTTATTGATGCCATTACTGGGTAAAAAATCGGAATTCTGGGTGTTGAAGTTGCTAAATTCATTACCGTCGAAACGGCTGAGCCCAAATTGCGTGCCAAGCCAGATATAACCTTGCTTGTCTTGCACTATGCTACTGAGTGACTGAGAAGGCAGACCGTTTTGAATATTCCATTGTTTGACTACATAGTCATTGATAGCACTATGTGCTGTTGGTATGTAACCAGCAGTAAAGCCGGCCAATAGCAACACCGCTATCCAGGTCGTTATTATTTTTGTCACTCAAGAGAGTCCTTTACGCTAATACATAGCCAGTTTTGATCAAAGCCTGTAAACAAATCAATGAAAAAATACCGGCCAGAATATCATCAGCCATGATCCCAAGCCCACCATGGAGCTTTTTGTCTAAGATCCTAATTGGTCCTGGCTTAGCAATATCAAAAAAGCGGAACAAAATAAAGCCTACCAATAATGTTTGCCAACTGATGGCTGCCGCAACCATGGTAATGTAAAAGCCCGCCACTTCATCCCAAACAATTGCAGGGTGATCATGGACATTGACATCTTTGGCGGTTTTACCACAGGCCCAAACGCCAACCAAGCAAAGCGCTACCGCTATAATCACTTGCGCCCACATAGGCCAAGACATGGTTAAGAAGATAAACGGTAAGGCACCTAAAGTGCCAAAGGTGCCCGGCGCTTTTGGCGCCAGACCTAAACCAAAACCCAAACCTAAAAATTGATGTGGGCGGCGCAAAGAAAATTGAGACTGCTTCACTTCACCTTCCTCGCGAGCATAATTAAGCGGTGAAATGCTCATAGCCCTTCGCTGGCAACGCCAACTTTTGACCACGTAATAACACCTCAAGTTTACCTTCACCAGGTAAAATTTGACCAATACAGGCCGCATCGACACCGTATTGTTTTAGTTTTGCCTGCAACGCACTTTTTTGTGCATCCGGCACAGTAAACAACAATTCGTAATCATCACCATAAGCCAGCACATAAGGCCAACGCTCAGCTTCTGGCAAGGTATCTTTTAAGGCTTGAGACACAGGGACTTTGTCAGCGTGGATAACGGCATTCACGCGCGATTGACGCAGCACATGACCAATATCTGCCACTAAACCATCGGAAATATCAATCGCCGCGGTAGCCATGCCTCGTAACACCTGACCTGCAGCAACGCGAGGAGTCGGATAAAAAAACCTTTGTTCTAAGGCTTTTTTATTCTCTGGCGTGAGCGCTATCCCACGTTTGCGCGCTTCAATTGCAAGCGCCGCATCGCCAAGTGGACCTGTGACAAAAATCCAGTCACCGACTTTTGCGCCACCTCTGGTCAATGCCTTACCTTTGGGAATAATCCCCTTGGCACACACTGTGATAGTGAGTGGGCCTTGGGTGGTATCACCGCCAATGATTTGGACATTGTAATATTCGGCGATTTCATGCAAACCGTCGGTAAATGCTTCAAGCCAAGGTAAATCAACATCAGGTAAGGTTAATGCAAGAGACACCCAAGTCGGCTCAGCGCCCATGGCTGCCAGATCGCTCAGATTGACCGCTAATACCCGATGACCAAGCGCTCTTGGTGGGATATCGGCGAAAAAATGAACCCCAGACACCAGTGTGTCGGTCGTAACAGCGAGTTGACAATTCTCCGGCACACTAACCAGAGCACAATCATCGCCAATCCCTAAATCAACGTCGCGGCGAGTGATACCACGGCCTTTGAAATAACGATTTATTAGTTCGAATTCCTTCATACACAAAAAAGCCGGCCTACGCCGGCTCACCTGAATTAAGGTTTGGCAGCAAATTCTTTGGCACGCAGCTGTTTAACAGCTTTGTCCAACACGCCGTTGACAAACTTGTGGCTGTCTTCAGCACCGAACATTTTTGCCAGTTCGATACCTTCGTTGATAGCCACTTTATATGGCACATCTTCACGGAATTTCAGCTCATAAGCACTCAGACGTAAAATGGCACGTTCAACCATGTCTAAATCGTCAAATGGACGTGACAAATGTGGCGTAACCGAGAGATCTAATTGCTTGTGGTTAACTGCAACACCACGCGCAAGATCTTTAAAATATTCCACATCAATCTTAGAAATGTCGTTTTCAATTAACATTTGCTGTTCGATATCTGCGATGGGGTTACCACTGAGTTGCCATGAATACACGGCTTGTAATGCCAAAATTCGGGCTTTACGTCTCGCTGCTGGTTTCAACTGAGATTCCTCTTGAAATTGCGCTTAAATAAGATCTAGCACGTTCACCATTTCTAGCGCACCTAAAGCAGCTTCGCCGCCTTTGTTGCCCATTTTAGTGCCCGCACGTTCAATAGCTTGCTCAATATTTTCTGTGGTCAACACACCAAATGCCACTGGTATATCATAGTCTAACGACACGCTTGCCAACCCTTTATTTGATTCGTTGGCTACCAAGTCAAAGTGTGGAGTACCACCACGAATGATCACGCCAAGGGCGATAATGGCATCATGCTCTTTTTTCATCGCGATACGTTTTGCCGCTAGCGGTAATTCAACCGCACCCGGTACGTACACAACCGTAATATCTTCATCCTTAACACCGCCAGTACGCTTTAATTCATCCACGGCGCCATCAAGTAGGCTACGACCAATAAAGTCGTTAAAACGTGAAATAACAATGGCAAATTTCTTACCAGGAGCGTACTTATTACCTTCGATGATTTTCATTCGCTGTTCCTAATTTATCTGAGCAAAAGTCAAATAGACGCGCATAATAGCACATAAAAGTTAAATTCGCCTACTGCCAAGCAGGCGAACGGGTTATTCTGTTTAGAGGTACTCAAGCCGCCAAGTTACTGCGGTTCGACGTAATCCACTACTTCCAAATGGAAACCTGACAATGCGTGGTATTTTTTCGGCATACTCATCAAGCGCATTTGCTTAATACCAAGATCGGCCAAAATTTGCGACCCCACCCCTACAGTACGTGAAGTGCCTTGGAATTTACGCATCGTTACTTGCTCGCCCGCGTCTTGTGCGGCAAACGCTTTAACCATAGCTTCGAGGTCTTCGCTGCGTTCGTTTTTCGCTAAAATAACCAGCACCCCTTCGTTCGCAGCGATATGTTGCATCGCACCAGCAAGGCTCCAGCTGCGGTCAGCACTGCGGTCCGACATTAGAATATCGTTAAACGTGCTTTGTAAGTGAACACGAACCAAGGTTGGCTTCTCAGCATGGATCTCGCCTTTCACTAACGCATAATGCAATTGGTTGTCGATGGTGTCTTTGTAGGTCACTAAATCAAACTCACCAAACTCAGTTGGCAACTTGCATGTTGCTACTTTTTCGATGGTGGTTTCATTGAGGTTGCGGTATTCAATCAAATCCGCAATTGTGCCAATCTTCAAACCATGCTGTTTGGCGAATACTTCAAGCTCTGGACGACGAGCCATAGTGCCGTCGGCATTCAGTATTTCAACAATCACCGAGGCAGGCTCAAGCCCAGCTAAACGCGCTAAATCACAGCCAGCTTCGGTATGCCCGGCACGAGTCAAGACACCACCCGGCTGCGCCATAATAGGGAAAATATGGCCCGGTTGAACGATATCTTCTGGCACTGCGCCTTTGGCCACCGCAGCTTGTACCGTACGAGCACGATCAGCGGCCGAAATACCTGTAGTCACACCTTTAGCAGCCTCAATCGAGACAGTAAAGTTAGTAGAAAACTGCGCGCCGTTATTTTTTACCATTAAAGGCAAATTCAGTTGTTGGCAGCGCGCCTGAGTCATCGTCAGACAAATAAGCCCACGGCCATAGGTCGCCATAAAGTTAATCGCTTCTGGCGTAATATGCTCAGCCGCTATCACTAAATCGCCTTCGTTTTCACGGTCTTCATCGTCCATCAAAATGACCATTTTGCCGGCTTTGATATCTTCAATGATTTCTTTTGCACTGTTTAACGTCATAATTTACCTGTCTTTACTAAGTTTGCCGCGATGATTAACGAATAAATCCAGCTTTCGCCAGCAAACTGGTTGTGAGAGTCGATTCTGTGGTGCTTGCTGGACCTGTTCCCAGCAAACGCTCCAGATAGCGTGCAATTTGGTCTACTTCTAAATTGACTTTAGTGCCCACTTTAAAATCGGCAATGGTCGTTTCTTTGGCCGTATGCGGCACAATCGTTAGCTTAAATTTGTCTTGCTCGATAGCATTGACAGTAAGGCTAATACCATCAATCGCCACCGAACCTTTATAAGGAATATATTTCAATAGCGCTTGTGGCGCTTTTAACCAGTAATCAGTGGCACGGGCATTGGCTTCTACTGCGACAATTTCGGCAATGCCATCAACATGGCCAGAAACTAAATGACCACCCAAACGAGAAATCGGCTGTAGTGCTTTTTCTAAATTCACTTTTTGGCCAACGCGATAATCAGCAAAGCGCGTCAAAGACAAAGTTTCGTTAGACACATCGGCGCGAAAGCCATCACTGAATTTTTCAATCACAGTTAAACACACGCCATTGGTGGCAATACTGTCACCCAATTGTACATCGGCCATGTTGAGCGTGGCACTTTGCACTCTGACACAAAGGTCGCCTTGCTGCAGTCGTAATTCCGTTAATGTGCCAGTGGCTTCTATAATACCTGTAAACATACTTATCCTATTTAAGCGCGGTAATGCGTAAATCGCTGCCGATTTGCACTACATCGCTAAAAGTCAGTGTGGTTGCCTGCGCGAGAGCCATTAAAGGTGGCACTGCAAACAAGCCGCGTCCTGCATTACCAATAATCTTCGGCGCCAAATAGACCACATACGAATCAATCAAACCCGCTTCATGAAACACCCCAGCAAGGGTTTGCCCGGCTTCAAGCCAAACGTGATTAATTCCTCGCCGTGCTAACAATTTAAGGACCGCGGTTGGGCAAATTTTGCCATTACGGCTCTCAACTTGACACTGCTCAACGAAATGAGGCCAGTGTGGTGAATTATCAAGCGGCTGGGTGGAGTTTCTGAGTAATAAAACCGGCCCCTCGGTTTGAAACAAGGCCAAGTCTGGCGTCAGGCGGTTTTGCGAATCAAAAATGACTCGTAAAGGCTGGCGGATAGTGTCTTGCAACTCAGGGTAAAAATGACTTCTCACCGAAAGCTGCGCATCGTCCGCCAAAATAGTATCGGCGCCAGAAATAATCGCGCAGCTTTTAGCCCGAAAACGTTGTACATCTTCACGCGCGAGTGGGCCGGTGATCCACTTACTTTCGCCGTTTTCGAGTGCAGTTTTACCATCCAAACTCGCCGCAAGTTTGCAAGTCACATACGGCATACCCGTCGCCATACGTTTAAAAAAGCCTAAGTTAAGCGCTCTGGCCTCATCGCCAAGTAAGCCGTAAGCGGTTTCGATACCTGCTGCACTCAGCATTGCCATACCTTTGCCAGCAACTTGTGGATTGTTATCAACCATAGCCGCAATCACTTTGCTGACGCCCGCTTTGATAAGCCCTTCAGCGCAAGGGGGCGTGCGGCCATAATGGCTACAAGGTTCTAAGGTAACGTAGGCCGTTGCGCCTTTGGCTTTGTCGCCAGCAGCTTTTAAGGCATGTACTTCAGCATGGCCTTCACCGGCACGGATGTGAAACCCTTCGCCGACAATCTCGCCATCTTTGACAATAACGCAGCCAACATTTGGATTCGGGGTCGTGGTATATTGCCCGTGCGCAGCTAGTGCAATGGCACGGCGCATAAATTGTTCATCTTGGGCAGTAAATTGTTGCAGCTCGCTCACTTAGTGCTCTCCTAGCTTCGCGATTTCTTCACCAAACTCTTTGATGTCTTCGAACGAGCGATACACTGACGCAAAGCGTACATAGGCAACTTTATCGAGCTTTTTCAGTGCTTCCATGATCAACTCACCAATAAAGTGGCTTGGCACTTCGCGCTCGCCCGTTGCGCGCAGCTCAGATTTAATTTTGTGGATCACTTCTTCGATTTGCTCTGTACTGACAGGGCGTTTTTCTAACGCGCGATGTAAGCCGTTAAGAAGCTTATCTTCGTTAAAAGGTTCACGCGAGCCATCTTGTTTAATCACCCGCGGCATTACTAACTCAGCCCCTTCGAAGGTGGTAAAACGTTCATGGCATTCAATACATTCGCGACGACGACGCACTTGGTGGCCTTCACCTACTAAACGTGAGTCGATAACTTTAGTCTCTTTCGCCGTACAAAAAGGACAGTGCATAGTCTGAGTTTCCCCATAAACAAAAGGCCGCTACAAAGGCGGCCTTATCATAGCAAAAAACGTTTCAGCAAAAAACGTTTCTGCTTAAGCATTTAGTTTATGCGTAAACTGGGAACTTAGCACAAATCGCTTTTACTTTTTCACGTACAGCAAGTTGTACTGAAGTGTCTGTGATGTTGTCTAAAACGTCACAGATCCAGCCCGCAAGTTCACTTGCTTCTGCTTCTTTAAAGCCACGACGCGTAATCGCCGGTGAACCAATACGTAGACCTGACGTCACAAACGGTGAACGTGGATCGTTTGGTACTGAGTTTTTGTTTACTGTAATAAATGCATTACCTAAAGCAGCGTCTGCATCTTTACCTGTGATGTCTTTCTTGATTAGGTCAAGTAGGAACAAGTGATTATCTGTTTTACCAGATACGATGTCATAACCACGCGCCTGCATCACTGCCACCATAGCTTGTGCGTTTTTCACGACTTGTACTTGGTAGTCAGTGAATTCTGGTTGTAACGCTTCTTTGAATGCTACTGCTTTTGCTGCGATAACGTGACACAGAGGACCACCTTGGCCGCCTGGGAATACCGCGCTGTTTAGCTTTTTGTAGATTTCTTCATCGCCACAAGCTGACAGGATCAAACCACCACGCGGACCCGCTAGTGTTTTGTGCGTAGTTGTCGTAACAACGTGCGCATGCGGTAATGGGCTTGGGTAGATACCAGCTGCAACAAGACCTGCAACGTGCGCCATATCGACAAGTAAGTATGCGCCTACTTTGTCAGCGATTTCACGGAATTTAGCCCAATCAACAATACCTGAGTACGCTGAGAAACCACCGATGATCATTTTTGGTTTGTGCTCAAGTGCCAAAGCTTCTACTTGTGCGTAATCGATTTCACCTGTTTCTGGGTTTAAGCCGTATTGTACAGCATTGTAAGACTTACCAGAGAAGTTGACGTGCGAACCGTGCGTCAAGTGACCACCGTGCGCTAGGCTCATACCTAACACGGTGTCTAACGGCTTAAGTAAAGCTTGGAAAACCGCCGCGTTTGCTTGAGAACCTGCGTGTGGTTGAACGTTTGCGTAATCACACTTGAAAAGTTCACATGCACGGTCAATTGCCAATTGTTCAACTACATCAACGTGCTCACAACCACCGTAATAACGCTTACCTGGATAACCTTCAGCATATTTGTTGGTTAATTGCGAACCTTGAGCTTCAAGTACGCGTGGGCTGCAGTAGTTCTCAGACGCGATCAATTCGATATGTTCTTCTTGACGCGCTGTTTCTGCTTCAATTGCCGCAAACAATTCAGGATCAAAATCAGCAATATTCATGCTACGTTCTAACATGGGGTCTCCTAGGTACACGTATGGTATGAAAAGCAATATTGTACGCGCAAAATCTCCTATTGCCTACGCATTAGGGGCGCTTCGAGCTTGAACATATTTAAACAAGGAATGAATTTAATTCACAGCCTTTTGACAATGATATTTTTAAATTTAAACATTAATAAATATTATAAAAAGCAGCAATTAAATTAATTTTAATTATCTACAAAAATAAAACGAGAGTCTAAGCCCTCGTTTTATCGAATGTTTATTTTGAAGCGCTCAGTAAACGCAGAGCGCTATGCAACGCCCAACTTAGCAAATACAGCCGCTTTTAGAGCCGCATAATCAGCCTGTATTGGTTGCGCTAAACATGGCTTAGCTAACGCATCCGCCAACACTTGTGGCAGTGCTATGTCACCTCCGAGTACAGCATCAACCGACTCTTTAAATTTTGCCGGATGGGCGGTAGCAAGGAAAATACCCGCAGAATTTGCAAGTTCATCAAGCACTAAGCCGCGATAGGCAATGGCCGTATGGGGTTCAGCAAGATAACCTGCTTGCTGCAATTCAAGCATAGCTGCGCGAGTATCTTGCTCAGAAACGGAACGTGAAAAAAAATCATGTTTAGAGAACATGGTTTCTTTCAACATTTGCTCCACGCGAGGCCAATTATTAGGTTTACTCACGTCCATTGCGTTAGAAAGTGACTCTTTGGTCGCCGTCGGTGCCCACTCTCCACTTACAACATAACGCGGCACGGTATCGTTTTGATTGGTGGTCGCAGATAAGCGATGGATAGGCAATCCTAGTACCGCTGCTATCATAGCCGCGCACACATTACCAAAATTACCACTCGGCACAGAGACATGAACATTCGCGCGCTGGCTTTCAGGTAATTGCGCTACCGCTTCAAAGTAGTAGCAGACTTGCGCCAGAAGGCGGCTAATATTAATGGAGTTAGCTGAGTTTAAACCTAACTTTTGCTTAAGCTCTTCATCCAAAAACGCTTCTTTAACTAATGCTTGGCAATCGTCAAAACTGCCCTTCACTGCGTAGCAATGCACGTTGCCACCAAGCGTAGTAAAGAGCTTTTGCTGCGCCAGTGAGATCTTCCCTTCTGGATACAGGATAACGACATCGACATTAGGTTTATTGTAAAACGCATGGGCAACCGCCGCACCAGTGTCACCACTCGTCGCCGTAAGTATAGTGACGCGCTCACCTTGGCTAAATAAACTGATACACTCAGCCATAAAGCGCCCACCAAAATCTTTAAACGCCAAGGTAGGGCCGTGAAATAGCTCTAAACAATATTGATTGTCAGCCACTTTGACGAGCGGCGCAGCAAAGTTAAATGCCCGTTTTACCATTTCCGCTAAAGTATCTTTTGGCAACTCATCGCCAATTAAATGCTGTAAAATTTGCGCGCTGCGTTCTGCAAACGGCAAATCAAGTAAAGCCGGAACATTACTAAGAGCTGGTAGACTTTGTGGAAAGAACACACCTTGCTCACGACCTAAGCCAATTTTCACTGCCTCAGTAAAAGACACTTGTTGGCTCGCGTCTTTAAGGTTAAATAACTTCATACTTATACTCCTTCAGGCAGTGCACGGGTACCCAAATTGTCCAGTTTGCAAATGTGGCTGAACCCATGTTCGTTAATATAATTTTGATTAAGCCATTGTTGGCATTGCTCAGCCTGCGCGAGCGTTTGGCAAATCGTAAATAAAGTTGGGCCGGCACCGGAGATACTCACCAGATCAGCACCAAGTTCAGGTAAGGCTATTTTGGCCTCGGCAAATCCCGCGATCAGCGCACTGCGATGCGGCTCAGCTATGGGGTCTTGCATTAGCGTAAGCGCCTCAGCAAAACGCCCAGTTTGCATCAATAACACATAAGCGCTAAGCCGCTGGGCAAACTCGACGGCATCATGAGTGGTTTGCTGCTTAGGTAATACCGCGCGGGCTTTGGCGGTATTAAGTGCAAAGCCCGGATAAGCAATCACGTAATACCACTCTTGGGGCACAGGTACTGCGATTGCGCGGTTTGGCACCAGCTCTGCAGTCAGCTGTAAGCCACCTAAAAAGCACGGTGTGATATTGTCGTAATGCCGGCCACCTGACACTTTGCCTTCAAAATCAGCCATTAATTCAATCAGGTCAATCTGACTTAAATTGGTATTGGCAAAAGCATTAAGAGCAGCAAAGGTCGCCACAACCGAACAAGCGCTGGAACCTAAACCAGATCCAATCGGTAAACGCTTTTCTAACGTCAATGCCACCGCAGGCATAGTAGGTGCGACATGTTCACGAAAGTGCTGCAAACATTGGTACGCCAAATTATCTTCAGCAGGCCCTGATAGAAACGCCGCGTACGGCCCCGTACAACGAAATTGGTCTTGAGATGCCGCAGCAACATGCACTACATCCCCTAATAAACTCCCATCTAAAGGTGCCAAAGCGGCACCCAAAGAATCAAACCCCACACAAAAATTGCCAATTGAGGCTGGGGCATAAAAACTCAACATAATAAACTCCGATCCCTAACCTGAATTAACGCGACAATGTTTTTAAGATGTCAGCAAATACCCCAGCAGAGGTCACTTCCGCACCCGCGCCATAGCCACGGATCACAAATGGACGCGGCTGATAATACTGACTTAAAATCGCCAAAGCATTTTCTCCGTCACGGATATCATACAAAGCATGTTGTTTATCCACCGCTTCAATACCCACTTTACAACGGCCATTGACGATTGAACCGACATAACGCAGCACTTTGCCTTCGCTGGCAGCACTTTGCACGCGATCTGCAAATGCGGCATTTAGCTCTGGCAACCGCGCCATAAATTCATCCACATTGCTACCTTTGGCAAATTCAACCGGCACCACAGGCTCTACTTCAATATCCTCAAGCTCTAATGCTAAGCCTGACTCGCGTGCAATGATCAACAGTTTACGGGCAACATCAGTGCCAGATAGGTCATCTCGCGGATCTGGCTCAGTAAAGCCATTGGCTTTCGCTTGCTCTGTGGCCTCAGACAGGCTTAAACCATCTTCAATCACACCAAACATATAAGATAATGAACCAGATAGAATACCGTTAAATGACAACAGTTCATCACCCGCGCCAAACAAGAGTTGCAGGTTATCAAGTACTGGCAAACCCGCCCCTACGTTAGTTTCATAGAGGAATTTACGCCGGGTTTTCAACGCATTGGCTTTAAGCTTTTGATAATACGCAAAGCTACCTGTATTGGCTTTTTTATTGGCAGCCACGACATGGAAACCCGCAGCCAAGAAATCAGCATATTGATCCGCCAAATATTGCGACGAGCTACAATCAACCAATACTGGATTGATTAAGTGGTTATCACGTACGAATTGCTCCACACGCGTTAAGCTAAATGCCTCTGACTCATCGGCAAGCTGTTGCTTCCAGGTAGCAAACGGCACACCTTCGGCGTTGAGGTAACATTGTCTGGAGTTAGCGACACCATATAAATTCAGTTTAATGTTGCGCGCCTCTAACCAGGCTTGCTGCTTTTCAAGCTGCTTAATAAGTTCTTTGCCGACTAAACCGACACCGAGCAAAAACACATCAATTGAAGGTACATGAGTAAAGAAGTTTTCATGGCACACTTTCACCGCGTCATTACATAAAGTACCGTCAATGACCGCTGAAATCGCACTTTCTGTCGAGTCTTGCGCAATTGCAACTATGTTCACTTGGGCTTGTGCTAAAGAGGCAAAAAACTTCGCCGCAAGCCCTTTATGGGCTTTCATGTTATCGCCAACTAACGTCACAATCGCTAAATCGCGCTGCACTTGAATAGGTTCAATTAAGCCTGCTTTGGCTTCCAATTCAAACGCTTTTTCAAGCGCATTGAGGGCAAGGGCTAGGTCACTATTATGCACACAAAAACTGATACTAAACTCACACGATGATTGCGTGATAAGTACGATAGAAACATTGTCGTTAGCCAGCGCTGAAAAAACCCGCGCTGCCATCCCCACCTTTCCCTTCATACCTGGGCCTGAAACAGTCAACATGGCTAGCTTTTCCAAGCTCGACAAAGCTTTGACGGTTTCGTTACCTTTGCTCTCGTGGCTTATCATAGAGCCAGGGACATCTGGGTTATGGGTATTTTTGATTTCGCAAGGCACACCAGCTTTGGCGCAAGGTAAAATCGTTTTTGGGTGTAACACCTTGGCACCGAAGTAAGACAGTTCCATCGCTTCTTTGTAGGATAATGAGTCAACCTTAGTGGCTTTTTTGATAAAACGCGGGTCGGCGTTATACACCCCATCTACGTCAGTCCAAATTTGGCACACCTCAGCTTCCAGGCAGGCTGCTGCAATTGCCGCCGAGTAATCTGAGCCATTGCGTCCAAGCACAGTGAGCTCGCCAGCTGCATTCTTACCAGTAAACCCAGGCATCACGTAATAGCGAAACGCATTGGCTCGTAATACGGCACGAAATGCAGCCTTACTGGCAACCAAGTCAGCTTCAGCTTCCAAATAGCTACCTTCTGTCAGTACGCAATCTGTCGCTTCTAGGTAAAATGCCTGATGTTGACCAAGCATAGTTTGCATCAGCGCCACGCTGACGCGCTCACCAAAGCTGATAACGTAAGCTCTGACTTGATCTGGGCAATGTTTTAGTAACTTAACTCCAGCCAGTTTGTCAGCCAGCGCGGCAAAATCAGGCCAGTGTTTGACTTCGCCATATTCTGCTGTCACGGCCTTTACTAGCGATTCACAGCGGCTGACTAAAGCTTGCCATTTAGCACTGTAATCCTCGCCTGCGGCAGCTAAATCAGCTAACGCTACTAAGTGATCAGTAACGCCACCGGGCGCAGATAAAACAATCAAAGCTTCTTCGCCAGCGTAAGATTCAATCAACGCCTTCACTTTGGACAAGCAGGCAAAATCAGCTAAAGACGAACCGCCAAACTTCAATACTCGCATAATTTATGTTTCCTCATTCCTAAAACGAAAAAAGGCCTGTGTTCTTAGTGAACACAGGCCTTTTCTAAACGCGCACCGACCTATGCCACTATCCCGAAAGGATGGTGGTGGTAATAATGGTCGAGGTGGTAAATAATTTTGTTTTCATGCGCTCTAGACTGCCGCAAAAGGCGTCAAACTGTCAAGCACAAAAAAGTCACAATCTGATGCAAAATTTTCATTTTGAACAAACCGCGCCTGTAGCGCTTTTAGTACAATTGTGAAGCAAAAGGGTGAAGTTGAATTGAATTTGGCAAGTGAGCGAAATGACTTGGGTGCGAACGCGCGTTTTGGGAATTATGTTCGCATAGCCCGTATAGTAATTACTTCAAATATCCAGCAATAGTATAGCTGTGCGACTAAAATTGGCGATTTAGCATTACAAGTATTCAACAATGTAAAGCCTAGCGAATCCCAAATTTGTGCAGCACATTTAGTAGTGCATCTGCTTTAACTGGTTTTTCAATAAAATCCAACGCACCTAAGCCTGCAACGCGTGATTTCATTTCGCTTTGAATATCTGCGGAGATCACCACCACAAAGCTTTCTATGCGCTGCTGTTTGATACGTTCGAGCACACCAATTCCGTCGAGCTCAGGCATAGTTAAATCCAAACAAACTAAGTCAAAATGACGCTGTTGCATTAAGCTCATTGCTTGTGCACCATGCGCCGCTTCAACAAAGTCTGCCTCAATTGCACCAGTCAGACAGCGTTTTACCTGTTTACGTGCAACGTTAGAATCGTCACAAATTAGAACTGAATAACTCATGGTGCCCTACCGAAATACCATTAACGTACAAGTTTGCATGTCTCATAGACTCAAATTAAATACGGGCAAGCCGTGACAAAACGCTATCGATAAGCCCACTCGCCGCCAAATTGATTCAATCTTTTCGCTCATGCACCTTCAAGCCGCAACGCGGCTAAAATGTTCAATCGCAATTATGGTAAAATTAAAACGCCTACACGGTGGCGCCCTATATAACATAACTCGTTTGAGTAATGTAAGTGCGTTATCTTAAATCTGTGGTCAAATGCCGCTGCTTTGCGATAATTCACTTATATTTATTTATTTTTAATCAGTTATTAGCTAAGTTTATACAAGATAATAAGCCGTGAACTTTATTGAGGAGCACGAGTTCGTTCATGCTACAAAAAAGCCTATCTAAAAAGCTACTCACTAACGTGCTTTCAGTTTACTTCTTATTAACATTTGTCGTAACCTGCGGTCAAGTGGTTGCGGAGTATGTTAATACTAAAGACTATATTCGTAATGAGCTGACCATGTTACAAAAAACTTTCAGTCGCAGCTTAACGCGCGCGATTTGGGAGTTAAACACTAAGCAAACCGTCACTACTGCTGAGGGGTTGCTTGCGATTCCTATGATTGAAGGGATCATAGTGCGTGACGACAGCGGTGAAATTATTTCTCAATTAGGCCGCTCTTTAGATATTCATGAACTTTACAGCCAACAGCTAGTGCAAGAAGAAGCCATTATTGAAGATACCCCATCGGGTTTGTTCGGGTATACCTTCCCTTTGATTTTTGAATTCTCCGGCCGTGCCACTCAAGTTGGTGACGTAACGCTGTTTTCTAGTCGTGAGGTGGTATTTAGCCGTATCATGATTTCTATTTATTTCTTAATTGGCAACGCGATGATCAAGACCACATTCTTGATTATCTTGTTTTTGCTCGCCTTCCGTAAGTTGTTGACCGAACCCCTGTCGCAACTTACCGAGCAAATTGAAGACTTTGAAATTGATAACGCCGAAGGGCACCGTATTGAACTTGATACCACTGAGCGCAACGAACTTAAAGTGATGGAAGAAGCGTTCAATAAATTGATTGATAAAATCTCTGAATACCGCAAAAAACTCGACCAAACCCAAAAAGAGCTTTTGATCAGTAATGAAAAGCTCGACCAGCACAACCTACAACTTGAGCAAGAGGTGGCAAGAAAAACCTCCAATCTCAGCCAAGCCATGATGGATCTGCAGCAGCAGAAGTACGAGCTTGAAAAACAAAAACTGACTTTAACAGAAGAAATTGATAGGCGGCGTCAAACCGAGCAAGAACTGCTGACTAAACAAAAAGAGCTGGAACGCTACCTCGATGAGCTTAACCTTGCACAGGAGCGTTTGGTAGGTTCAGAGAAAATGGCGGCGCTCGGTGGTTTGGTAGCGGGTATTACCCATGATATTAATACTCCTGTTGGTATCGGTGTAACAGCCACATCTTTCTTGCAAGAGCGCTTAGAGCAGCTGGAAGTCGCGTATAAAGAAAAGACGCTGTCGCCAAAAGCACTAGAAGAGTTTATTAATGATGCCAAACAAAGCACCAGCTTGCTTACCACCAATTTAGACCGCGCTAGCGAGCTGGTAGCAAGCTTTAAGCAAATCGCGGTTGATCAAGCCAGTGAAGCGATACGAACGATTAACTTTAAAGAATATTTGGGTGAAGTGATCCGTTCGTTACACCCAAAACTGAAAAAGACCAAGCATAAGATTAATGTTTCATGTCCTGGTGACTTAATTTTGAACTTACCAGCCGGTGCCATCAGCCAAATTTTCACTAATTTGATCATGAACTCGCTGATCCACGGTTTTGAAGATATCAGTGTGGGTACAATAGATATTATGATCACCGAAGAAAATGACGACGTTAAAATCATTTATAAAGACAATGGCCGTGGTGTCAGTAAAGCTCAGCTAGAAAAGCTGTTTGACCCCTTCTTTACCACTAAACGAGATCAAGGTGGCAGTGGTCTTGGTACACATATTACCCTGAACTTGGTAAAACAAACCTTAAACGGTGAAATTGAAGTGGAAAGTGAAGAAGGCCAAGGCCTCACCTACTACATTCGTTTTCCAAAAGATATGCAGCCACACCCTCTGGAAATGTTCAGTTAAAGCTTATCTTGCTATACCGAGAACTGAGCACAAGGAAAAGGGGTGGGAGAAAGCCCCTTTTTCTACTTTAATTTGCGGCTCCAAACCACCCATTTCATACAGTAGGTGCGTATCATCACGCAGGCTTTGCGTGATATCTACAATTAGATCATTGCCATAGATAACTTAGCGAGGGGTAAACTCTCAACTTTGCGTAGTGTAAAACTCCGTCCACATGCAAAGGGGTGCAAATTTCTGTAAGCGCAATTTTATATCGCGTTTGTCATAACAAAATCTGTTGGTATAAAACCCGCCTACCAGCCAGATTTCATCTTGACCCCTACTCACAGCAGGTTAGACTTGCAACAAATCAAGTCAGAGAAGTAAACCATGTCAACAAAAGTATCTTGCCCCACTTGTCAGACTGAGGTGGTGTGGAACGCGCAAAGCGAATACCGCCCGTTTTGCTCAAAGCGCTGTCAGCTAATCGACTTAGGTGAATGGTCAATGGAAAACCATAAGATCACTTCACCTTTGCAACAGGATTACCAGCTCTCAGAGCTTGATAAACAAAAGCTGATTGAAGAAGCAGAAGCCATGTTGGCGCAAAATCAGGATAGCTTTTTCAAGGACTAACGCCTTTTCCACACTCACTTGCGATAGCATAACAAGCATCAAATGCCACCGTAAATTGAGTCACCTGCATGTTATATCTAAGTGCCACTTTATGTGGTGCTTAGGCTTATCATTAACAATATGAGCTGTTGTTGGTACAAACTTAGCTACCAACCCATGCCGTTCAAAACCAAGTGCCCTTTGAGCAAGCATTGCCGTAGTAACAGCCTTTAAATTTACTCCATCAGAACCCAAAACATACCTCTATTTGATTGATAAAGTTGATAAAGTTGATAAAGTTGATAAAAATCAACCTATTCACAACAATACCAGTCAAGGACAGTCAATTAGCAACTTATTGCTATTCACTCAAAATCTTTTCTACCACAACCCCAAATCAGCCTATTGGTATATTTATCTAGGGCGCAAAATTTTTACTTGCACCTGTTAAATATTTCCAATACTCTAGAATTATGGTTATTAACTTAAGTACCGCTATGAAGATAGAAGAAGCAGCCTCTCAATTGGCTGAACTAGGCCACGTGGTTAGATTAAACATCTACAAAATTTTAGTAAAAGCGGGACATGCTGGTTTAGCTGTGTCAGAAATCCAAGATAAATTGGATATCCCTGGCTCGACTTTATCTCACCATATCGCAAGGTTGGTAAAGGTGGGCCTTATCACTCAAACTCGCGAAGGCAGAGTACTGCGCTGCCACGCGCAGTTTAAGCAATTAAACGGACTCATTGATTACTTACAATCGGAATGTTGCTCACCATAAGCAACATTCATTTAACTAACAATTCGAAAATACCAGAAATATGGAAAGAACAATGAATCAAACGAACACTTGGCAATTGGCGGCAGACTTCTTTGTCTCTGCATTTACAGAGCTGGCAATACTATTTCTAATTATCAGTATGTTGGTCAGCGCTGTTAATTTATACCTCCCAACAAGCAAAATCACCACGTTGTTAACGGGCAATACTGGCTATGGTGTTGCAATGGGATTAGGAGCAATCACTCCTTTTTGTAGTTGCTCTACCCTCCCGATGCTAGTTGGGCTGATAAGGGCTAACGCGTCGTTCGGACCACTTATGGCGTTTTTAATCACCTCCCCCTTACTTAACCCCTTTGTTATTTCGCTGTTTTGGATCACATTTTCGCCAGCAGTCACCATCATTTATTCCATCTGTGTGATTACAATGGCTGGTTTATCTGGCGCGCTGCTGCAGAAATTCAACTTTCAAAGCTATATTCGCCCTGAGTTATTTGAGCCCCTACAGGCGACCTGTAAAACAGCCTGCACAGACGACTCCGAGCCAGTACAAGAGGTCACAACTTGCTCAAGTAAAAAGTGTGGCGGAACAAGCAAAATCTCTCCAATGACTACCGCTCAAACACTAATGTTGGGTGCGTTAAAACAACTCAAAGAAATGCTGCCTTATATGGTGCTCGGTGTTGCAATCGGTGCTCTTTTACATGGATTTGTTCCTGTGAGTGCTTTTGACACCTTAGCCACTATCAATGTCTATTTACTTATTCCGCTCTCGGCTCTTATCGGCATTTTCTTGTATGTGAGAGCATCGACCATGATCCCAATTGCAGCATCTATGATTGCAAAAGGTTTAAGTGTCGGTGCAGTGATGTCTTTAACCATTGCTGGGGCTGGCGCAAGTTTGCCAGAAATGATCATGCTGAGAAAAATGTTCAAATGGCCGTTACTAATTGCCTTTGTTTTATTGGTGCTTGCGACTGCGATAGTGACCGGGTTCACTATCGAATTGTTAGCAATGACAATTTAGGGAGACCGCTATGCTCATCATAAATTCTGACTTCGAAGGGGGTTCTATTGCGGTTCTACAAGCAAATACTGCTGATGAGATCCAGCTTGCCCTCAAAAGCGACAATATCGCCTGCGCAAAACAATGGTTCTATTTTTCAGTTGAAACCACCGAGCCCGCGCAGCACCGTATTCGCATCAGCAATGCTAGCAAAGCAAGTTTTAGCCAAGGCTGGAACGATCACCGCGCATTTGCTTCTTACGATAATATCGAGTGGTTTAGTATCGAGACCACCTATAACAATGGCGAACTCGTTTTTACCCACCAAGCGCATTCAAAATTAGTGTATTACGCTTATTTTGTACCCTACAGCTCATCAATGCAGAACTCGTTACTTAGCGATTGCGCAAAATCGAGTAAGATGAAACTGACGACAATTGGTTTTACAACTCAGCATCGCGCAATTGAAATGGTGAGCGTTGGCGCTTGTTCGGCCTCATCCAAACAAATCTGGATTATTGCACGGCAACATCCCGGCGAAACCGTTGCGCAATGGATAGCCCATGGCGTTATTGAAGCGCTATTGGCAGTGAGCGACAACGCGCTCGAAAATATCACATTCAATATCATAGCTAACATGAATCCCGATGGCAGCCACCTTGGTAACCACAGAACCAACGCACTCGGCATAGATTTAAATCGGCAATGGCATCAACCATCTGTAGAACTATGCCCTGAGGTTTTCCATGTGATGCAAGCCATGAAGTCAACCGGGGTAGACTTGTTCATAGATTTACACGGTGATGAAACTTTGCCCTATAACTTTATGATGGTTGAAAAAAATGCGCGGCAGGGTGAAAAGTTAAAACTAAGATTGGCGCAGCATAGTGAGTTGTTTCAAGACCAAATAGACTACGACTCTGCTCAAACGGGCTGCGGTTCGACAACCTGCGCGAGTGCCTGCGGCTCAAAAAAAGCAACAACGTATGTGCATGAACAATTTGGCGCAACGTCTATTCTATTTGAAGCTGCGATGAAGCAGATCAGAAATCCACAGGGCACCTTAGTTTGGGACCATAAAGCAGCACGCCAGCTTGGCGCGCAACTTGTCATGACTTTGATAAGTAACGAATAAATACCGGTGTTGCATAGTAATATCACTTAAGCGGGCTCTTCACTTGCAGCAGTGCCACCCGCGTGGCGCTCAAGTCCGCTTTTCTTGATAGCTTTGATGATTTGTTCTTCAGAGTAACGCTTTTTATTTTGAGATCTCCATTGGTTCCAGTTTATTGGCAATCTCATCAATGTCATGGTTTTAAATTTGGGAGGATAGATCAACTGTAGAGTTTCTATTTTAGTAAAAACAGCCACAAAAATTGCTAAAATAAAGCATCAAAATACGTTTCTATGTGAATTCTGCGGCCTTTTTCTACTGAAAAAGTATTTTTTACGCACTCTTAGTACATAAATTTAAACCTGTAATTTTCAATTCCGAGTAATTCTTTAGCCTCAACGCACAATTAAGTAGTAAGCAACGCAACTACCCTACCTCAACCTTTGTAGCACAAACACTGCCGATTCAAACCGAAAATGCCGAGCGTTGCGAACCTGCTTAAATTGATTGTTATGGGCAGATTTGATACAAGTGCCCTGCCTCAAATTCATTCTCAGCGACACACTTTCTTTGCCAGCCAAGTTTCTGCGCCACATTTTGGCTACCCACATTATCTGAAGCAATGAACACTTTCACTTGGGCTAAGTCGGTGGTTTGAGCCAGCTTGAATATTGCTAACTTGCACATAAGAGGCGCTAACCCTTGTCCGCAAAACTTCTGACGAATGAAATACCCAAAGTCTAGCTCGCCATCAAGTAGTGTAATTCCGCAAAAACCAACAATTTCGTTTGATTCAGCAGATCTGAAAGCAAACCTAGTTTCTGCCTGTTGCTCGTTAGCAAACCAAGCTTCTGCTTCTTCGTCTGTCAAAGGCCTTCTAGGGCCCAAAAACCTCATGGTTTGCTGGTATTGAAGCAAATCAAACACAGCACTTCGATCACTATCAACCAATTGTGAAATAAAGATTTTGTCCAAGTTTCCCGCCTAGTTTAACTCTCACTAAACTTTGCCCAATTCCATACATTGATAAATTTAAAGGCATAACCCCAGGGCAAGATCATGAACTTTACCTTGACATAATTTTATGATCTTATACTGCTTTT
>NZ_JBHRSD010000014.1:0-375866 GCF_042643375.1 Pseudoalteromonas fenneropenaei
TGGTGAACTCTCGATACTCACTGTGCTTATTAGATCAAAGGGCTAGATCTGTGTCTAGCCCTTTTTCAACAGTCTGAGGCGACTTAGGTCGCCTTTTTTATTGACAGAAAAGATAGTCTTACAAGCCAGAGAACAACTCAACTATTAAGCTCACACATCAAGATTTATCTTGCATACATTAAGTGACTAAAAAATATTTATGTAAATAAGATGAAAATAAAACGGAAAAATATTATAGTCAGGTATTAGATTTATTAGGTACAAATATCGCAAGGACTGCCAATGAGTTACATCCCAGATACCAGCGCACAGGATACAGTAATTGAGCACAGGCAACTCAGTTGGCGTAAGTGGGTGATTGCTGCAAGTATACTCATTGCAGGGTATTTAGTTGTGCCTGCTGTTTATGCATGGTTCAGCGGGGAGCGTGCGATAGTGCGTAGCGAACTTAAGTTAGCACAAGTGCAACAAGGTGAGTTTGTGCGAGATATTTCAGTGCAAGGTAAAGTGGTCGCCGCAAAACGCCCAACGATTTATAGCCCATCGTCAGGAACCGTAACTTACGCCGTTGCGGCTGGGGATACCGTCAGTGTAGGCCAGTTACTTGCTGAGATTGACAGTCCAGAACTGACTAGTGAACTGGCGCAGCAACGAGCAGAGCGTGATCGCTTGTTCAGTGCACTTGAGCGCGAACGTATTCATGCTAAACAAAAAGCGTTAGCCCATGAGAACAATATAGGCCGTGCAGAAGTTGCTTTAAACGCTGCTAAACGAGAAATGCGTCGCTCCCAAGAGGGTAAAGACAAGCAAGTAGTCAGCGATATTGACTTTCAGAAAGCCAAAGACGAACTACAGAATGCTGAACGAGAATACGCATTAACGCTAAAAGAAATCGATTTATTGCGCGAGAGCCACAAGTTTGAAGTGAAAAATCGTGAGCTCGAATACAACCGTCAACAAGTTGTGGTTGAGGAGCTTGAACGTCGGGTTGCCGCACTTCAACTGTTATCCCCAGTTGCCGGACTGGTTGGAAATTTAATAGTCGAACAAAAGACCAATGTGACGAAAAACCAGCCTTTGGTCACGGTGGTAGATTTATCTAAATTTGAAGTTGAAGTGCAAATCCCTGAGCAGTATGGCGATGATTTAGCTTTGGGCATGCAAGCCGAAGTGTTTGTCAATAATCGTAATATTTTGGGCGAACTAACCGCGATTTCGCCGGAAATTAGTAAAGGTAGTATTGCGGGAAAAATTCGCTTGTTAGAGAGCGAGAGTTTGGGCCTTAAGCAAAACCAGCGTCTAACCAGCCGGATTATTTTAGAGCAAAAAGACAATGTATTGTATTTGCCAAGAGGGCAGTTTGAGCAATCTCAAGGTGGGCAATTTACTTATTTGGTTCAGCAAGAAAAAGCGGTAAAAACACGTATCCAACTTGGCGCCCAGAGCCTGACTCAAATTGAAGTGTTGGCGGGCTTATCTAAAGGGGATACGGTAGTCGTTTCTGACTTACGGGTTTTTAAGCAAGCACAACAAGCGAGAATAATAGAATAATAAAGGATTTTAACATGTTAAAAATGGTTCAAGTAGCAAAAACGTATTACACGGACAGTATACAGACACAAGCTTTGTGTCCTTTTGATTTAAACATAGCACAAGGCGAATTTGTTGCTGTAACAGGGCCTTCAGGCTCTGGGAAAACCACTTTTCTTAACATCGCAGGTTTGCTTGAAAACCATAGTGCAGGGCAGTATTTTCTGGATGGGCAAGACATCACCTTACTCAACGATAAAGATCGTTCAAAAATTCGCAATGAGAAAATTGGTTTTATTTTTCAGAGTTTTAACCTTATTCCAGAGCTTAACTTATACGACAACATCGACATGCCGTTACGCTATCGGCAATTCAACAGTAAAGAGCGCCATAACCGAATTATGGGCGCTTTGGAACAAGTCGGTTTAGCTGGACGTAAAGGGCATTATCCACAGCAACTATCAGGTGGGCAGCAACAGCGGGTGGCAATTGCGCGCGCTTTGGCTGGTACACCGTCTTTTCTGTTAGCCGATGAACCGACCGGCAATTTGGACTCGCAAATGGCCACTGGCATCATGGCACTCTTAACAGACATTCAGCGCCAAGGTACTAGCATCATTATGGTTACGCACGACCCTCAGCAAGCACAGCAAGCAGAGCGCATTATTGAAGTGCGTGATGGTATTTTGAGCGAGTCTCAGCGTAACGTTAAAGCCGCTGCGATAGCATAAGGATTAGTGATGTTTGCTTACTACCTAAAAGTTGCGTGGCTAAGTATTAGAACCACGCCTTTACTGAGTATATTGATTGTACTGACCATCGCGGTTGGCATAGCAGCTGCAATGACCACCTATACGGTCAATTATATGATGTCGAAAGATCCGCTCCCTGGTTTGGGAGACCGCACTTTTATTGTGCAGTTAAACAGTTGGGGGCCGGAGAAACCGTTTGCCTATGATGGCGATGAAGAGCGGGTGACACGGTTTTTAACCTTTCAAGACGCCCATAACTTGTTGGCTGCCAAGCAAGCCAAGTATCAGACTGCGATTGGTGGCTCTAAAGACTTAGTCTACGCGGCAAAGCAGTCAGAGTCGCAAGCACAGAGTAAAGAGTTTCTGACCGTAACGGTAGATTTTTTTACCATGTTTAAGTCACCATTTTTATATGGCATGCCTTGGTCAAGCGAAGATGATGCCAAAGGCGCTGATGTGGTAGTGATCTCAAAGCGTTTTAATGATGAACTATTTGATGGTAAAAATTCACTTGGCGAAAATATCATGATTGGTGAGCGCTTATATCGAATAGTCGGTGTACTTGATACTTGGCCTTTATTACCAAAATTTTACGGTAGCTCTTATGAAGCGTTTCAGCACACCCGTGATGTATTTATTCCGTTTTATAATCAAATCAATAACGAAATTCTCGCGAAGAATGAAATTGCCTATCGCTGTTGGAAAAGTCCTGATGATGAATCAGTGAAGGCTTTCTTTAGTTCAGAATGTACTTGGATCTATTTTTGGGTGCAGTTGGAAAGTGCAGAAGATAAACAGCGATATATGGACTTTATCTATAATTATGCCAATGAACAGCGCAAAACTGGCCGTTTTCAACGTGAGGGATACCATAAGTTACGTGATATTCAAGATTACCTTACGTATGAAGAAGTGGTGTCAAAAGACAGTAAAATTGGCGTGTGGCTGGCATTTTTGTTCTTATTCGTTTGTTTACTTAACTGTATGAGCTTAATGACAGCTAAGTTTCACGCTAAAGCTGCTGAAATCGGCTTGCGCCGCGCGATAGGTGCCAGTAAGCAAGACTTGTTTATCCAATATAGCTGTGAAATGTTACTGTTGGGGGGATTAGCTGCATTATGTGGCTTGTTGTTGTCGTTTATTGGTTTGCACGTAACCAAAGAAGCTTACAGTTATTTGGATGCTGAGTTAATGCAAATGAATGCGACGTTGATCGCAATGACGGTATTACTGACAATATCTGCTACTTTATTGTTTGGCTTGTTGCCCATTCGTAAAGCCATCAATATTCAGCCCGCTAGTCAGCTAAAAAGTTTATAAGGATAGCCAATGAAAGATTTATTACCCATCCTTAAAACCTTGCGAGCCAGTAAGCTCGGGCCACTTTTGCTGGCTTTGCAAGTGGCTATCACTTTTACCGTGTTAGTCAACGCCATCTTTATGATAGTTGAAAAACAGCAGATGATTGCTCGTGATAGCGGTATCGCTCAAGCGCAAATATTTCGCGTGGTCGCCAACCAACCTTTTGCTGAGGATGAATATGAAGCGCGTTTGAACGAAGCTATTGCGGGAATAGGTGCCTTATCTGCAGTGGAAGCCGTTTCTTACCTATCCAGTGTGCCTTATGCTGGCTGGGGAGCAATTGATGAAGTGACAAAGCGCCCTGAAGATCGCAAAGAAACTTGGGCAGCTACCTATATGGCAGATGCCAAGGTGCTAGAAACACTAGGTTTAACTTTAGTGCTTGGTGAGACCTTTAGCCAAGCTGAAGAACTTACCGTTGCATATGAAGCACAAGCTCAGCCGAGCGAGCTTGTGATCACCCAAGCTTTAGCGGAACTTCTTTACCCAGACGATTGGCAACAAGCGCTAGGTAAAACCATCTACTTAACCCAAGTACCTCATCATGTTAAAGGGATTGTAGAGCGCATGCACGCACCTTGGGGAGTATGGCATGCCTCGGAAATGTCAGTATTAAAACCAGTACGCGAAGCAGGTAAAGTGCTTACCTTGGTAGTGCGTGCGAAACCTGAACAACTGGCTGAAGCGAGAACGCAAGTACGTGATTATTTAATCGCAACGCCTAAGCGTCATATCGATTATATGGAATCGGTTGATGAGCTAAAAGCGCGTACTTATGAAAGAGAAAACGCCGCGCTAAACACTTTATGGATGGTGGTACTGGCGCTGTCTTTTGTTACTGCCTTCGGTATTTTTGGCCAAGCACGCTTTGCAATATTGAAACGCCGTAAACAAATTGGTGTGCGTAGGGCTTTGGGTGCCAGCCGCTGGCATGTGTTACGTTATTTCTTAATGGAAAACGCACTAATCACTTGCCTAGGCGTATTTATTGGTGTCGTACTGGCTATTTTACTCAACGAATACACCATTACCCGCTTTGAACTTAACCCGATACCGAGCAGTTACTTTGCCTTTGGCGCACTGGCGTGTTTGATTATTGGTCAACTTGCAGTGCTATTCCCGGCAGCTCAAGCATGTCGAGTTTCGCCAGCTATTGCTACCCGAAGTGTGTGATGGTCGGCCGCTGATTTGGCTCAGTAATCAAACTTTGCGTTTTGGTTATTGAGCTAAAGAATAAAGTTGAGTTTTGCATTTGCCTAAAATGGCCTACAAAGTTCGTACAGGATTGCATTCTGAACGGTTTACAAGGTTATTTTTGCCATGATAACCAGAGTGTAACCCTATGCTAGCTTTGCACTTGCTATATTCTAAACCAGCTCGATTCAGTTAGTTCAGCAATGACAGTGCGCTAGGCCCTGTTTTTGCTGGACGCAGATGCCGTATTTCGCTCTGCGTAAACTCGCTTTAGTGCAGCGATTTGTTTATGACGAAATAGCGCATTTTTGACCTTGTCTTGGAGCTGTAACTTCAGTTTTCGTAGTTTATGCTGCGCAATACGTTTGCTACCGGAATTAGCTTGAATATCGCTATTGAGATCTGTTCTTTGTTTGACTATAAAGGGCATTAGAGCAAATACCGCGACTTTGGTTTCCCAACTATGTTGAATGTCAGTGTCAACAGGCCGACCAAAGGTTGCGGTGGCAGCTAGTAACTTTTTGGCTCCAGCATAACTTATTGCCTGAGCGCAACAGCCAGTGATAGGTTTATTGTGTACAACCAGTTCAAATGGCGGGTTTAATGGCTGCCGATGCGCCACTGGGCGAGTGCGATTTTCATACGCAGCCAGTTTGATAAGTTCCCAATCGAGCGGCAAGGATTCGATTTGTGCGACGACCTCGTTTAAGTCGCCAGCCAGATTAAAATCATCTTCTAATACAATTGCGTAGGGTAACTTACGGTCAACGATAGTTTGCCACGCTTTACGGTGGCTAAAGTAACAGCCAATCTCGCCAGTGCCGAGCGGGCGATGAAACACTTGCTCATTAAGCGTTTTACTATAGTGCTGGCTTATTTGCTCTTCACTTAGTTTTTTACCATATACGCCACTAATGCGTTCAAAAGGAATGGCAAATTTGTTTAACTCTTGCCAACTATGTTTTAAACGTTCGGTACTGTCGTCTAAGTTAATTAAGAAAATTGGGGGGTAAGCCATAACTCGCCATTTAATCTTATTAGTTAACGCCTAGGTTACACGTTAACTGTGAATTTTTGGTTGCAATGAAGTGTTAGACCCTAATTGTGTTGTATTTATTTCAATAAAACGAGTTTTTATTCGAAATTTCCCATTAAAGGGCCGTGTATGGAATTGTGATAGGCAAAATGGAGAGGTAAAAGCCAAAGGGTTGCGCCGTTATAGGCAGCCTTTGGCTTGAAGGAAATTAATTAAGGCGTGTGCTACACGTGTGCTTATCCAAAGTGTAGCGTTTAAACCCGGCTTCTCCATATGGTGATTGACCATTTAAGTAGTATTGACCGGCCACTTGATTGGGGTTTTCAATATACGCGCCAAGTAGTTTGGCAATTTGGCGACTTATCTCGTAGTGGTTGGTCATACAACCAAATTGGTTCTTGATATCTTTTAGCTGCTGCTCGGGATCGTTAACTGCGTAAAGTAAGAAGGGAACCGCTGCAACGTCAAGGTCAATTTGATTGTGCCCAAAGCGACCATCTTGACCTAATAATTCGCCGTGATCTGAGGTCATGAAAATCAGCGTTGGCTGCTTAGAGTGCTTAAAGTGGGCAATAAGCTCGGAAATGGTTTTGTCAGTGTAACGTACTGAGTTGTCGTAAGAGTTACGCATATAGTGGGCGTAAGGTTGACCTTCAGTGGGGAAAACAGTTTGCTCTTGAGGATAATTATCAACATAAGGTGCATGGGCGCTGCGCATATGTAAGGTTATAAATTGCTTTTGCTGATAATCTAAGTTCAACTCTTGCAATGCCAACAATAACCGGTTGTCATACTCTCCATCAAATCGAGATAAAGCATCGTTATCTTGCCATGTGTCGACATGCGCCATTGAAAACGCGTGCGTGAGGGCGCCAGCATTTTTCTGCGTGGTGATATAATGGGTTTGATAGCCTTGTTGTTTTGCCAGTTTGTAAAGCGCAGTATCCATATTCCGCAAATGTTTGGCGTTGTCTGGCTCATAGGTCACGTTATAAAACATCGCCAGTGATACGCGGGTCGTGACCGCACTAGAAATAGCACGAGTATAAAAAAAGTTGCTATCGGACTTTAGCTTGTTTAGTTCAGGTGTAGTATCTCGCTCATAACCATACAGCCCCATATTCAAAGTACTTAAGCTCTCACCCATCAGTATCACAATATTGTAGTCACTTGTTGGAACGGATGTCACAACATAAGGTTGATAGTCTGTAATGGTCTCGTTATTACTGCGAATGGCTAATGATAAAAAATAAGACATTGAGTACAAGCCATTTTTTAGCGCCGAGTGACCTATGTTAGGTTGAAACTTTTGAAATGCGTTGCTGCTATAACTCTGTGCAAAAGGAGCACAAAGGAGCAATATCACAAGCACCGGGCTGGCACCAAAATGACGCAGTTTGTCTTGCTGTTGTACCCTAAGCAAGCTGATCGCCGCAGCTGATATGATTGGCATCACGCCGGGTAACAGTAAGAATGGTGCAACGTCCCAAAAGCCGGTAAGAGCGTCGTAAGTTTCTAAAAATAGTAATTTGATATCAAAGGCACTGGAAAAATTACCAAAATAATGGAAATACATCAGTTGTCCGCTTTGGATAAACGCCACCAAGAGAGTTACCGTGACAAAAAAAACGCGATTTTTTACAAAACTCAGCACGGTAAAAAGCACTAACGTGATGAGATAAGCTTTGGGATTTTTAAACGCAATATAACTGGAGTTGAGCATACCGTAGAGTAGCTCCGGTACAGAAGCAATGGCACAGCAAAGTAGCGCAAACAACACATTACGCAAAAGTTGAAACTGCATAAGTTACCTGATGAAGAAAGCCAATGAAGTGTTCTATGTAGCGTAAGCGGTTTGGTCGCAGTGACTGCGAAGTAAAAAAGGCTTACACCACCAGAGCAAAATTAATGGCGTAAGCATATCATGAGGTTATGCGCTAACTACAATTACTTGTGTCTTTCTTTTAGGACCTTAACGACTTCGCTTAACTCTAAGTCACAGCGCTGTAGCAAGACGCTTAAGTGATATAACAAGTCCGCCGATTCATTGAGTAGCTCGTTTTTGTCATTTTTCATTGCTGCTAAAGCCACCTCAACCCCTTCTTCACCAACTTTTTGGCATGAACGGCTTAAGTCTTTGGCAAATAGTGAAGCGGTATAGCTGGTGTCAGGGTCGGCAAAACGACGTGAGGCAATGACCCGCTCTAAGTCGCCAAGAAAGGCAAGTTCGGGCGCTGCATCACCAAAACAGCTGCTAGTACCTAAATGACAAGTCGGGCCTTTAGGTATTGCTAACACTAAAATCGCATCTTGATCGCAATCGGTATGTGCAGAGACAAGCTGTAAATAGTTTTCAGAGCTTTCGCCTTTGGTCCATAGCCTTTGCTTGGAGCGCGAGTAGAAAGTCACAAGACCCTTAGCAAAGGTGACCGCAATGGCTTCGCTGTTCATAAAGCCCTGCATTAAGACCACACCTGTTAGCGCATCCTGAACTATGGCTGGGATCAGCGGCGACTTGTCAAAATCAAGTTGAGTGAGATTATCGGGAGTTAGTTGCATTGTCTTACCGCCACTTGGTTATTTGCTAAATATTGCTTAAGTTCGCCAATATCAATCAAGCCTTTATGAAATACGCTCGCCGCTAACGCGCCATCGACTTGAGCGTGTTGAAAGACGTTTTTAAAGTCGACCATTTGTCCGGCTCCACCTGAGGCTATTAGCGGTACATGACATAAGGAACGGATCGCACTCAACTGTTCAAGGTCGTAACCACTGCGCACACCATCTTGATTCATGCAGTTAAGTACAATCTCACCAGCGCCTAAATCTTGCACGCGCTTTACCCATTCTGCCGTTTCGTAGCGAGTTTGGCTCGCCGCGTTTGGGTCGCCAGTGAGCTGGTAAACCAAATATTTGCCTTGGGCTGCATCGTAAAAGCTGTCAATGCCGACTACTACACATTGCTTGCCAAACTCGTCATGTAGCTCTTTGATAAGTTCTGGTCTGGCTATGGCAGGGCTATTGATAGAGATTTTATCAGCACCTTGTTCTAACACTTTTGCCGCATCGGCAACCGATTTAATTCCACCAGCTACACAAAACGGAATATCGATGTGGCGTGCGATATCCCGCACCCAATTGACATCGAGCAAACGTTTTTCCACTGAGGCGCTAATTTCGTAAAAGACCAGTTCATCAGCGCCCGCTGCTGAATATTGCTGAGCGAGCGTTAGAATATCACCAACTACTTCATGGCCTTGAAATTTAACCCCTTTAACAACTTGCCCTTGTTTCACATCAAGACACGGGATTATGCGTTTTGAGAGCATGCCAGCGCCTCCTCAACGGTGAATGCGCCATCCAGCAAAGATTTACCTAGAATAATTCCGGCAACACCGATAGCCATCAGTTGTTCAATGTCGGCAAGACTACTGACACCACCGGATGCTTGTACACGAATGGCCGGATTGTGTTGAACAATCGCCTCATAAAGCGCAAACGAAGGGCCACTCATGGTACCATCCTTACTGATGTCAGTGCAGAGAAAATCGACCACACCTAGGCTCAGGTAATAGTCTAATAACTCGAATAGATCTAACTCGGAATCTGCCAACCAGCCATGGGTTGCTGGTGCCCAGCCATGGGCGGTTTTATTGACATCAAGCGCAATCACAAAGCGTTCTGCACCAAATTCGGCTATCCATTCGCCGACTTGTTCACGATTATCAACCGCCATTGAGCCTATGACGACTTGATTTGCACCGGCCTTTAGCCACTCTTTGACATCGTCACGACGGCGAATACCACCACCGACTTGATACGGTACGCTGAGTTGTGCGGTGGCAAATTGAATATGCTGCCACTGCTTTTGAGCGGGATCGCGCGCGCCTTCTAAATCAACCAAATGCAGTTTACTGGCGCCACTTTGTTGATAGTCGAGCAATCTTGCGTCGAGTTGATAGGGGTAAAATTGGGCCGTATCGTATTTGCCTTGATATAAACGGACAATTTTATTTTGTAATACATCTAATGCTGGAATGATCATGGACTTTCCTTTACACCTGCCAAGTCAAAAAGTTACGTAAAAGGGTGCTGCCAACTTTGGCACTGCGTTCAGGGTGAAATTGCATACCGGCAAAATTATCTTTGGCCACAATGGCAGAAAACGCTTGGCCATATTCGCCTTGCACTAACGTAGCCGAATTAGGCTGATGGGCAAAGCTGTGCACAAAATACACTTGGTCGTTTGGCTGCAAGTTAGCACTAAGCGGGTGAGCTTGGATTACCTCAAGATTGTTCCAACCCATGTGCGGTGCGGTTAACGTGCCGGTTTCAAGTAACTGGACTTTACCGGGGATAAGGCCAAGACAGGTGACGTTGCCTTCTTCAGTGGCTTCGCAAAGTAATTGCATACCAAGGCAAATGCCCAAAAGCGGACGCTGATATTCTCGTATTGCGGCTTGCCAACCACCTTGTTGTAAGCGCTGCATGGCCACTTGCGCGTGGCCAACGCCCGGCAGCACTGCGCGCTCAAAATCACGCAGTTGTTCTGGTGCATCAATAACCTTGGGCGTTACGCCCAGTCTTTCAAACGCAAAGCGCACTGAATTGATATTGGCGCAGCCCGTGTTAATTATGGCTATCATAAACATCCCTTTGAACTGGCGGTGACTTGGCTTGCATCTTTGGCTATCGCCATGCGTAGCGCTCGAGCAAAGGCTTTAAACAATCCTTCCACTTGGTGGTGGCAATTACCGTCGCTGACCGACAAAATCAAACTAATTGCGGCATTATCTGCCAGCGATTTAAAAAAGTGTTCGACCATTTGGACATCAAGGTCGCCCACTTTTTCGCGACTAAAATTGGCATTTAACACAAACGATGCGCGACCTGATAAGTCTAACTGACACTCGGCTTTGCACTCATCCATCGGCAAGGCAAATCCATAACGTCCAATTTGAGCTTTTGTGCCAAGCGCTTGCTTCAGCGCTTGGCCAAGTGCGATGCCCACATCTTCAACAAGGTGGTGCTCGTCGATATGTAAATCGCCGCTCGCTTCGATAACTAAACCAAGGTTCGCGTGGGTGCGGATCTGATCAAGCATATGGTCGAAAAAGCCAAGTCCAGTGGTAATGTTACCTTGTTTTTGACTATCTAAATTAAGCGCGACTCGAATTTGCGTTTCTTTGGTATTGCGTACTACTTCACCTTGGCGGTTGGCAGTGGTGAGTTGGGTAACGATTTCAGGCCAGTTATTGTTATAAAGAATACCTTGAATGCACAGGTTTTCCGCCAGACCTATATCGGTTTGACGGTCACCAATCACATAAGAGCGAGCTAAGTCGACTTTGCCAGAGCGCATCAGTTCAGTTAGCAATCCCGTTTTAGGTTTACGGCATTGGCAATTGTCGTGCTGAAAGTGCGGGCAAATCAATACGTCATCAAATTGGATGCCTTGACTGCTGAAGATATCCATCATTTTTTGTTGTGGTTTAATAAAGTCTGCTTCGGGGAAGCTGTCGGTGCCTAAACCATCTTGGTTGGTGACCATTACTAAACGATAGCCAGCGGCTTGTAATGTCAATAGCGCTGGGATCACACCGGGTAAAAGTTCAAGCTTTTCCAAACTATCAACCTGCTTGTCTACTACAGGCTCTGCAATCATAGTGCCGTCGCGGTCAATAAATAAATAGGGCGTAGTCATGTTGTTCCTTAATTGCTGATGGCGTCTAACCAGAGTTTGACTTGTTTGAGTTCGTTTTCGCAGCCGATTGAAATGCGTAGCCAATCGTCTTCGCCATAAAGGGTAAATTGGCGCATCACTAAGCCGCGTTGCATGGCAAGGTCAATGCTGGCTTTGTCTTTGAGTTTTAACGTCACAAAGTTACCTTCACCCGGTAGCACAGTGGTAACGGCGCTGGCATTTTGCAGCCAACCGACAAGGGTTTGTTTCGCTGCGTTTAGAATTGTCACTTGGCGGCGCATTTGCGTTATCGCATCTTGGCTGAGTGCTTGTTCCGCGATGCGTGCAACCACAGTTGCGACAGGGTAAGGAGCAATCACTTTACGAATAGGAGCAAGTACCTCTGGCTGTGCTAAAGTAAAGCCCGTGCGCAGCCCCGCTAGGGCAAAGGCTTTCGATAGAGTACGTAGCACCACCACGTTGGCAAAATCTTGGACAAGACCAACCGCAGTTTGCGCAGCACAAAACTCGATATACGCCTCATCAACGATAAGCAAAGCTTTGCCACTTAAGCGACTTGCAAGTTCCGCTATTTTTGCCACAGGAGTGAGGCTGCCTGTAGGATTATTTGGGTTACAGATAAACACCAATTTGCTATCACCAATTGCAGCTAAGATTTCGTCCACACTGCCGTCAAGCAACAAGGCTTGCGTCAAACTATTAATAGCCACGTTATGCGTATCTGCTGTCACCTTGTACATGCCATAGGTGGGTAAAAACAGTGCGATACTATCTTTTCCTGGTGCACAATACGTACGTACCAACAGTTCAATCCCTTCGTCGGCACCGCGCGTCATTAGCACTTGATCAGGCGCTAATGCAGCGTAGCGTGCATAAGCGTTGATCACGGCCTCAGGCTGAGGGTCGGGATAACGGTTAAAGTCATTTAAGGCAACTGAGAAATTTCTAGCGTATGGGCTTTCATTGGCGTTTAACCAAGTTGTACCCGATAGCTTGAGGCTCTTGGCCGAACTGTATGCTTTAAGCGCCTGAATATTTTCAGGTAAAGAAATGTTAGTCATTATTGAGTGCCTCAAGTCGAATTTTTACAGCATTGGCGTGGGCATCTAACCCTTCGGCGCTCGCCAGTGGCAAAATTGCGCTGCTGAGGTTGATTAGTCCATTTTTGCTGATTTTCTGGATAGTGTAAGTGCGATAAAAGTCTAATAAACTCAGGCTTGAATAGGTTTTGCTATAGCCATAAGTTGGTAAAACATGGTTAGTGCCAGAGGCATAATCACCTGCAGACTCAGGGGTGTAATCGCCGACAAACACTGAACCGGCATTTTTCACTAAAGGCACATAACGTTCGGCATCGGCAATCTGTAAAATTAAGTGCTCAGGACCATATTCGGCACTAATGGCAAAGGCTTGCTCCAAGCTCTCAACCAAAATTAAACTACTGTTAGCCAAGGCTGCACGCGCAATCTCTGCTCTTGGCAAAGTAGCGAGTTGAAGTTCAAGTTGTCGCTCAGTCGCCTCGATTGTGGCTTTGCTGTTACACAGCAAAATCACTTGTGAGTCCGTGCCGTGCTCTGCTTGCGAGAGTAAGTCAGCAGCAATAAAGGCTGGATTTGCGCGCTCATCGGCGATGACTAACACCTCAGAAGGGCCAGCTGGCATGTCAATGGCAAAGCCAGGCAAAGACTGACTCAATAATTGTTTAGCCATAGTGACGAAACTATTGCCTGGGCCAAATACTTTATTCACGCGTTGCACGCTTGCAGTGCCAAGCGCCATTGCTGCAATCGCACCAGCGCCACCGGCTTCAACTATCTTAGTGATGCCGCATAATTTGGCCGCATATAAAATCGCAGGGTTAATTTTTTCATTGCCTTTGACTGGCGTAGCTAGCACGACTTCAGCACCACTGAGCTGTGCGCACACTCCTTGCATCAATACCGAAGAGGGGAGTGGTGCGCTGCCGCCCGGTACGTACAAACCAACCGCTTCGATGGCTTGATATTGTAGCTCACAGCTTACACCCGGTTGGGTTTCAAGACTGTAGCCTTGCGGTAGTTGCTTGGCGTGAAAACTGCGAATATTTTGATACGCTTGCTCGATAGCCGCTTTTAATTCAGCACTCAGGAGCGCAGCGCTTTGCGCAATTTCGACGCTCGGCACCAATAATCTTGGCTGCGTGCGACCATCAAAACGGTTTGCCATATCAAGCAAAGCTTGGTCGCCGCGAGTTGCTACGTCGTTTATGATGTTTTCCACAACGGCCTTGACATCGGCACTCACACTTACCGCAGGGCGAGCAAGTAGCTGCTTACGCTGTTGTGGGCTTTCCTCATTCCAGCACAGCATGGCTTACTCCATCATCTTTTCAATTGGCATCACGAGAATCGAGCTCGCGCCTAGCGTTTTGAGCTCTTCCATGGTTTCCCAAAATAGCGTTTCGCTGCTGACCATGTGTAGCGCAACCATGTCATCATTACCCGCTAAAGCCAACAACGTAGGTTGACCTGTACCCGGCAACAATTGGCAAACTTCTGAAAGTCTTGCTTTTGGTGCGTGCAGCATAATGTATTTACTTTCTTTGGCCTGACGTACCCCCTTTAAACGCGGCAGTAATTTGTTGATTAAGGCGAGCTTGTCTGGGCAGCTTAGGTTGGTGTTTTGAATTAGACAGGCGTTAGATTCTAAAATGGTGTCGCCTTGCATTAAGCCATTGGCTTCAAGTGTTGCGCCAGTTGAGACTAAATCACAAATGGCATCGGCAAGGCCTGCCCGAGGTGCAACTTCAACTGAGCCAGTTAAAACCACCACTTTGGCGTCGATGTTGGCGCGGCGCAAATAGTCTTTTAAGATTTGCGGATAAGTAGTTGCAATACGTTTGCCGTTAAACCAATTTTGCGTTTGTGGACCAAGCTCTTGCGGCCAAGCTAAGGCCAAGCGGCAGTAGCCAAAGTCTAGTGCAGAGAGTTTCTGCACCTCAGCGTTTTGGCCGCCCTTAGCGCGCTCTGCTTGAGCTTCAACCAGTACGTTTTCACCCACTATGCCTAAGTCGCATACTCCGTCCATGACCAGACCTGGAATGTCATCATCACGTACGCGCAGTACGTCGATAGGCATGTTGGTAGAATGCGCAATAAGGCGCTCTTCGCGAAGGTTGAGTTTGATGCCAAGCTGTTTTAACAGTGCCTGACAATCCTTGGACAAGCGTCCTGATTTTTGAATGGCGATGCGTAATCTGTTGTTGCTACTCATTTTTAAAATTTCCTACGTATTAAAACGAAAAACCCCAAGGTGGAACCTCGGGGCGAAATTTAAAATCTGAGTGTGCTGCTCGCCGGAGGTTCCTTTAAGGAATAACCCACCAGCGAAATACCTGACAGGCTATTCCGATGTATGATGGTGATGATGGAATGCAGTGGTCAGGATACTTAACATGTTCAAAACCTTATTTGTTATTTGGTCATTAGTGATTACATTTATAGATAAACACAGCAAGGTTAACTTTGGCAAGTGAAAAATCTATGAATTTAAGAATAAATTATAACTGCCGATAATATAGGAAATAAGTACGAGTAGGAGGATGGTATGGACGCATATACCCCGTTTTTGGCAAAAATAGTCCGCCTTGATGTGCATCATCAACGCACGTTTGCTATTGCTGGAGTCGTTGGCAATCGAGTCGAGGCGATAAAAAAGCGTCGTGAAAAACAGCTCGAAGCGGCCAAAAAGGAGCAATCTCGAGACAAACCACAACAGCAGCAAGAAGATGAGCAAGAAGAGAAACATTTAGACATTTGGGCATAAGCTGTCACGGCGAAGCTTGCAGCGCGGCGGTACTCGCCGTAAAATCGTGACTGATTTTAATTTCGCAAGGTTACCGGTATTAAACAGTTATTTTCTGCCGACGGTCCCATTGCTAAGCAGTTTCCCGGTTATCAACCACGAGAACCGCAAATTGCCATGGCGGTGGAAGTGGACAAGGCAATCACCTCACGTTCTCAATGTGTGATTGAGGCAGAAACCGGGACTGGCAAAACCTTCGCTTATCTGGTGCCTACGCTTGTCAGTAAGCAAAAAGTGATCATTTCCACTGGCTCAAAAGCGTTGCAAGAGCAGCTTTTTCATCGTGATTTACCCGCCATTCAAAAAGCCCTAGATGTAGGGAAAAAAGTCGCTTTACTGAAAGGCCGAGCAAACTATCTGTGCTTGTATCGCCTCTCGCAGCATGTGAGTCATGTACCCACTGATGACCCTGATGTGATGCACCAGTTAGCTATGGTGGCAAAATTTGCTACTGAAACCAATAATGGCGACTTGGCAGATTGTGTGGGGATTGAAGAAGATGCCAAAGTTTTGCCATATGTTAACTCCACAGCGGATAATTGCTTAGGCAAAGAGTGCCCTGACTTTCAAGATTGTTATATTCGCAAAGCGCGTTTAAAGGCGATGGATGCGGACGTGGTAGTCATTAACCATCATCTCTTTTTTGCCGATATGGCAGTCAAAGATAGCGGTTTTGCGGAGCTGATGCCAACCGCCGATAGCTACATTTTTGATGAAGCGCACCAGTTACCTGAAATCGCCTGTGACTACTTTGGAGAGAGTTTTAGCACTAAACAACTTAATGACTTAATCGCCGACATTCGCGTCATTTATCGTGCAGATATCCCAGATATGCTGCAACTCGGCCGAACCTTAAATAAGCTTGAAACTGCTGTGGCGGACTTTCGTTTGGCCTTTCCGCTCGAAGGTGCCAAAGGCGATTGGCGATTGATGTTAAAAGAGCGTCATATTTGTGATGGCTTACACCGAGTGATCTCAGACTTGGATTTTCTCTATCAAGTGTTAAAAACGTGTTTGGATCGTAGCGAAAAAATAGAGCCTGTGTTTGAACGTACGTTAAACCTCAAGGGCAAGCTTGAACGCATTTTTGATGTTAATGAGACCGGTTTTAGTTATTGGTATGAAGCAGGCAAACGTAGCGTACATATTCATATTACGCCGTTAAATATCGCGGCCAAATTTGCCGAGATGATGGCGAAAACCGAGGCAGGTTTTGTGTTTACCTCAGCGACCTTGTCCGTCGACGGTAATTTGCAGCACTTTGCCAATAGCTTAGGATTAAAGCCACAATCGCAATTGCTATTAGAAAGCCCGTTTGATTACCAGCAGCAAGCACTGCTGTGTATGCCGCGTTATTTGCCTGAAAGCCGTGACGACTTAATGCCGCACGCGTTAGTCAAGCTCGCCAAACAACTGATCTTGGCCGCAAAAGGGCGCTGCTTTTTGTTGTTTACCAGTTATCGTGTGATGCACTTGGTTTATGAGGGGTTGAGCGATACGCTGCCTTTTCCTGTGTTTATGCAAGGGCAGTCCTCAAAGCGGATCATCCTTGAGCAGTTTGTGCGTCATGGGAATGCGGTGTTACTTGGCACCGCCGCGTTCTGGGAAGGTGTCGATGTCCGTGGCGACGCGTTAAGTTGTGTTATCATAGATAAACTGCCGTTTGCATCGCCAGACGACCCACTTTTGCAAGCACGTATGCAGGACTGTGAAAAGCGCGGTCAAGATCCGTTCGCGGCGATTCAGTTGCCGCAAGCTGTGATCAGTTTAAAGCAAGGTGTGGGGCGTTTGATCCGTGATAGTAAAGACCGTGGTGTGTTAGTTATTTGCGATAATCGCTTAGTAACGAGGCCTTACGGCCAGATATTTATTAAAAGTTTACCCAATATGCAACGCACCCGAGATTTAGGTAAAGCGCTTGCATTTTTAGAGACCATAGCATAAATGAGCATGAATTTACTGGCGTTAGACGCGTCAACCGAAGCATTGTCTATTACTTTGCAATACCAAGGTGAGTTGTGGCGATTTTTTGAGGTATGCCCACAGCAGCATAGTCAGAAAATTTTACCTGAAATAGACCGAGTTCTCCAGGCTGCACATTGCAGCTTAAAAGACTTAGATGGCTTAGTATTTGGCCGTGGCCCTGGTAGTTTTACTGGCGTGCGGATAAGCGTAGCAATAGCGCAAGGACTGGGTTTTTCGAGCAATCTTAAGTTACTCGGGGTGTCAACACTGCAAGCTATGGCGCAAGAAGCTTTTGCTAAACATGGCGTTACTCAGGTGATAGCTGGCATTGATGCTCGGATGGACGAAATCTATGTTTGCGAATACCAGCTTGATGACCAAGGTGTTATGCAACCTATTGGTGAGGAGCAGGTACTAAGGCCTGAAGCACTCACTTTAAGCAATACTTCCGCTACTGCTGTTGGTACAGCTTGGCAAGCTTATCCGCAACGCGCTGCTGAACTTGGCTTAGCAATTTTAGATGAGCTGACCTTACCCAATGCTGAGTTTATGCTTGCGATGGCAGAGCTGCAATTTGCCCAAGGTTTGGCGGTGAGCGCCAGTGAGGCCGAACCTCACTATGTGCGTGATACTGTAACGTGGAAGAAATTGCCCGGTCGAGAATAACGGTTTATACTCAAGGAGGTGGTGGTTTAATCACCTCTTTACTGAGCGCAACACATGCAATTGTCGATAGTTTCTGGTCAACATACTTATCAAGTGCGGCCACAGCAAAAACCTGTGGATGCCTCGTCACGCCAGCAAAATACGCAGCAATTAGACGCTGAAAAGCACTATGTGCGCAGTAGTGATAAAGCGGTTGCGCTTTTAGATGCTCAACAACAAGACAAGCGTAGCGCAATTTATGACCAGCCAAACTTTAAAAATGGCGTTGCTATTTCTGCATATAAAAACGTTGCGAATGACGCTCGGCGACAAGAGATCCGCAGTCTAATTGGTGTCGATTTATTCGCTTGATTGTGTAAAATTCAATAAAAAACTAGGCTATCTCCCCAACAATATTGAAAAATTTCACCTAACGGTACTTGATTTTTATTGGTTTTTTTTCCAAATTGGAGAAAACAAAAAGAACAAGAGCACGCGTTTTGGCAAAACACTGGCGTAGCAGGTTTACCGACATCTCGTTGGCCGTTTCGTCCAACACTTTAGTGTTGTCGTTACGAGAGGGCTATATTGCGCTTATCCCCTTTTTTATTGGCGCGGCGTTAATTACCTTAGCTGCTCAATTGGTGTATTACCTTAAATGGCAACAGTTAAGTACCACACTTGCGACCTTCGACCATTTTATTTGGGCCGCCTTTCCAATTCTGATGTTGCTATCTATCAGCTACCATTTGTCAAAAAATCTACGCCTGAATACCATCGCAGTGCCTATCTTAGTTTTGAGTTGTTTTGTTTCCACCAGTGGCTACTTTAGCCAGTCTGAACATGGCATTGTCATCGATCAAAAAGCGGGTGTCGTTTATACACTGCTGCTGCCTATAGTGTGTTGTTATGCACTTGAGTTTATGCTGCGCGCTAAATGGTTGCGCTTAGTTGAAGTAGGCAACATCAGTTTATTCTTACGTAAACACCTTAATCTCATCTTACCTTATGTATTGTTGTCGGCAGCTGTTTTGTTTGGTTTACCGCTATTGGAGAGCGCACTAAACGGGCTTGGTGAAGCGCTAGTTGCAGCACTGAGTGGTATCAGTAGTGAAGCGAAATTAATGCTTAAATTGTTGGTTTCTCATTTGTTTTGGTTTTTTGGGATTCATGGTGACAACACCTACGGGGTGTTATTCCCAACTGAATTAGATGACTTTCTACTGTTTAATGGCGTTGACGGTCAGCAGCTTTACACTGCATTTGTAATTATGGGCGGTACAGGTTGTTTGTGGGGGTTGATCTTAGCCATTTATTGGCAAAAAGTGACGCCGCATCATAAGCAAATTGCCAAGTTAGCAGCACCATTTGCGGTTTTTAATATCAGCGAGGTGATGCTTTATGCTCTGCCTTTGGTACTTAACCCATTTCTTATCATACCGTTTTTTGTTACGCCTTTATTTAATGCAGTACTGACGTATTGGGTGGTGAGTGCGGGGTGGTTGGAGTTTCATGTTGTTGCCGAGTTGCCGTGGTTTACACCGGTATTTATCAGTGGCTGGTGGCTCAGTGATGGTCCAAGAGGCGCCTTGTGGCAATTGTGTTTAGTGATTTTAAATGCGTCACTTTATACTCCTTTTTTGAGGCTACATAGTGAGCAAAGCCTTTCCGGAAAAGCCTCTGATTTACTTGTGAAACGCTATGCTGCAGGACGCTTAATCGAAGAGCAGACTGAATCCCATTTTGCTACCCATCAAAGCAAAGCGGATAAATCAGCCCATTCATTGGCTGAGGTGAGCGAGGCTCTTAATTCTGGTGAGTTAACCTTGCACTATCAACCTAAGTTAAACCCCCATACTGGCCGAGTGCTAGGTTTCGAGGCTTTATTGCGGTTGCGAACTGCGGCTGGCGATATTCAAGGACCATGGTTTTTAGCGGTACTGCATGAACACAAACTCATGCATATCATAGATAACTTCGTGATTGATAAATTAGAAGTCGATTTAGCTGAGTTCGCAAAACGTGGGTTCCGGCCAAAAGTGAGCTTTAACATCACCCCAGAGCACCTGTTGGCAGGGGGTTATCGTCGTATTATCAAAGCGTTTTCCCAGTTTCCTGAACAAGTTGAGGTAGAACTGCTGGAATCCAGTTACATTGAAGACTTTGACAAAACCTTAGCGGTTGTCACTGAACTGAAACGAAATCATATTCGCTGTGCAATGGATGACTTTGGTACGGGCTATTCTTGTTTATCGGTGCTTGCAAACTTAACTATCGACACCATTAAACTCGATAAAAGTCTATTGCCATCAAAGGGAAACAGCAAAGGCTTAGTCCTTTACAAGAACCTTGCAGCTCTGTGTGAACAGTTGGGGTTCAAGCTAGTCGCGGAAGGTGTTGAAACTAAGCAAGACGAAGATGCCGTGAAAGAAGCGCGAATTGATTGCGTACAGGGCTTTTTGTATTCTAAAGCGGTGAGTTTTGAGGATGCCGCTGCTGTATTGGTACAACAGCGGCGTTCAATTATTGCTTGATATAACCTATCAACTTTTCTGCGATAGCAGTGTTGTTTTGCGAGCCAACAAAATCGTTGGCGTGTTGGCCATGCGCAAATACTTGCACGTCAATAGCGGTGTGGCCGCTCGTAGTCCAACCGGTAAAGCTTTCGGCATCAATGATATGGCGAATCGCTTTATTTAACGCTTTTTCGCCTGCTACTTTAGCTTTTGTTAACTGCTCTAAATATGCTGTAGTTAATGGGATTGAAGAATATTGCGGCCAAGTTGCAGCAAGATCTTCAGCATTCATAAGTGCTTTAGTGATTACTGGAGCAGAGGCTTTTACGCCTTTTACGACATCGCGCAACCATTTGTATTCACCATTTGCGCCTAGGGTTAGACCACCGGTCGAATGATCAGCGGTTATCACTAATAACGTGTCTGGGTTAGCATCAACATAGTCTTTTGCAACCGAGATGGCGTTAGCAAAGTCGTGCATTTCGTGCATGGCACAAGCGATATCGTTTGCATGACCACACCAATCGATTTGGCTGCCCTCAATCATCACAAAAAAGCCTTTATTATTTTGCTTGTGCAGCAAACTAAGCGCTTTTTTGGTCATTTTTTCTAGTCGGTCGGGATTGGCGTCGATAGCAGCAGGGAAAGCTACCGGTGCGAATAGACCAAGACCGGGAATGGAATTGATATTTTCAAGCGCAGCGAAATCGTCTTCATACTGATATCCCGCTTGTTTGAATTCAGCGACAATATTGCGGTCTTCACGGATAAAATAATCTGTTCCTCCGCCTAGCATTAAATCGACAGCAAGCTTGCCATTAATCTTGTTATCAATGTAATCGTTTGCAATCTCATTATAATTGCGACGCGAGACATTATGAGCGGCAAAACTCGCAGGCGTGGCGTGATTTATTTGCGATGTTGCGACCAAAGCTGTAGTTTTGCCATGCTCTTTGGCTATTTCTAGCATGGTTTTAAGGTCGTGTTTTGCGGTATCGACGGCAATCGCGCCATTGTAGCTTTTTGTTCCTGTGCTCAACGCTGTTGCACCCGCTGCGCTGTCGGTGACTACGGTGTCATCGTCAGGATAGGTGTGGGCCATACCTTTGAGAATGCTGTCGAACACAGTTGGGTCAACAACTTTAGTGGCAGGGTTGTCCATGTAATAGCGATAAGCTGTAGTATAGGCTGGGCCCATACCGTCGCCGATCATATAAATGATATTTTTGGGCGCAGCAAAGCTTGAAAAAGAGGCGACTAAGCTCGCCAGCAGGGTTAATTTGTATTTCATTTTCGTTCCCTAATTTAGAGTTACCCGTGAGTGGTGGAAATGCAGGCGATGAATGCTGCTGATTTTTTAAGTTTCGGCTCTTTGTGGCATAACAAAACCAAGAAGACCTACAATTCTTTGCGGCCGATATTAATTTAACACGAAGGATATTACACGGATATTTATGGATTTAGAGACAAAAACGCAAATTCTATCGTTTAAAAGCGATAAAGTAGCGGGACTGAAGTGGGGTAGTGGCAGCCAAGATGCGCAAACTGTAGTGCTATTGCATGGTTGGTTAGATAGCGCAAACTCATTCTTGCCATTGGCATCATTACCACAAATGAATGACAGCCCATTGCGCTGGCTTGCGATTGACTTTGCGGGGCATGGCTTATCTGAGTGGCGAACTGCTGATGCTCATTATTACTTTATCGAATATGTCTATGATGTACTCGATTTTCTTGAACGTGAGAAAATATCAAGGTGCCACTTTGTTGGTCATTCAATGGGGGCATTGGTGGCCGGTGTTATTGCGGCGGGTTTTGGTGACAAAGTCATCACTTTAACGCAGATAGACGGTTTTGGGCTTATAACCAGCGAAGCATCACAAACCCAAAAAATGCTGCAGCTGGCCTATTTACAGAGGCAAACCTTACTGTACAAAACCCCACGGCGGTTTCGTGACTATCAAGATATTATTGCCGCAAGACTGGCTGTTAGCGACTTGTCAGAAACTCTGTGTGATGTATTGATGAGACGTTCGGTTGCACAAGATAGCAAAGGATGGTCACTCACGAGCGACCCAAGATTAAAAAGTGCGTCCGCTTTTCGTTATACTTTGGCTCAGGCCAAAAACGTCCTTACAGGCATTACGGCGCCAACGCTTGCTTTGACTGCTGAAAACGGCCTTAAATTAATGGAACAGAGTTTAGCAGAGTTTAAATCGTGCTATTCTAGGCTTAGCATTGTACCTGTTAAAGGTGGGCACCATTGCCACATGGAGTATCCTAGTATAACTTTTGAGCACATTTCTCAGCATATTAGTGCAAATAACCGATGTGAATTGTAAGTTTGCAGCAAATGTGGGAATATCTCGCGATTAGAGTAAATGCTCGATTGTGTAACGGCCTTAGATAGATTAAGGTTTATCCGATAGATAAAAATAATGAGAACAGGAGCCAAGAGTGGAAAAAATCTGGTTGAAGCGCTACCCAGAAGGTATGCCTGAAACAATAGATCCAGAGCATTACGACTCATTGCTTGACTTATTTGAAAAGAGTTTTAAAGAATATGCGGATCTGCCAGCGTTCACCAATATGGATAAGACGCTGACTTACAGAGAAATTGACCAAGAAACTAAAGCTGTGGCGAGTTATTTGCAAAACGAATTGCACCTAGGTAAAGGTGATAAAGTTGCAGTGATGATGCCTAACTTGCTACAAACACCAATCACGATTTTAGGTGTGCTGCGTGCAGGTTGTACAGTGGTTAATGTTAATCCTCTTTATACAGTGCGTGAACTTGAGCACCAGTTAAGAGATTCAGAAACCAAAGCTATTTTCATTTTGGCAAACTTTGCCGACACGCTACAAAAGGCATTGCCAACTGCACCAGTTAAACACATCATCATTACTCAGATTGGAGATATGTTGGGTGGGATTAAAAAGCATTTGGTGAATTTTGTGGTTAAGCGCATCAAAAAAATGGTGCCAGCTTACAGTCTGCCAACCGCTATCCCATTCGCTCAAGTGGTTAACTATGATGCGAGCAAATATCGCCGCCCTGAAGTCCATCTGTCCGAGCTAGCGTTTTTGCAATATACCGGTGGCACAACTGGCGTTTCAAAAGGCGCGATGTTGACCCATGGTAATCTAGTGGCCAACCTTGAGCAGGTGTCGGGTTGTTTAGACAAAGTGCTTGATAATGGTAAAGAGATCATCATAACCGCGTTGCCGCTCTATCATATTTTCGCGTTAACAGCGAACTGCTTAACCTTTATGAAGTACGGTGGCCACAATATTCTTATCACTAACCCACGTGATATGGCAGGATTCGTTAAAGAGCTGAAAAAGTATAAGTTTTCTGCCATTACGGGTGTGAACACACTGTTTAATGGCTTGCTTAACGCCCCAGGGTTTGCTGATTTAGACTTCTCAACGCTGAAGTTTTCGTTAGGTGGTGGTATGGCTGTACAGCGTCCAGTTGCAGAGCGCTGGCAGCGTGTCACAAAAAGTAAGCTGATGGAAGGCTACGGCCTAACTGAGTGCTCGCCTTTAGTGACGATATCACCGTATGACTTAGATGGCTATAATGGCTCAATTGGTTTGCCGGCACCGAGCACTGAATTGAAAATCATGTTGGAAAATGGTGAAGAAGCAGCCAAAGGTGAAGCGGGCGAGTTGTGGGTCAAAGGCCCACAAGTGATGGCCGGTTACTATAACCGTCCTGATGCTACTGCCGATTGCCTTAAAGACGGTTGGTTTGCAACGGGTGATATCGCCACTTATGACGACGAAGGTTTTTTCTATATCGTTGACCGTAAAAAAGACATGATCATTGTTTCTGGCTTTAACGTGTTCCCGAACGAAATTGAAGAGGTCATTGCAATGCACGATGGCGTGCTGGAAGTGGCAGCAATTGGGATACCTCACGAAGTCAGTGGTGAACAGGTTAAAGTTTTTGTCGTGAAAAAAGACCCTAATCTGACTGAAAAGGATATAATCAACCACTGTCGTGCTAATCTAACGAACTACAAAGTACCAAAGTTTGTTGAATTTAAAACGGAGCTGCCGAAAACCAATGTCGGTAAGATCCTAAGACGTGCGTTAAAAGCATAAAATAAGCCGGCGAAAGCCGGTTTATTTTTACCTGAGAAGTTAATTAGAGTTGGGAGTCAGAGTGCAGTACCAATTTATTGCTACGCAAAGTGCCTTAGATAATTTTGTCGATGTGATCCGCCATGCAACAGTGTTGGCAATTGATACCGAGTTTATGCGGCGCAAGACCTTGTATCCAGAGGTGGCATTAATTCAGGTTTATGATGGTAGTGCGCTCGCACTTATCGACCCTTTGGCAGCGCTTGACTTTGATGGCTTGTTCCGGTTGTTTCAAGACCCCGACATCGTGAAGGTAATCCATTCACCATCAGAAGATATCGAAGTGTTCCAGCGCTTTGCTGGATTTGTGCCTGCGCCTTTGTACGATACACAATTCGCTTTACAGCTGCTTGGAAGCGGTAACTGTGTTGGATTTGCCAGCATGGTTGGGCAACTGCTTAACATTGAAATAGATAAAAGTGAAAGTCGTACTAACTGGTTGCAACGACCGCTGACTAAAGAGCAACTTGACTATGCCGCCAGTGATGTTTTCCACTTGTTACCTTGCTATCAATTAATTGCCCCTCAGATAGCAGCCAAAGGCTGGCAACAAATTGTGTTCAGTGAGAGTCAACTGATCGCGCACAAACGAGCGGAACGAGTGCCAGATCCCTTTCTTTATGAAGAGATAAAAAATGCTTGGCAGTGTCGGCCAAGAGACTTAGCTGTGCTTAGAGAATTGGCGGCGTGGCGGCAGAATAAGGCGGAGCAAAAAAATCTTGCGCTTAGTCATGTGCTTAAAGAACATAACATGGTTGAAATTGCCAAACGACGCCCAACTAGCATTGCCAGCTTAAGAAATATTCCGGGCGTTGAAGCAATGGAAGTGAATCGCTATGGTAAAGATATTCTAGTTTGTATCGAAAAGGGTAAAGCTGTGCCTGATGAAGCTTGTCCAGCTAAGTTAAAACGCCTGATTGATTTTCCTGAATATAAGAAAAATCTAAAGCAAATAAAACATGCTGTAGATAAGGTAGCGGAACAAACAGGTATTCCCACAGATGTGTTGGCTTCAAAAAAACAGATGAACCAAGTGTTAAGTTGGTGCTGGAAAATGACACCAGAGCAACAAGATGTCTATGTAAAGCCAGATTTGTTCTTGCCGTGGCGCAGAGAGTTGGTGGCAGCTGCGCTTAAAGAGTGGATGGTATAAAACGACACCAACGAACACTAAGGTGCTTTAAAACAAAGACCCAGTTACAAAAAACTGTCAGGCTAAATTCAGCGAACTTAATCTGACAGTTTGTACCTCTTATACCTACATTACTTATGGTGTTTGTCGTCATCTGGCAATGTAATGTTAAGTTCCAGCACCGCTAAATCATCTTCAGTTTGTTCAAACTGAACATTAATTGCATCGCTATCAACATGCACATATTTGCGGATCACGGCCAAAATGTCCTGTTTTAGCATTGGCAGATAATCAGGTGTACCACGTTGAGAACGTTCGTGCGCTACGATGATCTGTAAACGCTCTTTCGCGAGTGATGCGGTATTCTTTTTCTGTGAGCGAAAATAATCTAATAGCGACACTTTATCCTCCGAAAATCCGTTTAAGTAGTCCCTTTTTCTCAGCAGTTAGGAAGCGGAAATCGACCTGTTCACCCAGTAAACGGCTAATAGCATCCATGTAAGCTTGGCCTGCATCAGACTCACTATCCAGAATAACTGGTTGGCCCGAGTTAGAGGCATTCAAAACTGCTTTTGATTCAGGAATAACGCCCAATAAATCAATCGCTAGGATCTCTTGTACATCGTCCACAGAAAGCATTTCGCCTTTGTCTACGCGCTCAGGGTTATAACGTGTCAGCAATAAGTATTCTTTAACTGGCTCAAGGCCTTCGATTGCACGTTTTGATTTACTTTGTAAAATACCTAAAATACGGTCAGAATCACGTACTGACGAGACTTCAGGGTTAGTTACAACTATGGCTTCATCAGCAAAGTAAAGCGCCATCAGTGCGCCAGCTTCAATACCTGCTGGTGAATCGCAGACGATGAAATCAAAGTCTTTTTTCAATTCATTTAAAACCCGCTCAACGCCTTCTTTATTCAGCGCATCTTTATCGCGAGTTTGCGATGCTGGCAAAATATAGAGTTTATCAACGCGTTTATCTTTAATAAGTGTTTGTTTTAAATTGGCTTCGCCGTTGATAACGTTTACAAAATCGTAAACCACGCGACGTTCACAACCCATGATAAGGTCTAAGTTACGAAGGCCAATGTCAAAATCCACAATAGCGGTTTTGTATCCTTTTAGCGCAAGGCCTGTACCAATGGCTGCGCTTGACGTTGTCTTTCCAACACCGCCTTTACCTGATGTAACGACAATTATCTTTGCCATATGATTTATCCTTTGACCAAAGCTAAAATTTCTAAAGTATCATTTTTTTGTTGTATTTGAGCAGGCTTTCCCCAAAACTCACCTTGTAAAGAATCGCTAATCCAGTAGCTGCCATTGATAGACACTAACTCAGCTTCAAGTTTCTGACAGAATATACTGGCTTCACTATGTCCTTTTGCACCGGCAATGGCACGGCCACGTAAAGTGCCATAAATATGAATATTACCGTCAGCTATTACCTCAGCGCCATGGCTTACAGCGCCCAATACAATCAGATCTCTATCTTTAGCATAGACTTGCTGACCAGATCTGACTGTACCATTAACCACTTGAGCAGGGAGATAAATTTCCTTTTCTACTACCTCAGCGGTTGAGTTTTGTGAGTTGTTTTGTTGCGGCTTAATGTCTTGTGAGTAATTTAACACCGACAAGCCTTGCTCTTTCGCAACTTGATGTTGCTCATCGCTACCGTTACAGACTCCAACCGGATTCAATTTTAAATTGCTGAGCAAGCCAGCTAATGCAGAAAAATCTATGACGGCATCTTGCACTTGCGAGAGATTAACGACGATCGGGGCGCCTTGAAAAAATTTTGGGGCTTGAGAGATCTTGTTGTCTAACTCTTTGACCAGTTGTTCTGGATCAAACTTAAACAGATGCAAGACCGAGAGGGTGAAAAGGTTACCTTTTAACTCAAAAATTTGTTCTGACATACGCGCTCAATTATGGTTACAACTCATCATTTTTGATTATTTGACCCCGAAATTAATACGCCGAGGCGAGCTGTAAAACTTTCCAAATACAAGTTAAGTCATGGTATAGTGATGCGAACGGTTAAGCAAGATTTTATGGGCATGAGAATGCTAACAGCAGTATATAAAAGTAGTAAAAAAGCAGATACTTTTCTGTTTGTAGAAAAACGTGACGACTTTACAAAAGTACCAGCACCTTTAATGACGACATTTGGTCGTCCTGTGTTTGTAATGTTGGTCAATCTTGCCGCGCGTGATAAGTTGGGTGTAGCGGATATTGATTCGGTTAAGGCTTCCTTAAGCGAAAAAGGGTTTTACTTACAATTACCGCCACCAGAGGAAAACCTGTTGGATACGTTTAGAAAACAAAACGGAGTAAGTAGTGATTAAAAAACTCAGTGCGATACTCGTTTCAGTTGCAATTTCTGGCTCTGTGTTTGCCAAAACTGAAGCCGAGTTTAACACCTATGTGAGTGGCCTTAAGCAAGAAGCTTTGGCAAAAGGTTATCAGCAAGTGTTAGTCGACAAAGCATTTGCTGATATTAAATTCAAAGAAAAAGTTGTGAAGGCGGACAAGAACCAACCTGAAGTGGTTGAAACGCTGGAAACTTATTTGCCTAAACGAGTGCCTCAGTGGAAAGTGGATAGAGCAAGAGCGCTTTATAAAGAGCATCAGCCACTACTGGAAAAGATAGCTGCTAATTATGGTGTGCAGGCGCGGTTTATTGTTGCCCTATGGGGGCTTGAAAGTAACTTTGGCAAAGTGCAGGGTAGTTTCCCTGTTATTAGCTCGCTAGTAACACTTGCGTTTGATGGTCGCCGTGAGGAAATGTACAAACGTCAGTTATGGGCTGCTTTAGATATTCTCAAAGAAGGCCATATCGATTTTGATAGATTCAAAGGGTCGTGGGCTGGTGCAATGGGACAAACCCAATTTATGCCTACCTCATTTAATTCCTACGCCGTTGATTACAATGGCGACGGCCGCAAAGACATTTGGACTACAACTGAAGACGCGTTTGCTTCTATTGCCAATTACCTCAAACAAGTTGGCTGGAACGATGACCTAACGTGGGGTCGGCAGGTTAAGTTGCCAGAGCAATATCAGCCAGAATGGATTGTCAAGCGTGGTACAAAAACTCGTGAAGAATGGTTAGCTGCGTGGAACAAATCAGAACGTTCTTTAACTGAGTGGCAGGCCTTAGGTTTACGTCGTATGGACGGTAAGGATTTGCCTGTAACAGACTTAAAAGCTGCATTGGTAATGCCTGACAATGAAAAAGGGCGTATGTATTTGGCATATGATAACTATAAGGTGCTGATGCACTGGAATCGTTCTTATTACTTTGCAACTAGCGTTGGTTATTTATCCGATAGAATTGGTTATCCAAAAATCTAGTGGCGTACAACGCATGTACGGATCAATAAAAAAGGCAGCTTCCAACAGGCTGCCTTTTTGGTTGGGCTAGTATTTAAACCGTTTGCTAGATCTGTAAATTTGTTCTACGTTGAGTGACTAAGTCACAGATCCTTGCTTTGAATTAGCTTCGTGCGTGTATGGATTACGCCTTTTTAAATAGTTTATCTTTTAGATCAATTACCTTACTGACTGACGCGCCGAGTTTCATCAACGACTGCAACTGCTCAGGGCTCAAACGCTGTAATTCAGCTGACCATTTCGTGACGGTTTCTAATAAGTCATGGATTTGTTGCATTTGTTGTTGAGCAAAGCGCTCTTGTTCGGTGTGCGCTTCATCTAAGATTTGATCTCGTAACATGCTGAGTGTTGGGTCAATTTCGCGTTTTCTGCGTTCTTCAAAGACTTTATTGGCCAAATCCCAAATACTGCCATTTGGGGCGTAGTACTCTTTGCGATCGCCAGGAATATGGTGCACGCGTACTAACTGCCATGACTGTAACTCCTTGATCCCCATACTGACGTTACCGCGAGAAATTTTAAGCGCATCAGCAATATCATTGGCGGTCAAAGGCTCTGGATTGATCACCAAGAGGCCGACCATTTGCCCAATCGTACGGTTGAAACCCCAACGACTGCCCATTTCGCCACAATGCATTACGAAAGTTTCAATTTTTGGTGTTAGCTTCATGGTTTTAAAGTTTCAATAATTACTGAAATCTAATATAGGGCTGGCCGCTGCCAACTTCAAGCTTTATTTTGTTATTTCATTTAAAGCAAAAAAAGGCGATGATGTCGCGTTTTGAATTTCTTTCAGTACATCACTAGCAGCTTGATATTAAGACTAAAACTAAATCGGGCTGGATGTATTAACTCTTTATAGTGGAAGTATTTATGTTTAAACCCGCGACTTTAATTATCGCTATGGCGGCGGCACTGAGTGGCTGTCAGACTACTAACGAAGCACCAAAGCCGGTGGTAGAAAAAGAGATAGTTGTAAAACAAGCAGTAAATAACGAAGCAGAAAATGCCAAACTCAATGTGTTATTGGAAGCTTATTTTCAACAAAGTTCCGATCTTGCACCTATGTATGGCACTTATTTGGGTGAAGAAAAATACTTTAGCCAGTTCGACTTACCGGTTTTCGAAGCGCGTGCTGCGTATACACAATTGGTTGATAACTATCGCAAACAACTTAGTGAAATTGACCCAAATAAACTCAGTGGCCAAGCAAAATTAAGCTACGACATCATTAGCCGTGATCTTGAGCTCGCAGTGCGTGCGCGCGAATTTCCAAATATTTTATTGCCAATAAACCAAATGGAAGGGCTACATAATGAGTTAGCTGCATTTGGCTCTGGCGAAAGCGCGCAGCCGTTTAATACCGTCGCGGATTATAGAGCTTTCTTAGCTCGGGCTAAAGGGTTCAAGCCATGGCTTGAAAGTGTTAAGGAGGCGATGCGACAAGGGACCGAACAAGGCGTCACTTTACCTAAGCCGCTGGCAATGAAGCTTGTGCCGCAGTTTGCCGCGCATGTGGTTTATAACGCAGAAGACTCTTTGTTTTGGCAACCGATCAAGCGTTTCCCAGTAGGGTTTACTGCCGCAGAGAAGGCCGCTCTGGTCGCTGAGTATAAAGAGGCCATTATGACTGACATCATTCCTGCGTACCGTGATATGGCAGAATTTTTGGAAGAAGTGTACATTCCAAAGTGCCGTACCTCAGTTGGTTTTAGTGATTTACCTAACGGAAAAGCTTGGTATCAGCTGCAAATTGAGTCTCATACTTCATTGGCGCTTGGTGCGGACGAAATCCACGACATTGGTATGCAGGAAGTGACGCGTATTCGCAGTGAGATGGAAAAAGTGCGTGAGCAGGTGGGTTTTAATGGAGATTTACAGGCTTTCTTTAAGCATTTGCGTGATAGCGACGAGTTTTATTTCGATAGCGCAGAAGCCGTGATAAAAGCCTACGAAGAAGTGAAAAAAACCATAGATGCAAAATTACCACTGTTATTTGATGTGGCACCAAAAGCGGATTATGTGGTGAAAGCAGTTGAAGCATTTCGCGCTGAATCAGCGCCGGGCGCATCATATCAGGGCCCATCAGCTGATGGCAGTAATCCAGGCATTTTCTACATCAATACTTTTAACTTAAAAGCGCAGCCTAAGTTTATTGTTGAAACGCTATCCATTCATGAAGCGGCACCAGGGCACCATTTTCAAATTGCATTGCAACAGGAAATTGAAGATTTACCAAGCTTCCGAAAATTTGCCGGCTATACCGTTTTTGCCGAAGGCTGGGCGCTTTACGCAGAAAGCTTAGGTAAAGAGATGGGTTTGTTTAGCGATCCTTATATGTGGTATGGCCGTCTAGTTGACGAGCAGCTACGTGCAATGCGTTTGGTTGTAGATACTGGGTTACATGCTAAAGGCTGGAGTCGCGAGCAAGCAATTGCCTTTATGTTGGAAAATTCGTCTATGGCAGAATCAGATGTAACCGCCGAGGTTGAGCGTTATATCGCATGGCCTGGACAAGCGTTATCTTATAAGCTTGGACAGTTTAAAATTCGCGAATTACGTGATTATGCCACCAGCAAATTGGGCGCAAAATTCGACGTAAAGGCGTTTCATCGCGAAGTGCTGATTGATGGCGCAATGCCCATGCCGATTTTGGAAGCAAAAATCAAAGCTTGGGTTGCGGCTCAGCTTTAAAGAGCGGCTACCGACTCAAACTACTTGAAGCTTTCAATAAGTTAAGCGTAACCTATCAGAGCGGGGCTAACAGTCCCGTTTTTGTTCGACAGTAGCGTGTTAAGCGATTAAAATTAGCTTTTTTTCGGAGAAGTAGCCGTGTCGTTTTGGCTTAGCAAGTCTTTATATGAAATGAATGAACAAGAATGGGAAGCTATCTGTGACGGCTGTGGTAAATGCTGCCTACATTCATTTATTGATTCAGATTATGAAGATGATGCTGATGCTTTTACCGCATTGCGCCCAGGAGAAACGCTGGTTTTTAGCAACATCTCTTGTGCCTATTTAGATGATAGTAACTGTGGCTGTAAAGATTATGCCAACCGTCTGAAAAATGTCCCTACTTGCGTGAAGCTCAGCAAAGAAAACGTTGAACAAGCCTATTTTATGCCGCCAAGCTGCGCCTATCGGCGATTATTAGAAGGGCGTGGCTTGGCTGCTTGGCATCCACTCAATAACGGCGGTAGCCGTGACAAAATGATAGCGCTTGGTCTGACGGTTAAAGGCCGCACAGTGAATGAGGCGAATGTCGATTTTGATGATATCGAAGATTATCTGGTTGACTGGCCGACTTTCGACTGTGAGTGATTATCTGGTTTGTCTACTAATTAACAATTGGAAAAATAATACAGACTTTTAATCCTCCTAGCGGACTGTGGGAAGCCCACACTTCACCGCCATGTAACGACACAATACGTTTTACGATAGCCAGCCCTAAGCCATTGCCTTTACCTTGGCTGCGCGCGCTATCTTCGCGATATAGACGTTCAAACAGTTTGGGTATCGCTGCATCTGACACCCCCGGAGAGGTATCTTCGATACAAAAATAGACCCCACGCTCAGTGACCTCAGCGCTAAAACTAACTTGTCCGGGGGCATGGGTATATTTAGCGCTATTGGTAATAAGGTTGAATAACACCTGAGTCATACGGCTTTTATCAAGCTGTAAAATCAACCCATTACCAAGCTGATTGCGAAAAGTGAATTGATGTTGCTTGACCATTAAGCTGAGCGAGTCTTTAAGTTCCTCTAAATAAGCAAAAACGTTAACTGGCTCAGATTTAAGTTTAAAATCCGGGCTATTGAGACGCGCCAGTTCGGAAATATCCTCCACTAAAGTGGTCAGAGTGACAACTTTGCCACTGAGCTTTTTAAAGGTATCGCTATCGGCTGGCATAAGCCCACATTCTACAGCTTCAATTGTAAGACTAAGTGCAGTTAATGGTGTGCGCAAATCGTGAGAAATGTCCGAAAACAAATTGTCTTTTTGTGTCATCAGTGTTGCTAAATAATCTTTTTCTCGTTGTTCGAGCTTACGCCGATAAAAGACAATCGCTGTGATAATTAACGACAGTAGCAATACAATGACAAAAACGAAGAGCGCTAATAGCTGCTGTTGTTTTTGCTGTTCGACTAAACGCTGTTGCTTAATACGCTCGAGTTCTAGCTGGGTAATGGTCAAGTCTTTGCGATTATGTTCAAGCGTTGAGAGCGCGATACTGCGCTGTAACTCAATTGCCTGCTCGTGCACGCGCTGTCTGATGGCGGCTAACTGAAGGCTAATTTCTAAGGCTAAACTGAGATCTTGGTTAGCCATGGCAAACTGCTGCTTTAACGCTAAGGAGCGGATGTGTTTGGTTATATAACCATGCTCTGTCTCGATGGCGATGGCCTTATCTAGCTCATCATAGCTAAATGGTGGGGTGGTGCTTAAATGGCGAAGACGTGCAAGGTTGTACCAAACATCGCTTTGCATATTGACTTCAGCGTCTTTAGCGAAAAAATACAGCTGCGCTTTTTGTAACGCATTTTGCGCTTGCTGCAATTGTTGTTTATCGAGATAAATGGTCGATAAGTTCAACTCAACCCACGCTTGGTCACGGGCACTGTTGGCGGTAATAAAACTACCACGTGCGGCTTCAGCGAAAATGATAGCAGACTCTAGATTACCGAGCTTAAATTCACTAAAGGAAAGCTTCATTTGGCTGTGGCCAATATCGAGCGGGTCGTTTTTTAGTAGATCTAGCTCTAAGCTTTTCTGAAAATAGAATTTAGCATCAGGGTATAAGGCTAAATCAAGATACGATTGCCCCAATCCATAATAACTGCTGGCGAGATTTTCTTCGGGATAAATCGCCTTTGCAATAGCAAAGGCTTTTAGTTTGAACTCAAGTGCTTGTTGATAGTGAGTTAGACGCTCCAAGTTGCGTCCGAGCTGCGAATACAGCCCTTCGAGATAACGTTGATTACTGTTAGCTTCTGCAAGTGGCAAGTTGTTTAATAGCAGTTTAATCGCGTCTTCATATCTTCCGGTATTGTGATAGATGGCCCCAAGGCGATTGACTAGCAGTAAGTGAAGATTGGTATGCTGCGGCTCCGTTGCGAAAGAAAGACCAAGTTGGACAGTCTTTTCAGCTTCATCATATTGTTGTAATAAGTAGTAGCTGTGCGCTAATGATAAATATAAGTAGCCGAATTGAGGCTCATGCAGCGCATTGGTTGCTAAATATTGTTGTAAAATTGGCAGGGCTTTTTGTGCATTGCCCGAGTCACGATAATCGTTTGCGAGCGTTCTAATATAACTAAGTTGGTAATCTAACGGGTAAGTGGTGAATTGCGCGTCATTGAGTGTTTGCTCGAGCAAGGTAATTCTTTGCTCACGGGGCTTTAACTTGATGGCGTCGAGTTGCTGTAAATCTGCGATTGCTGGTATCGAGCACAACAATAGCAACACAACAATCAATCTACACATTATTTCAACTCAACAGCAAGGGCATTCGAGCCTCTTCTAATACCTTTTTATGGCAAAAATAACAACTGACCTGAGGCGAACTAAGGGTTACCTCAGGTCAATGTCATTATTAGCACATATCCTGTTGCGTTGGTAAAGAAGCAAAAGCGCCTTTTTTGGTCACCGCAAACGCACCGCAGCGACTAGCAAACTCAAGCCAAGCTTCAATTTGCGTCCTGTGATTTAAGCTAGCATTAAAATCAAAAACTGAAGAATGCGCGGAAACTTTTGCAAGCAGCCCACCAACAAAAGCATCGCCCGCGGCTGTGGTGTCGACTGCTTTAACCTTTGGTACATCGACTTGCCCCGACAGTGATGCCGTAAAATAACGTATCGGTTGACTACCGTTAGTGATCACCAAGAGTTTTACGCCTGCGCCAAGAATAGCGTGAATGGTATGTTCTTCAGGCTCTTCTGTATGACTATGGTGGTTAAGATATGTGAGTTCTTCTTGTGATAATTTGACTATGTCACTGAGCGCCATCACATGCCACACTCTTGCCAGTAAATGACGAGTACTTTGCCAGAGATTCTCGCGAAGATTCATATCGAAGCTGCGCAACATACCTTGCTCTTTAGCTTTTTGTAGTGCCAGTACTGTAGTCTTATAAATGTTGTTTTCAGTCAGGCTGTTACTGCAAACATGCAGCACTTTATGTGTCTCGAACATTTCCTTGGCAAAGTCTTCTGCGCGAAACAGTAAGTCAGCAGCAGGTGGGCGATAAAAGCTAAAACTGCGTTCACCGTGTTGATCAAGTGATACAAATGCTAACGCCGTTTTGGCTTCCGTGGTGAAGCGGCAATATTGAGTATTTACGCCAAGACTGGTTAATTCTTGCAACAAAAACTGACCAAACATATCGTCGCCCAGCATGCCACAGAAACTACTGGGTACGCCCAGTTTTGCTGCTGCAACGGCAACATTAGCTGGCGCGCCACCAGCATATTTAGTAAATGATTCAGGCATCTTGCCATCAGACAAGAAATCTATCAGCGCTTCGCCAAAACACACAATGCTCATGCTTGCTCTCGTAATTGATAGGCACGTAATACTTCATAACAGGCGCCCATAGTATGGTAGTCAGTTTTGCCGGCAGGGCTTTTCTCGTCGCTATAAGCTTGGTTATCAACCGTAAGGATACGGAACCAAGCGCCATATTGATGATCAACCATGTGCTGCCAGCTGTATTGCCAAATTTTTGTGTAATGTTGCCAGTATGTTTCGTCGCCTGTGGCGATGGCGAGTAATGCGGCTGCGGCAAAGCTTTCTGCTTGCACCCAGAAGTATTTGTCATTGTCACATACTTGGTTGTCTGGCGCAAAACCGTAAACTAAACCGCCATTGACTTCATCCCAAGCGTATTGCATGGCAGCATCAAATAGCGCTTTTGCTCGCACTACCAACCAGTCATTCGGGCGATGGCGATTTAGAATCAGTAACAGTTTACACCACTCGGTTTGATGCCCTGGTTGAAACCCCCACGGACGGAACAAATGTTTAGGATCATCAAGATTGTAGTGCCAATCAATTTGCCAATCTTGGGTGTAATGCTCCCATACTAAACCTTTGGCAAGGTTAGCTTGCTTAACTGTCATCGTTTCGGCGAGTAAGTAGGCGCGGTCCAAAAACACCTTGTCGTTGGTCGCCTCATAACACATGAGCAGGGCTTCACAGCTATGCATATTGGCATTTTGCCCGCGATAACTGCTAGCTTGGCTAAAGTCTGCATTGTATTCATCAAGGTAGAGGCCAAATTCAGGCTCAAAATACTTTTCTTCGAGTAGCTGCCACACGCGGTAAATGGTTGCGCGTGCCGTTTGGACGCCAGCTTTTAATGCCACTGCATTGGCAAGCAGAACAAAAGCTAAGCCATAACAATGATTTGTACCGTCAACCACTTTCCCATCATGTAACAGCCAAGCATATCCCCCGTTTGCTTGTTTATGTACGGACTCTAAAAAGTCGAGACCATGTTCGACCGCCGCAAGATATTCCGCATTGGGATTTGCAAGATGAGCCATTGCGTAGTTGAACACAAAACGAGTACTGGATACTAAATGGCGTGTGTGTTTATCGTAAATTTCACCATTGTCTTTAAAAAAGTGGAAAAACCCTCCGTTGCTGTCCAAAGCGTTAGGATGGTAAAACTGCATTGTTTTCTCGATGTGTGCTGTAAGAAAAGCACTGCTGCGAAAGTCCACCGCTGAATCTGCGTGTGCCATGAAATCTCCAATCATTCATATTGCTGCAAAGTATATCATAGTCGATAAGTTTATCTGGAACGATCCAATAAAACAATTGTGATTTTCTTGTTACTGTGTGTAAAATCATGGTCACCCAGCTAAAGATCGGGCACAACGACCCAGCAGGCTGAGGTGAGCTAATCTTTTGGAGACAACAAGTGAGTGAAATAAACACTAATCAAACTTATGTCGCTGGTGGCGAAAACGAGCAACAAAATTATCTGCTCCCGCTGACCGCGATGACGACCCTGTTCTTCTTATGGGGTTTTATAACTGTCTTGAACGACGTTCTCATCCCAAGATTAAAAGGCGTGTTCGAGCTAAGCTACACTGAAGCTATGATGATCCAATTTTGTTTCTTCAGTGCTTATTTTGTTGTGTCATTGCCAGCGGGTGCGCTTGTAAAGCGTTTTGGCTACAAAAATGGCGTACTCACAGGATTAGTGGTGGCTTCTGCGGGTTGTTTACTCTTCTATCCTGCGGTAGTGGTGCATGAGTTTTGGTTGTTTTTAACCGCTCTGTTCGTATTGGCGTCTGGGATCACAGTGTTGCAGGTTTCTGCAAACCCCTATGTTGCTGCACTTGGTCCTGCAAAAACCGCATCAAGTCGTTTGAACTTAGCGCAAGCGCTCAACTCACTTGGAACAACTGTCGGTCCTTGGGTTGGCAGCATTTTACTGTTCGGTGCCGCCGGTGGTTTAGCCGCAGAGGCGGGAAGCGCTGAAAACGTAAAAGTACCTTATTTATTTTTAGCAGCAGCACTTTTAACCATTGCGGTGGTATTTGCATTTTTAAAACTGCCAGTGATCAAAGAGCATACCGAAGAGCTAGATTGTAAAGCAAAAGGTCACTCACTGACTGAAGCGCCGCATTTAATGTTCGGTGTCGTGGCCATATTTTGCTATGTTGGTGGCGAGGTCGCGATTGGTAGCTTTTTAGTTAATTATTTCGGTGAAGCGCATATTGCTGGGCTTGAAGAACACGCCGCAGCTAAGCTTATTGCCTATTACTGGGGTGGTGCTATGGTTGGCCGCTTTATCGGCTCGATTGTGCTGCAAAAAGTAGCGCCTTCACATGCCTTATTGTTTAACGCTATTTGTATCATCACACTGCTAGTTATCACTATGAGTACTTCGGGTAATGTTGCGATGTACAGCGTACTTGCTATTGGGTTATTTAACTCAATCATGTTCCCAACGATTTTCTCTATTGCCATTGATGGACTTGGCTCACTGACGAGTAAAGGCTCAGGTTGGTTGTGTTTGGCCATTGTTGGCGGCGCCATTGTGCCATTACTGCAAGGTGTTGTTGCAGACACCGCGGGGATTCAGATGAGCTTTGTGGTTCCAGTTGTGTGTTATGCGTTTATCGCTTGGTACGCACTTAACTACGTGCGCTTCAATCAAAGTTGGCAGCAAAAACTGCTGTAAACTGAGCTTTGAAGGATAAGTTTTAACAGTATTGTTAGCACTTCTGCGAAAAGGCAAGGACACACCTTGCCTTTTGATTTTGCCTATAAATAAGCTATTTTCCCATTTATTTCATTACGTCCTACTTAGTTGTTAACTGGATTTAGCAAAAACTATTGAATACGTATTCATTCTCGCGTTATGATAGTTGTATATGGAACGATCCAAAATATCTTTTTTAGCTTCCAACGTTGTATTTGATCGAAGCGTTAGGGGCGCCGAGAAACTTACTTATAGGCATGCATAACTGAGTTAAAAGCAATAAATTAAACAGTAAAAACAAGTTACTGTGTGATTACACTGATTTTGTGGCTAGCAACAACAGTACATGATGTCATTATTTCAAAAACCAAGGCAGGAGGGCGCATGAGACGCTCATTATTAACAACAAGTCAGACGCTGAATATAGTGAAAATGATTGCAGCTGCTGGAGCGATTCTTACCGCAACAGTGGTACAGTCGGCGACGGCTAAAACTAACAATACCCAATGGGTTGACCCTTTCATTGGCACCGGTGGGGATGGGCATTTATTCCCGGGCGCAGTGGTGCCATTTGGCATGGTGCAGCTCAGCCCTGACACGGATAATCCAATGCGCGGTGTTAGTCCGCAGGCGGATATTTATAAGCGCTGCGCAGGTTACCATTACGATGATGAAACCATTATGGGCTTTTCACACACTCATTTTTCTGGAACGGGTCACTCAGATCTAGGTGATTTGTTGATCATGCCTATTACTGGTGAAGTGAAAACCTCACCGGGCACAGCTACCGATCCAGACAGTGGCTATCGCTCACGTTTCTCACACGATGCTGAATGGGCGTCACCGGGTTATTATGCGGTTGAACTCAAAGATTACAATATCAAAGCCGAGCTTACCGCAACTACCCGTGTCGGTATGCACCGTTATGACTTCAAAGATGCCGAGCAAGGCCATGTATTGATTGATCTGACTTCGGCTATCTATAATTTTAAAAATAAAGTGCTGTGGAGTGAAATCCGCCAAATTGACGACCGCACTTTAGTTGCATACCGCGCGACGAACGGTTGGGCAGAAAACCGCCCGATGTATTTCGCCATTCAATTCTCCCAACCTATTAGTAATGCCGAATTTATTAACGAAGACAATAATCGCTATCGCTGCATGGGGTGTATTGGCAAAACCAAGCACAGCACGATTGAAAATAAAGCTGTGCGTAAAGCGGCAGGGAAAGCACTTAAATTCGTTGCAAGTTTTGATAATGTCAAACAAAACCCACTAATAGTAAAAGTGGGTTTGTCAGCGGTAAGTCGTAAAAATGCGTTAGAGAATTTGACAACTGAGGTACCTGATTGGGACTTCGATAAAGTGCGCGCAGCGGCAAGTCAGCAATGGGCAAACTATTTAGATAAAGTCCAAGTTGAAGGCAGTGTTTCGCAAAAACGCCAGTTTTACACTGCGCTTTATCACGCTTTACAAGCGCCAAATATCTACCAAGACGTAAACGGTCAGTATCTTGGTGTTGATGGCGAAATTCATGACGGAAAGAGTTTTGAGCATTACACTTTGTTCTCATTGTGGGATACGTATCGCGCGTTACACCCACTTTTAACTTACATAGACCCTGAGCGAGTGTCCGGTATGGTGCAGTCCATGTTGGTGCATTACCAACAAAGTTACGAAAAAATGCTGCCAGTTTGGTCGTTCCATGGTCACGAAACTTGGACCATGATTGGCTACCATGCTGTGTCTGTGATTGCAGACGCCTACCTAAAAGGCATTCGCAACTACGATGTGGATTTAGCCCTTGAAGCCATTCGTAACACTGCAAATAACCCAGTCTACGACGCTATCCCTGAGTACAAAAAATACGGCTATGTACCACGTGATGTATTGCCTGAGTCGGTGTCTATCACGCTTGAGTATGCTTACGATGATTTTGCCATTGCCCAAATGCTTAAAGCCTTGGGTAAGCAACAAGAGGCGGATCAATACTTCGCTCGCGCCCTAAATTATCGCAATGTGTTTGATAAAGAAACGAGCTACATGCGTGGCAAAGACAGCCAAGGTGTTTGGGAACCGGACTTCAATCCGATGGAAGCCAAATATATGGGCTCCTATACGGAAGGAAACGCTAAGCAGTATAGTTTTTATGTACCGCATGACGTAGCAGGTTTAATCGCGTTAATGGGGGGAGATGATGCGTTCGAAAATCGGATTGATGCGTTATTTGATACCCATTTGTCAGCTGAAATGATTAAAGAACATGAAGATATCGCTGGTCTTATCGGTAACTACGCGCATGGCAACGAACCGAGTCATCATATTGCCTACCTCTACAATTACGCCGGCAAGCCATGGCGTACGCAGGAGCGTATTCGTCAAATCATGGATACCTTAAGTTCAGATAAACCAGATGGTCTGGCGGGTAATGACGATGTCGGACAAATGTCAGCTTGGTATATTTTCTCGGCAATGGGCTTTTACCCAGTAGCACCAGGCGACTTAAGTTATGCCATTGGCGCGCCGCAAGTACCAAAAGTAACGCTGACGCTTGCCAACGGTAAACAGTTTACCACCGTGGCAAAAGGCTTGAGCGAAGCCAACAAATATATCGTTAATGCAACCTTAAACGGTCAACCTTTACTACGCAGCTATATTACCCATGATGATATTCAAAATGGCGGTACACTAGAGTATGAAATGGGTGATAAGCCGAATAAAACTTGGGGTAAAGCGATTGAAGCGCGCCCACCAAGCTTGTCGGAATATCAATAATGGCGCACCTTAAACTATCATCCTTACTTGTTGCTGGTGCGCTGATTGCGCCAGCAGCTGTAGCAAGTACATTTGATACTGGCTTAAAACCCTTGGAATTTGATGCGGTAGCAAGCTGGCAGCACTTTGTGTTACCTAAAATTACGCTGGTTACCGATACCCAAGCACAATCGACACTTTGGCAAGCTCTAACCGAGCAGCAGGTGCAAACCATCGCTTTGCGAGTAGCGCGGATACTCTATCAGGACTCAGACCAAGCGCCGCAATTACCAACGCTGAGTTTAACGCTCAAAGAGATGAAGGGCGTTGCATATAAAGATGGCAACTTTTCTGGTGCAGCGATTTATGTCAGCCGCGAATACCTTGACAAATTTCAGCAACAACATGGCGCAGCGGCCGCTTTTCAAGAGCTGATCGGCATTCTGTATCATGAAATTGCTCATGCCTATCAGCTTGATGACCACAACTACAAGGAAATCGGTCCAATTATTGAAGGTATTGCTGATGTGGTGCGTTATAAAGCTGGATATATCCCGCAAAGCGCACGTAAACTCGGTGGTAACTATGATAGCGGCTATAAAACTACAGCATTTTATTTACTGTGGTTAGAGCAAAATGGTTACCCGAACATGCTGACTCAAATCAATGCGTCGTTAAACCCACACGATGGGCAAAAATGGTCTTGGTCTTGGTTTGCGACTACAACAGGATTGGACTTTGCTAGCAGTTGGCAAACTTACCAAGCCGAGTTAAGTAAAGAGTTAGCTCAAGAGTTACCTCAAGAGGTAACTCGAGAATTAAGCAAAGCGCAAGGGGCAGCCTTATAAGCTAGATTCAAATTTCACGCTCAAAAAAGCCGTACTGAAAATGCCGTTCTTAAATAAGCGCGGCATTTTTGTAATCTATTTTATATCTATGGTCAGCTAAACAATACTTGGTGCCTATCTTGCCTACAAATATCAGGTGTGCGAATTTTTGACGCGTGTAAAGACGGATTTACCCTGCTTTTGATGGATAAGCAAAGACAGGCGCTAAAATTTTTGCTAAAAAGAAAACGTAACAAGCGAATAACAACTCTAAGGCTCAGGATGTTTAACTCTTTTAAATTTACCACCAAGGTTACTTTAGCCGCCTCCATGTTGTTGGTGGTGGTGCTTGGTCTTTTCACCGTGAATAACTTCATTTTAATGCGGGGTCAAACACAGACTCAATTAGTGTCAGTGTTAAACGAAATTTCCGAGTCAGTATCACGTAACATAGCTAACTGGCTCAATGGCAAATTGCAAATAGTAGTTTCTATCGCCGATGGCTACAAAGACAGCGACAGCAAAGAAGATACTTTAAGACGAATTAAAACCGCTGATAAAGCAGGGGATTTTAAAAACGTCTTTATCGGTAAAACCGACGGTACTTTTGTGCTGGACGACCAAACAATCTCATTACCTGCCGATTATGACGCAACGACTCGCCCTTGGTATAAACTGGCTGAAGCAACGCGCGACACCGCCTTTACCAGCCCTTATATTGATGTTACGACCAATGATTTAACCATTACTGCTGTGGTGCCCGTTAACGTCAATGGGCGTTTTGCTGGTGTAGCGGGTGGTGATATTGATATGACTACTATCGCCAAAATCGTTAACGAAGTGGATTTTCTTGGCTTTGGCTACGCGTTTTTAGTCGATAAACAAGGCAGAATTTTAAGTCACCCCAACAAAGCATTAAACGACAAACCTATGGATGCGTTGTTTGGCAAGATGTTGGCACTTGACCCTAGCTTTAACGAGCAAACTATAGATGGTGAAGATAAGCTGGTATCTTTTATCAAAGTAACTGGGATTAAAAACGTCGATTGGTACTTAGGTGTGGTGATCAACGAAGAAATTGCCTATTCATCGGTTGCCACCTTCCGCAATATGGCCGCAATTTACATGTTGCTTGGGGTAATTGCGATTGTGGTTGCGATGCAAGTGTTACTTAAGTATCTGATGCGTCCTGTTGTACATTTAAATGAAGCGATAAAAGACATAGCTCAAGGGGAAGGCGACCTAACTCGCCGCCTCGACATTCAGCAAGATGATGAATTTGGCGAGTTATCGCACTACTTCAATCAGTTTATTGAAAAAATCCATGTTTCTATCACGCAAGCAAAGGACTCAACCTTACAATTAGAGCGTTCAGTTGCCAGCTTAGTGGCGCAAACTCAATCTACTCTAGATATGTATAGCGAACAGATCAAGCGCACGGATAATGTTGCGACTGCAATTAATGAGCTTTCTTCAAGCGCGATTGAGATCTCAAATAACGCCGATCATGCGTCGAAACTCGCCACTGATGCCAATAAAGTCTCAGTGTTGAGCCAAGAAACCTTAAGTACTAACATTCGTTCTATTGAAGCACTCTCAAGCAAAATGCTGAATGCGCAAGAGACCGTTGATAGTTTGGATAAACACTCAGCTAGTATCGGCCAAGTGTTAGAGGTTATTCGTGGCGTATCTGAGCAAACCAATTTGCTGGCATTAAATGCGGCAATTGAAGCGGCGCGTGCTGGCGAGGCTGGGCGCGGTTTTGCTGTGGTAGCGGATGAAGTGCGTCAGTTAGCGCAGCGTACTCAAGAATCAACCCAAGAGATCCAAAGTACCATTGCGCAGTTGCAACAAGGTTCAAGCACCGCTGTAAGCGTTATGAAAGCGAGTATTGCTGATACTGTAAAAACTGTCGAGCAAGCGTCTGCTGCAGGGGAGCGCATGCATGAAGTCAGCAATGCAATTGATGCCATTGACGGAGTGAACCATGCTGTGGCGAATGCGACCCAAGAGCAAAATGCAGTTATTCAGTCATTGGACAGTGACATTCACACTATCAGCGACTTGTCAGTGCAAGGAGCCGACAACTTGCGTGCCACGCTAGCCGAGTGCAATCACTTACAAAAACAGTTTGAAGAGCTGGAAAAAATGGTGCTTAAATTTAAAGTATAAGCCTGAAAACAGCACAAAAGTTAGACGGAAAAGCCAAGTTACAAACTTGGCTTTTTTGTCGATAAATAAAATTGCCGTAATTATGAAAAAAATTCGCCGACAGGACAGCTTACGTCCTTGTCAAAATTCGATTTTATTGATTAAACTCACCTCACTAAGCAACTATAAAATCTATGTTTAATTTTCTTCTAAGGAACCTTGCATGAAGAGATTTTATAAACATCCAGTCAAACCAGAATGGGGCGTGACTTTCGTCGATTTAGACGAATGTAGCAATGAATTTGAAGAGTTCATGTTCTCTGATATTGGCTTGAAAAAACTAAAGCTGGAAATCGTCAAAGCCCATTTAGTGCAGCTCAGTGAGCAAGAGCTCCAAGCCTTGGATGAAAAAACCAAGAGGAAGTTAGAAAGCTATGCCCCTGCGCCAATATTTGCGGCCAAAGGCAGTGTGCCTGCGAAAGCGGAAAAGCCCGTGAAAGATGATGACGATATCGAGTTTGAAGACATCGAAATCGAAGATTCTGAATGGATGGATGAAGAAGAAGAAATAGACGACTAAGAGTTTTATAGCAGCTTTGCTTAGACTTAACTTTTCGGGGTAAGCCTCCTTACCCCAAGTGCCCTTCGCCACGTATACCTTGTAGTACTAAACAATACAACTTGCCAAACACCTGCGCAAAAGATGTCGTAATTATTACATATGTAATATTACTGTATTATTGAAGCAACACGGTTGTCATTTTCTCGCAGTACACTTTGCGCCATTCCAATTATAGCAACTTGCAATAACTAAGGTGTGTGCGATGAAATGCGTTAAGCCCCTGTTGTTAGCTACGGCAATCGCCTCTGCGGCCTATGCGTCAGCTAATGAACTGAATACTGTCATTGAAAAAAGTAGTGCAATCAATGAATCTGCCATAAAAACGCAGGGTAAAATTGATGACATCACAGATTCAATGCAATCTCGTCTCAATAAATTCAAAACGCTGAATAAAGAAATTGATGGTTTAACTGTCTATAACGCACAGTTAAGTAAACAAATCAAAAACCAACTTGAAGAAATGGCTGCAATCAATGCTTCTATGGATCAAGTTTCGGTTATCGAGCGTCAGATCACGCCACTAATGATGCGCATGATAACTGGCCTTGAGCAATTCGTTGCGCTTGATGTGCCTTTCTTACCAACCGAGCGTGCTGAGCGTGTTGCTGGCCTTAAAGCCCTAATGGAGCGCGCAGACGTATCAAGCAGTGAAAAATTCCGCCGAGTGCTTGAAGCCTATCAAGTTGAAATGGACTACGGCCGCACTATCGAAGCTTATACCGCATTACAAACGATTAATGGTCAGGAACGCGAAGTGGACTTTTTACGTATCGGTCGCTTAGAGCTACTTTACCTCACTAAAGATGGTCAGCAAGCGGGCGCATGGGATGCCGATAGCAAACAGTTTATCGCATTACCCGATTCAAACATTTCTCAGATCAGCAAAGGTCTACGTATTGCGCGTAAACAGCTTGCCCCTGATATGTTGACATTACCAGTACAGGCAGCGGAATAAGAGGTTAGCATGCAATTATTCAAACAATTCTCTAAAGCTGCGGTATTGGCAGCAACAGTAGCGCTTTCAAACGGTGCGATGGCTGAAGAAGCAATGAACTTAGATTCATTGTTAAAGACCTTAGAGCAAGGCCAAGCCACACAAAACCAACAAAACCGTCAGCGTGAAGCAGATTTTAAAGCCCAAGAATCAAAGCAACTACAAATGCTCCGCGACCTTGAGCAAGACCGTAACGCTAAGTTACAGGAGTCAGAGCGTCTTGAAACCGGTTTTGAAGAAAACGAAATCAAGCTGGCGAATTTGACTGATACGCTTTCTAAGCGCATGGGTTCGTTAAAAGAGCTGTTCGGTGTGTTACAACAAGTAGCAGGCGACAGTAGTAATAAATTCAGCACCTCGACTGTTTCCGCTGAAATTCAAGGTCGTAGCGACTTTATGAATGAATTGGCACAAAAAATGGGCTCAACAACTCGCCTTGCGTCAATTGAAGACATCGAAAAAGTCTGGTTCGAAATTCAGCGTGAAATGACTGAACAAGGTAAAGTGAAGCGTTTCAACAGTGAAGTTATCGTTGCTGGTGGCGCCAAAGAAAGCAAAGAAGTGGTACGCATTGGTGCGTTCAACTTAGTTGCCGATGGTAAATACCTAAGCTTCAACCCAGCAACCAATACTTTGTCTGAACTAACCCGCCAACCAGTATCTCGTTTCACTGAAACGGCTGCCGATATTCAAGCGGCTAAATCAGGTCGAGTAGATTTCGCATTAGACCCAACGGGTGGTTCAATCCTTGGTCTGTTGGTTCAAGCGCCAACTACGGAAGAGCAAATTCACCAAGGTGATACAGTAGGTTATGTGATTATCGCAGTGGGCTTAGTGGCATTACTTATCGCCCTTGAGCGTTTCTTCGCACTGATGATCATGGGTGCAAAAATCAATCGCCAACTTAAAGACACTGTTGCGCGTGAAGATAATCCGTTGGGTCGTGTGATGAAAGTTAAAGAGCAATACCCCAATGTGGCCTATGACACTTTAGAGCTAAAATTAAGCGAAGCGATTTTACGTGAAATGCCAAAAATCACGCGTAACCTAACGCTTATCAAAATTATCTCTGTGGTAGCGCCGTTATTAGGTCTACTTGGTACGGTAACCGGTATGATTAATACCTTCCAAGCGATTACTTTATTTGGTACTGGCGACCCGAAACTGATGGCGGGTGGTATTTCTCAAGCTCTAGTCACAACGGTACTTGGTCTTGTGGTTGCTATCCCGACTGTATTCCTCTACACCATTTTAAATACTCGCTCACGTAACTTGTTGTTAATTCTTCAAGAGCAGTCAGCTGGCATCATCGCAGAGCGTAGCGAAAAAGGAGCGTAATCGTGGTTCTATTGATTGAAGCAATCAATGCACTGCGGGAGTTCTTAGACACAGGTGGTCAGGTTCTTCTGGCCATCGGTCTGTTGATATTTGTGATGTGGTTATTGATCTTAGAGCGCTTTATGTATGTGTTTGGTGGCTACCGCGCTTATCGTAAAGACCTTACCGCAGCTTGGTTCAACCGTGCGGAGCGCAACAGTTGGAACGCAGAACAAATTCGTCAGGCGATGATCTCCCGTGCGGGTATGCAGTTAAATCAAAACCTGTCTTACATCAATGTCATGGTTGCACTGTGCCCATTGTTAGGATTGCTTGGTACGGTGACTGGGATGATTGAGGTGTTCGACGTTATGGCCATTACAGGTAGTGGTAGTGCTCGCTCCATGGCATCAGGGGTGTCTAAAGCCACTATCCCAACCATGGCAGGTATGGTTGGCGCACTTTCTGGTGTATTTGCAGCAACATTTTTACAGCGCAAAGCCAAACGTGAAGTTGAACTACTTGAAGATAAATTATTGCTCGACCACTAGGCTTGGTCGATGAGGAAACAATCATGAGAGCACCTTTAGCTAAAGTTTTCCAAGAAGAAGAAACCGAAGAAATTAACATGACGCCTATGTTGGACGTGGTATTTATCATGTTGATCTTCTTTATCGTTACCGCCTCATTTGTAAAAGAAGCAGGTATTGATGTAAACCGCCCAGAAGCCGCTACTGCGGTGAAAAAAGACCGCGCCAACATCCTAGTTGCGATTTCAGAAAAAGGTGAAGTGTGGATCAACAAGCGCCAAGTGGATATTCGTGCGGTGCAAGCCAATATCGAACGTTTGAAAGCCGAAAATCCGCAGGGCAGCGTGGTTATTCAGGCAGATAAAAAAGCCACCACAGACACCTTAATTAAAGTCATGGATGCAGCGCGTGCCGCGGGCGCCTATGACGTATCTATCGCCGCTCAGGAAGCATAAAGAGGAAGTCATGCGTTATCTAGTTGCTCTAGTTATCGCTGGTTTAGTTACTTTCTTCCTATTTTTAGGAATGCAGGCACTTATCACCGGTGGTGAGGGTGCCACAACTGAACCGGCCAAAGGCAAAGTGCTTGATTTTGTCCGTTTGAAGAAAGAAGAAACGGTACAAAAGAAAGAGCGAAAGCCAGAAAAGCCACCAACGCCGAAAGAGCCGCCACCACCGATGGACTCACCCGCGCCGCAAAGCGATAGTTTAGCTGCAATGGGCAATGGTTTTGATTTTTCAGCCAATGTGGATGCAGATGTCAATCTCAGTGGAGGTTTGGCATTAGAATCAAGCGATGGTGAATATTTGCCTATCGTGAAAGTAGCACCTGTGTACCCACGTCGTGCGTTATCTCGTGGTATCGAAGGTTTTGTTATCGTTGAATTTATCGTGACAAAGCAAGGCACAGTGCGCGACCCAATCGTTGTTGAAGCGCAACCAGAAGAGATTTTCAACCAAGCCGCTATGGATGCCGCGTTGAAATTCAAATATAAGCCACGCGTTGTAAATGGCGAGGCAGTTGAAGTGGCTGGTGTGCAAAACAAAATTTCCTTCCAGATCGACGGTTAACCGGGGGAAGCTATGAATAAAGTAATTAAAGTCAGTATTTATGCCGCAGCGTTTGCATCCATGCTCGCGCTACCCAGTTTGGTCAGTATTTTACCGGGTGTAGAATTTGGCAAAGCGCATGCTGAAACCAAAACTAAGCGTGTTCCTGCGCTTCGAGAAAAGGTTTACAGCCAATTAGCAAGAGCACAAAAGCTGGCGGACGACGGTGATATCGTTGGTGGTTTGGCTGCGCTTGATACAGTTAAAGGACGTATGAATAGTATGAACGCCTATGAAGTGGCGATGATGTACAACTTCTATGGCTTTATTTATTACAACCAAAATCAGTTAGATAAGGCGATAGCGTCGTTTGAGCAAGTGATAGCGCAAGATGCAATTCCTGAATCTTTGGCACTGACGACCACCTTTAGCTTAGCGCAGCTGGCGATGGCAAATGAGCAGTACAATAAAGTCATCGACTACCTAAAGCAATGGGATGCAATTAATACCCAGCCTAAGTCTGATAACTACTTTGTATTGAAGTCGCAAGCCTATTACCAGATGAAAGACTACAAAAATGCGCTTGAAAACATCAATGTCGCGATTGGTCTGACAGAAGCGAAGAATGAAGTGCCAAACGAAAACTGGTTGGTACTACAACGTGCGCTGTACTATTCCATGAACCAACCAAAAGATGTGGTTAAAGTATTGGAAAAAATGGTTAAGCTCTACAACAAGCCGATGTATTGGGTACAGTTAGGTGGGATGTATGGCGAAATTGGTGAAGAGAAAAAGCAGCTCGCCATTTTGGAATCGGCTTATCAGCAAGGTTTTATCCAATCAAAATCTGACTACCAGCAACTATCGCAAGCCTACTTAATGAGTGGTGTGCCTTATAAAGCGGCGGCACTTTATGCCAAAGGCTTGCAGGCTAATGTGGTCGAAAACAACGCCAAAAATAATGCGTTTGTGGCAGAAGCTTTTGCGCAAGCTAAAGAATATGGCAAAGCGACTAATTACTTTATTGCTGCGGCAAAAGCCAGTGAGCACGGTAAATATGATCAGCGTTTAGCTGAAATCTATATCACCTTAGAGAAATTCGAAGAAGCTGCGGACGCGGTACGCGCGGCTTTAAATAAAGGTGGCTTAGATTCTGAAGCAAATGCTTATGTCGCATTAGGTATGGCGCAGTTTAGTTTACAAAATTTTGATGCTTCAATATTGGCATTTGAACAAGCAGAAAAACATGTTCGTTCACAAAAATTAGCCCAGCAATGGATTAAGTATGTGAAGAATGAAAAGCTACATTCTGAAACGTTAAAAACAGCACTTTTGTAAAGTGTTTAAATATCGCAACCACCAAAAGCCACCCTAGGGTGGCTTTTTATCGTGCGTGAAAGCTTAATTAGTTACACGGATGATTTCATAAAGTGGGAATAAAGACTCTGTTGCATCATGGCATTTATTTGAGCCCTCACCATTATCAGAGGTGTAAACCACTTTTTTATTATTTTGCATTGCGTAGTACATAATGCCTAGATACTCATAAAAATCTTTATGAGTAGGCTCTAATTCAATTGTTTCATGGCGTTCTGGGTAAATCCAAACGTTACCATCAGATTGCATATCAATTGATTTTATGTAGTCCGTACATGTGACAAGTTGAGCATTAGCAACGCCACTTACCAAAGCAAATGATAATAAGAGTGTCTTTTTCATTAATATTTTCCTTTTAATGTTGTGTTGCCAAATTGGCTGCACAATATTGGCACTGAATTGTTAATGAAATATTTATTCAATATATGGTTGTGTTGTAATTTAACTTTAGTGAAATTGTAACCAAATTGTCATGACTTAACTTTAATGTGTAACCAGCTTTTTATACGCTTAATAATAGAATTATTTGGAGAATAGGATGAAACTTTCTGGGTTGTTTAAAGTAAGCTTAGTAACGACTGCATTATTGCTTGCTGGTTGTGGTGGTGACATTAATGTGACGCCTACAGTTAATGACAACAGCACTACTACTGATAACAGTGTTAATAACTCAAATAATACTTCTAACAATGGTGGTGATCAGACTGCAGAAGTTAAATGTGCAAGCTATACTAGCGACGCAGGTTCAGTTGAAGGCGTTTTTGACGGCAAAGATTGTTTGTATAATGACTCTTTTGCTAGTAAGAATATTTCGATCACGAGCAATATTACTTTTGAAGAATTACCGAACGGTGGTGTTCACTTATTTGCTGATGCACTAATGATTGGTGCTGATGGCGATACTACTCAAGGTTTTGAAGTACCAGCACAAGGTGCAACGATGACGGTTAAGCCAGGTGCAACTCTTGCATTCAGCTCTGGTGAAGCGATAATTCGTATTGCTCGTGGTTCAAAAATTCAAGCAGTAGGTACAGCTGCTAAGCCTATCACCTTTACTTCTTCTAAAGCTTTCGCTCGTTTTGATGATGAAGGTAAAGGTCCCCTTTACGCAGATTGGGGTGGTATCATCATCAATGGTAAAGGTATTACAGATCAGTGTACTGACGCACAACGTGCGGCTGCAACTTGTAATGTTCCTTCAGAAGGTATTACAAGCTACTTCGGTGGTAAAGACAATGCAGACTCAAGCGGCAGCATTAAATACGCAAAAATTTGGTATGCAGGTTCAGGCCCTCGTGTAGGTGGGGAAGGTGATGACCTTAACTCACTAACATTAAACGCGGTTGGCTCAGGTTCTAGTTTCGATTACATCCACATTCATCAAGGCTTTGATGATGGCATTGAGATTTTCGGTGGTGCAACGACGCTAAAACACATTGTAGTCACAGACACGCAAGATGACTCTTTCGATTTTGATGCGGGCTGGCAAGGCAAAGCACAATTCTTATTCATTAAACACGGTACCGTAACCACTCGTGAAGGTGAAACTGTGTACATGGGTAATGGTGGTTTTGAAGCCGATGGTGTTAAAGGTGCCTCTACACCAGAAGTTGCGCCTTCTAACCCAACAATTGCAAACGTTACTGTTATTACTACAGATGGTTTATCAGTACGTGATACAGACCCATCAACTGGCTTCAAGTTTGATGATGAGTTTAACGCTCATTTCTACAACGTATTAGTGTTGAAACCAGCAGCTACACAAACATCTTGTGTACACTTCTCAAGCGATGGTGAGAAGCAAGCGGACAAAATCGTATTTAACAACTCTGTTATGGCGTGTGCTAAAGAGTTTGATGATGCAGATGGCACGTTCAACAGTGGTAAAGAACCATCCTCTCTAACTGGTGTAGCAAAGACCGCATGGTTCGACAATAGCGGTGCTAACGCACGTGTTGGCGAAAATGCCGTATTACTAGCAGACAACGGTTTCGCGACTGCAACAGGCTCTGCCGACCTAACTGTTACTGCTAACAACCTAAGCTCGCTAGATAGCTCATTCTTCGACAGCGTTAACTATGTTGGTGCGGTATCTGATCAAGATACTAGCTCAAACTGGTATAAGTGGGTCGAAACTGCTCTAACTGCAGCGTCTCAAGACTAATTAGATAACCATTTCACTGGTTTGAAGGCGCCAGCCTAGTAAGGCTTTCAAGGCGCCTTGTTTTTTAATAGGCATTGGGTTGAAAAAATGGTTAGTAATTACAGATTTGATAAATTGCATCTTGCAATCTATTTAGCTCTTGCTGCTTCTACAACTTATGTTCAAGCCGCAGAACAGCAGGAAATTGAGGAAGTTGTAGCTGTTGGTAGCCGCTTACAGGGTAGCGCCGCTGCAGTTATTGAAGAGCGAAAAAGCCAAGCATTCGTTGCAGATATCTTAGGTTCTGAACAACTGTCAAGAACTGGTGATAGTGATGCCGCTTCAGCTTTAAAACGTGTAACAGGTCTCACATTAGTTGATGGAAAATTCATTTACGTGCGCGGATTAGGTGAGCGTTATTCTAGTGCTCGCTTAAATGGTGCTTACATTCCTAGTCCTGATTTAACACGCAATGTTGTGCCGTTGGATATTTTCCCTGCTAGCATTATCGAAAGTATGGCGGTACAAAAAGCATATTCGCCAAATATGCCTGCTGCATTTGGTGGCGGTAATATTGACATTCGCACTAAAAGCGTTCCTGCAGAGTTTACGGCTGGTTTGGAACTCAGTGCAGGTAAAAACTCCGAGGCTAGTGATGGTTATACCTTCAGTGGCAGTACGGCTAGTATTCCGAAGGCTCTGAGCGAAGCGATAGTTAAATACCGTGGTGATTTTTCTCTTGGTAATATTATTAAAAAAGATGGCCTGACTGATAATGAAAATGGTACTCGTTCTGAGCAAGCTATCGCTATCAACCAATCGCTATTAAGAGAGCTTCCTAGAGATTTTGGAGTTAAAAAGGACAGCCTTGACCCAAACCTAGGCGCGAAATTCCATATTGGGAATAGTTTCTCTGAGGACTATCTAGGCGGTGAAATTGGCTTCCTATTCACAGCCGCTATCGATAAAGAAAATAAATTTGAGCATCGAGATACTGGCGTTATTGCCCAGGGTGCTGAAAAAGGGTGTGCCACCACGCTACAAACTCCAGAAGATGTTTCAGCTTCATGTTTTAACACCTTTAAGTCGTCTGATGTGACTACTGAAAATGAGCGTTACAACGGAACATTTAACGTCGGTTATAAGATTGACGGTCACAAATTGTCAGCGATGAAACTTTACTTAGTTGATGAAGAAACAGAAAGCGAGCTTGCGACCTTACAGAGCCCAGCTGGTAGTACTGTTTTCACTATCGTTAACGATGGAAGAGCGAATCGCACACACAAATTTGATTACGAGAAACGCAAGCTAGATGTTAGCCAATTTACTGGTCAGCATACCTTTATGGATTATTGGGGAATCGGTTTTGATTGGCAATACAGCGAATCGGAAGCGACTACAGAGATCCCCGCAAGCGTTAAATATAACTTCAGAGACAATTACGAAGGCGGCGTATACAAAAACTCCCAAATCACAGGTGATGACAACCGAGTATTCTTTTCATACACAGATATGGAAGATCATGTTAAATCTGCCACAGGTAATCTATCGCTACCACTTAGCTTTGATGGTGTTGAACTTGAGCTAAAAGGTGGTTATGACTTCTCTGACCGCGCTCGTGTTTATACGACGAGTGCGTTTGCCGTAAACAATGGCACAGGTCTTGCGCTTGAAGTAGCGAGCGATCCGTTAAAAACCAGTGGTTACTTGACGGATGAGTTCCTTGCTGGCCAACGTATTCTGCTTTCATTCAACGAACCGACTGCACCAGATGCGGATGATTATATCGCTGCACAAAAAATTGATGCTGGTTATTTTCAGTTTGATGCGTTATTCAATAACGTATTCCGTGTCAGTGGTGGTCTTCGTTACGAAGAGTTTAAACAGACATCAATCGGTACTTCGAGTCTAATCTTCACGCGTGAAGATCTTGAGATCTTCTACAGTGAAGAGAAGATAAAGGGTGGTAGTATTGTCGAAGATGACATCTACCCAGCTTTATCTTTGACCTATTTGCCAAATGAACAACATCAAGTTCGTTTAGGTTATGGTGAAACAATTGTAAGACCTGACCTTCGTGAAGTTGTACCTGTTGCTTATTTTGATCCATTAACTGATATTCGTACATTTGGCTCTGTGGGCTTAAAGAGCAGCCCAATTAAGAACTATGATCTTCGCTACGAATATTATGGCGAATCAGGCAATTCAGTTTCTGTCGGTGCGTTCTACAAAGACATTAAGTCTCCGATTGAAACTGTGTTAAGAATTGGTGATGAGGATTATTCAGCGTCTTTTGTTAACGGTGAAACAGCTAAAGTTTATGGTATTGAGGCTGAGTGGCTACAAGATCTTGATTGGCTAGCTACGGGCTTTTTTACAAGCGGTAACGTGACCCTGAGTGATTCTGAAGCGTCGATAGATCCTGCCTATGCGGGTAACTTGACTAACCCAACCAAGCGTATGACTGGACATTCAAAATACGTTGTGAACCTGCAGCTAAACTATGATTCTGCTGATGGTCAGCATAGCGGCAGTTTAGTCTACAACGTCTTCGGTGAACGTATCCTCGCTGCAGGTTTATCTGGCACTGCTGATGCTTACGAGCAACCGTTCCACTCGCTTGACATGGTTTATACTTGGTATCCAGACTTTAACTCTAAAGTAAAATTCAAAATAAAGAATTTACTTAATGAATCTCAAGAAGTTACACAATCTGAGGTGGCCGTTCGTAGCAAAGATGTAGGGATTAACTTTGGTCTTAGCTATAGTTATGAGTTTTAAGCTTGTTGGTGTAGATTTTTGTCTATGCTAGAATAACAGAGTTCCTATTGGCGAATTTCGCCGTTTGAACAAACCTTTACATGTTGTATCCAAACCCCGCTCTGCGGGGTTTTTTGTGCCTACTTGAAAAAAACTTATATATAACGAATACGTCTGGTAGCGATCATAGAGCAATGTTATGTTTAGCTCCTCACAATTAAAACTCGCGCAATAAATCATTAGTTTTAATTTTTCTTAAGGTAAATAAACATGAATAAAGTAGGACTTGTAGGCTGGCGTGGTATGGTTGGCTCTGTGTTAATGGAGCGTATGCAACAAGAGGGCGATTTTGCCAAGATTAAGTCAACCTTCTTTACCACCTCACAAGCAGGTCAGTTAGGTCCTGATTTTGCGGGGGAAGCAACTCCACTCCTGAATGCCTACGATATCGCTGCATTACAAGGTATGGATATTATTATCACCTGTCAGGGCGGTGATTACACCAAAGAGGTGTATCCAAAGCTGCGCGAAAGCGGTTGGAATGGCTATTGGATTGATGCAGCATCGGCACTGAGAATGGAAAGCGATAGCATCATAGTGTTAGATCCAGTCAATAAAGACGTGATTGAGCAAGGGCTAGAGCAGGGCGTTAAGACCTTTGTAGGTGGTAACTGCACTGTATCTTTGATGCTACTGGCATTAGGTGGTCTATTTGAGCGCGATTTAATTGAATGGGTTAGCCCTATGACCTATCAAGCAGCCAGCGGCGCCGGTGCTAAGAATATGCGCGAACTAATTAGCCAAATGGGCGCTATCCACGCTGAAGTGGCTGACTTATTAGCTGATCCTGCAAGTGCAATTTTAGAAATTGATAAGCTGGTGGCGGATAAGCTCAAATCGGATTCGCTACCAAAAGACCAATTTGGTGTACCGTTAGCGGGCAGTCTGATCCCTTGGATTGACGTACCAACGCCATCAGGCCAAAGTAAAGAAGAATGGAAAGCGGGTGTTGAAGCTAACAAGATTTTAGGCTCAAGCAAAAACCCAGTGCCAATCGACGGTTTATGTGTGCGTATCGGCGCAATGCGTTGCCACTCGCAAGCACTCACCATCAAGCTTAAGCAAGATTTGAGCGTGACTGAAATTGAAGAGATTTTGGCATCGCACAACGAGTGGGTAAAAGTGGTGCCAAACGACCGCACCATTACTGCAGAAGAACTGACTCCAGTGAAAGTCACCGGTACGTTAACGATTCCTGTTGGCCGTATTCGTAAACTGGCAATGGGCCCTGAGTATATTTCAGCCTTTACTGTCGGTGACCAATTACTATGGGGCGCTGCCGAGCCACTACGTCGTATGCTGCGTATCATTACAGGCTAATCCGAAATAAAAGCTAACAGCGGGGCACAAAGCCCCGTTTTTAAGGTGTAGGCGTGACTTTATGTCGCGCTCATCTTAGAAAGCGCAACAACCAGATAACGCTAAGAGTAGAAGAATCGCTTACAGCGGCAACTGCAAAGGCCTTTTCCTTTAGAAGGCGAATATTTACGGTACAGAGATAACTTTTGACTCAGTCTGCTCATCGTCAAACTTTATGCCGCTGAATTGATTATGCTAAAATAACGTTTTGAGTCCTTAACACAAGCACAATCATGGAAATATCGCAGTTCTGGCAAATAGTCACATTATCCGATTTAGACCTATCAAACTCAGCCAATGAGCAGTTAAAAACCCGTTTGGAGGCGCTTAACGATTCAGCGCTGGCAGAGTTTGACGCGCTTTACACTAAGCAACTACGCGGATTATGGCACTGGGATATTTGGGCTGCGGCGTATGTATTGTGTGGTTGTAATACCGAGTATGACTTTTTAGATTTCTGCAATTGGCTCATTAGCCAAGGCGAAACCGTTGTTGCTTTAGCAAAATCCCAACCAGACGAATTGGCCGACTACCAAGCCATGCCCATTAAAGATGGTTTACCATACCCATATTGTGATGAGCTCGATTTGGTCGCCGGTTTACTGTATGAATCGCGTAATGGCGACGAACTGCCATACCACAGCGTAGTAAACTTTGCGCCACAAGGTAAAAAGTTCAAAGACAAACCAAAACAACTCAAACTCGACTTCCCAAAACTCTACGCCAAATATTGGCAACAGCATTAATTGCTAACACAGCTCAAAGCCATCGCGGAGCGGTGGCTTTTGGGTTGGTAACGTTCATGAGGAAGAGCATATACATGCAGATATATAACAACCTATAAATTACGTTATGTTAAATTGATGATTTGATGATGTTCCGTTCTGCTGATTATGGCTTGCAACTCAGTTTTAAAATCTTTAGGAATTAGTCAAGGTATCAGAGCTAATCAAAGTTATGGTTGGGAACTATTCCAATGAGTGATCGCTTTAGATTTCGCGATATTATGTTGAATTATGAAGCTGTTGAAAAGGACAAAGCAGCGTGATTTTAGCCCTAACGGGGCGTTTTTTGTTTGAATATAGACAACCTTAACAATCTGTAAAGTGCCAAAAGCGGGTCTTCAACGCCCGCATTTGCGGCTGGCTTGGAGCGCAGCGGAAAAACAGTCCGACAACATGCGCTTGTTGTAAATTTGTTACAACTGCGGCCTTTTCTTCACTTTTGCATCACTGGTAATTTGGCTGCTCGAAAACGACAAGCCACGGATATCAGGTTCATCGAAAACGATAACATGCCATGAAGCCAGACCATCGTCTTCACCTTGAAGGTAAGTCCGAATTTCCTTCAAGAGAAGGCGAACATCTTTTGCGCCTTGCTTATGAGCTAAAGAATTGGACAAATCTTCAGCCAGCTCTTTTGGAAGCCAAAGATAGGCTTGGAAAGACAGCCGGTTCAGTTGGTGATAATCATGGGAGCCGTTTTTCTTTATCCATTCGGCTAGTAGTTCTGCTACAATCTCACCTTTGAGTCGTACTTCTCGCTGGCTCTCTATTTCCAACATCCTTAGATCATATTCATGTTTGATGGAAGCCTTTAATCTTTCAACAATCCATGAACGGAAGATGTAGCCCACAAAAGCCAAAATACCAACAGTGGATATTGAGCTTACTACGCTCAATAAAAATGGGCTTAAATACTCCAAACTATCTCTCCGAATTTATAACAATCTTAATCTACGAGCGATTCGGTCATTTTTCTGCCGTGAACCGTCTCGAGTTTCTATCATATTGGATAACTTATTGCTACAAATAGCTTTATGCCTTCAAAGCTAAAATTGCTTGAGGATAAAAACGACCAAATCGCTCGTTTTCCTAACTATACAGGAAACTTGCAAATGGATAGCCGATAAGGGAAAAGGTCAAGCGTCTGCAAATCGCTCACAATAGACTGCCATGAATATCAGGATAGTTTCAGATTTAAAAAGTTACAAATAGTAACGTTGAAGCTCTTAATTAAGGGCTTTATCCAACGCTTTTACCAGTTCATCATCCTGCTTGTTGGTTGATTTGGCTGCTAAGTGTTTGGCGGTGGCCAAACACACGCGCTTAACAAGCACTTCTGTTTCAAGCTTAGTGAGTAGGTAATTGCAGATTGTTGCTAACATACTTTCGCCGCTACTAACTATCTAATCACAGGCAAAACTTCCGGAATATTTTCATCTAACATCTTTAGCACCGCGTCAAAGCCGTGCTTTGGTTGCCAGTTTAATTGTTGTTGTGCGCGGCTTGAGTCGTATACGCGGTCCAAACGGGTTGGTAATGGCCAATTACGTGCGGCAAATGCGTGGCAAAGGTTGGGTGCGTATTGTTGCAGCAACTTATCTGCTTGGTGATATAAATCGGTGCAATGCTCTTGGGAAAATGGGGTTTTGCCAGAAATAATAAACCGGTTAAAGCCAGTAAGTTGCGCTTGAATAGCACAGGCGTGGGCGCTTGCGACATCACGTACATCTATGCCTCTGGTCAGGCGATAAACGGCCATTAGATCAGCTCGCTCTGGAAAGCAGCGTGACATTTGCAGTACCGTAACTGGCATGGCGGTTTGGCGTGAAAACGCTAAAAGTGCATGTTCAGCGTCGATTTTTGTGCGGTGGTAGATGGTTTTTGGTTGAGGCGTAACGGTTTCGTTTATCCACCCAGCGCAATTGCTTGGTGTCGAGGCATGACCGTATAAGGCGGTGGTGCTGGTAAAAATAAACTGTTTTACACCCGCTTGCTTGGCAAGTTTTACTAAGTTAAGCGTTGCAGTGAGATTAATATCAATAAACGCTTGTTCGCTTACAAGGCCAACATGTGGGGCATGTAAAGCAGCGGTATGTACCACTACATCAACACCTTGTAGCGCTTTTGCCACTAGCTGCTCATCGCGAATATCGCCGATTATATCTGTGGTTGAGCAAGGGGTTGTATCTAAGCCGGTGACTAGGTGTTCGCGCATTAAATAAATGTAGATTGCGCGCCCCACTCGACCTGCGCTGCCCGTTATAAGGATATGCAAAGTTTTTATCCGCCTAGTTTTTTACTGCCATATTATCATTCGCCTACTAAGTTGGCCTAGCCATCTAACGCATGGCTGTGGTTTGTACCTGTGGTGACTGGCGAATAGTGTTTTGTGCAATCGTTAAGTTAAGTGATAATCTTGTAAATATAACACTAAGGGGATAAGCAATTGGCGTGGATTTTAACTAAATATCTGATCACCGCTGCGATTATTGTAGCGGTGTCGGAGCTTGCCAAACGCAGCGATAAATTGGGTGCATTGTTAGTAGCGCTACCTATGGTGACGATTTTGGCGATGATTTGGCTTTATGTTGAGCAACAACCTAATGAAAAAATTGCCAACCATGCGTGGTATACATTTTGGTATGTGGTGCCAACGCTACCGATGTTTTTATTGTTTCCAATGCTGATCAATAAGTTTGGCTTTTGGCCTGCCTTAGGGTTAAGTGCAGTGGTCACAGTTGGATGCTTTTGGCTATTTGCTTGGGTAGTTAAAATGTTTGGCATAGATTTGCTGCCTTAACAGCCAATTGTTTTTGACAATTTTAAGCCAAAAAGGCGCCAGATTTGGCGCCTTTTCAATGAGTTAGCGATTAACTTAGTACAACTACATAAGCTTAGAAACGATAGTTTAAGCTTAAAGAGTAATTTCTTGGTGCACCGTAGCGGTACTGGTCAAAAAATCCTATCTGGCTGTAGTATTTCTCATTACCTAGGTTATCAAGGTTGAGTTGCACTTTGATATTGCTGGTAACCTCGTAACTTGCCATTAAGTTGATGACTGCGTAAGCATCTTGCACAATCGGGTCGATATTAGTAGCTGAATAGGTATCGTTTTGCCAGTTAACCCCGCCGCCCAAGGTCAGCTCAGGCAGTAAATCAATGAATTGATAGGTGGTAAATAGCTTGAGCTGTTTACGCGGGTTGTCGGTATTGATCTCTTTGCCTGCGGCATCTTGCGCTTTGAATTGTGAATAGCCGAGGTGAATGTTCCAGCCATCGACAGGTTGACCAACCACTTCAAATTCAAAGCCTTTACTGTTTGCGCCTTCTGCCGCAAGTTGGGCAATGGTATTAACTGTACCAGGTACAATAAAACCGACATCGTCTTGGGCTAGGTTGTCTTGTTGAATTTCAAAGAGAGCAAAAGTGGTATGTAATCTATCGTCTAAATAGCTACTCTTTAGGCCGATTTCATAAGACTTACCTTTAATCGGCGCAAGGAATTTACCATTTCTATCTTGAGCATTTTGTGGCTGGAAGATTTCAGTGTAGCTTGCGTAAACGCGGTGCTGTTCAGTAAGGTCGTAGAGCGCGCCGGCGTATGGAATAAATACGCCGTTATCACCAAAGTCAGTGGTTACGTCATAGCTGACGCCTTCACGTTGCCAACTGGCTATGCGACCGCCGGCAATGAGTTTAAAACTGTCGGTTAGGTTTAAGCGCGTAGCAGCGTAAAAGCCTTTTTGCTCAGTATCCATATCTTGCGCTACTGTGCTTTCGTTGCTCCAATCTGGCTCTGGGAACACACCATTCCATTCATAAAAGTTGCCCACAGGTAAAAAGGCGTTAGTGAGTGGCGCAAATGTTTTGGTGTCAGCAGATTGTTCGCTATACAGCGCGCCAACCACAAAGTCATGCTCACGCTCTAGCAGGCTGTATTGGCCTTTTAATTGGATATCAAAACTATCTTGCTGGCTTTTACCGCTACTTTTATATGGCCATGACGAAAGCCCTTCGCCGCTTGTTTTATCCACTGTACCAAAAAGGTACAGTAATTCGGTGTCTTGCTCGTAGGTGAGTTTGTTGTAATTGGCAACTAACATCCAGCCGTTGCCAAAGGTATGGTTAATATTGGCAAAAAAGTTAGTGCCAGTGGTTTCCCACTGCGTCCAATTCGCGGCGGTGGTTTTTTCTACCGGCCAATCTGTTTTGCTACCATCCGAGAAAAAGGTTGGCAACGCACCCCAAGTAGGGCTGGTTGGTTGGTTGTTTTGGTAACTCGCCCCTACACGCAATAAGGTTTGAGGAGATAAGTCTTTCTCTGCCACCACATAAAGTACGCTGCTTTTATCTGATAACAAATCTGTGTAGGAGTTGCTTTGTTCATGCTTTACCACCACACGGCCACGTAAGCTGCCATCCGCAGATAGCGCATTGGCAACATCTGCGGTAATTTGGCGGTCATTCCAACTGCCAATCGCAAGATCAACAAAACCAGTAAGCTCAGTGCTGTCAGCATGTTTGCGCACTAAGTTGATAGAGGCAGATGGGTCGCCCGCACCAGTCAATAAACCAGTGGCGCCACGCACAAACTCAACGCGCTCGTAAATCGCCACATCGGCAATGGTTTCGCCAGAATCGCCTGCCAAACTCCAAGAAAGTGGTACGCCATCAATTTGATAGTTGTTGATATCAAAGCCGCGTGATTGCAAGGTGTTACGAACGTTATCTATCTCTTTAGTTGAAACCCCAACTGCATTGAGTACAGCATCAACCAAAGTATCAAGTGCTTGATCTTGAATGCGTTTTTCTGTTAATACACTGACTGACTGCGGGGTTTCGCGCAGTGTTAAGCCAAGTCCCGTTGCCGTATCTATTACCTCATTAACCGTGTACTTACCTGTAACAGTGATTTTTTCAATGTCTTGATTGGTTTCGGCAAAGCTTGAAGCGCAAAAACTTGCAAGTGCTGTGATAACAGCGGTAGAGACTAAATTTGGAAGCGCATTTTTCATTATGTTTAGTAAGTTTGATGCAAAGAATGAAACAATGCTATTGTAAATAGTAATGATTAGCAATAGCAAAGCGATGAAAGTAGCAGGAATTTTTGGAATGTTCTTATTTTAATTCCGACAGTGTATCAAACATTTACTATGTTGAGACTGGTTGGTCTAGGAGAAGTTATTCCACTTTCCTGATGATTTTATATGTATTTATCGATGTTTTAAGTCAACTCACCGTAAAGATAAATGATAACTATTGCTATTATCTGACTTTGGATTTTATAATTGTTAGCTTATTGATAAAACAACTCAAACCGTTCCAGTTTGGTTATAACAAAAAATGCAGAGTGCGATTGATGGCAAAAAAATTGACAAATAAGTTCTGGTTCAAATTACACGGCTGGTGTTTTTTACCAATTTGGCTGCTGTTTTGTGTGATTTGCTTAACAGGTACTATCGCTGTTATCAGCCACGAACTAACTTGGTTAACCAACCCTGCTGCTCGAGCGGTGAACCCTGAACAGTTACCGGAGCGCTCTGCGGGTGAGTTGTTGCGTTTATTTCAAGAGCAACATCCAAGTGCGGATGTGATGGGGCTGAATTTACGCGAGCCTTATCTCACCCATGTAGTGATGTTTACCGATAGCGATAAACCTTATGCACTTGCCTATCTCAACCAATACACAGGTGAAGTGCAGGAAGTGAATAATGGTGTCACGTTTATCAATTTTATGCGTTACCTCCATGGTTGGCTGCTATTCCCGTGGCAAGAAGGTTATAGCGTGGGCTATTACTTAGTGTCTGCAATGTCGATTTTATTGTTGGGCGCTTTGATCACAGGTTTAATTGTCTACAAAAAGTTTTGGAAAGCCTTATTTAATCCTAAACTTCGTACCCACCAAGGGCCACGTACATTCGCTGCTGATTTTCATAAACTCAGCGGTGTTTGGTCAATTTGGTTTATGGCGGTTATGTCGCTGACTGGCGGTTGGTATTTAGCGCAAGGCATAATGTGGCACAGTGGTTATGAACTTGAGCCTCATACCGTATTGGCTGCAGATGAAATGCCAACCGCGCCCATTGACAGTAACAGCAATTACCTGACTATTGACCAAACATTACAAGCACTTGAGCCAATATTTCCAGAGCTGAGGCCGAGCTATATTATGATGCCTGAACACAATCGCGATACGCTTAAGATCAGCGCGTCAGACGGTTATGTGCTCTACGACGATTACAGCATCAATGTCGCGGTTAACCCTGTTACCCAACACATTGTTGCGCAAAGCTCCCCGAACGACATGAACCTAGTGCAAACTTTATTGCATATTGCCGACCCACTCCATTACGGCACTTGGGGCGGCCTTTGGAGCAAGCTAGTATGGTTTTTGTTTGGTGCTATTCTAACTTCGATGTCTATTACTGGGTTTATTATGTATTCAATTCGCAATAAGAGGATGCAGCAAACCGGGCTTAGTGAAACCTTAGTAGGAGCTAACTAGTGAATACATTCAAGCGTTTGTTTGATCGTTACAAATATTGGCTCAATGCATTTTTACTGGTGCTGCCAGCTTGGTATTTTTACCAAACATTAAATCCCAAGTTCCCGGAAGCGTTGACTGCGCAAACTATAGGTGAGTTTACTATTGTCCCTATGCCGCTTGATGAAAGAGCACCATATCGACATGATGGTTTGTACGTGAAAGATTTTTTGTTTATGTTCAACCAAGGCGAGGTAGACAACATTCGTCAAGCCTATGTAAACATTGGTGCGCAAGCATTATCGTTGAATGAATTTCGCAGTTATGAACTGGGGATTTTGCACGGTACAAAACATGGTCAGCACGTTCACGCCTTGACTAGCCAAACTTTCAATAGTGAAGATAAAATTTGGCTCACTATAGAAACTTGGAACGGCGAGGTGTTACAAACAGCATGGCCGCTCCCTACGCAATTCCTAGAAAGTTAGCCTATATCGGTTATTGTATTGAATTGCCGCTTAGCTGAATTTCAAGTTCAGCGGCATACAATCTATTTGGATCTAAATCAGATTTTGCCCACTTAAGCAGTGTGGCTTTGCTTGGCTCAAGCTGTTTTGAAAATAGTGTCTTGCCGTTTTCTGTTACTGTAATGGGTTTGGTAAAATCAAACAGTGAAGGCGACAATAACAAAATCACCTCAGTTGCTTGTGAAGCTTGTAATGTCACGTGATTGTCGGTTTGTTTCGCATAGACTATAACGCTCGGTGCAGAGTCTCGTTTTAGCCCATTAGGGATATTTGCCAAATGGGTTGCTCCTGAAAAGTTAACAATCAGCCAGCTGTGGCGGTTGTAAAGGGAATTGCTTTCAACTTGTAGTTTGACGTCCTGAGAAAGTGGCGGTCGTTGTTGGGACTTCAAGAACTCTGCCATTTGTTGCCAGTTTTCGCGGACGGTGTGCAGCGAATGCCCGCCTGGCACCGCTGCGAACTCAAAGCCATCACCAAACTGTTGCAAATAATCAATAAACTTTCCTACTTGTTCTGCGGGGTATAACTTGTCTTGCTCGCCATTGATGATCAACCAAGGCAAGTTAGCAAGATTTAGTTCAAATACATTGCCCTGCATTTGATTGCGTGGTGCAGCAAGTACTGTTGGGCTGCCAATAAATGGGCCCACTGCGGCAAATTGGTCCGCAAGGTGAGACGCTAAATAATAGCTGCCTGAGCCGCCATCGGAGATCCCGCTTAAATATATTTTATTAGTATCTACCGCGTAACTTTGTTTAACAAGCTTAAGTAGCTCGCGTATATTTTCAAGCTGTGCAAAGTGCCACCAAGGTTTATCGCGCCAAGCTGAGGGGTACAATATAATTGCCTGATCAGCAAATTCGTTAGGCAAATCAATCCACCATTGCTGTGAGTTTTGCCAAGCTGGGCGGTCTATACCGCCGTGTAAAAAAACCAATAATGGATAAGTCTTAGATGGCTGATAATCATGGGGTAAGCGAATTGAATAACGAAATCGCACATTCTGTTTGGACTTGTAACTTTGTTTTATAAAGCGCGGAAGGCTGTTGTTGGTTGCAAAATGAGGCCCTTGGCTCAGTAGTGCAAACAACTCGTTGAAGTGCGTGGCGCGAATAAAGTCATGATGTACAACCTTTAAGTCTGCCAGGGAGATAGTAGACTGGAAGACATCTTGTCGTAACTTAATTGCCTCGGCAGTGTTGTTTGCCCAAGCTACAGCAGTTAGCACACATAGCCCAGTAGATAGGAGTAGGCGCATCGGCAATAAGTATCGCAATTGCATTGTTCGCTCCAAGTTGGTAGCAATATCAATAACCCAGCATAAATGTATGTGAATTCATAGTAATTGCAAGCTTGATGGGCTAGAGTGGTTTAATCGCTTTTCAAGGACAATAAAACAAATGGCTGGTACTTCATTTTTTGCGCTTCTTGACGATATTGTATTCTTAACCAAAGTCGCAGCGAGTAAAACTGCGCCAGTATTAGGGGACGATTTAGCGGTAAACGCGCAAAGTTTGTCCGGTGATATTCGCCCAGAGCGAGAGCTACCTGTAGTCTATGCGGTTGCAAAAGGCTCGTTACTCAATAAAGCTGTGATAGTGCCGGTGGCTTTGCTACTCAGCTATTTTATGCCATTTCTTATCACGCCGCTTTTGATGCTCGGTGGGGCATTTCTCTGTTATGAAGGCGTGGAAAAGTTACTGCATTATCGTCAAAGCGAAGATGACAGTCATCAAACACAGCTTATTGATGCGGTTCAAGGGGAGCCTGCGCAACTATTAGCATTTGAGCAAACCAAGATCCGCGCGGCTATTAAAATGGACGCCGTATTAAGCGCAGAAATTATTGTCATTGCGCTAGGAGCAATTCAGTCGGAAGCGTTTACCAAGCAAATAGCGGTACTGAGCTTAATCGCGGTGTTAATGACGGTTGGAGTTTATGGTTTGGTTGCGCTTATTGTGAAATTGGATGATATGGCTCTGGCGATTATCCGTAACCAACAAGCAAAAGCTAAGGTTGGAATGCGCTTAAAGTTTGGCCAAACCTTACTTGTTGGCTCTCAATATCTGCTGACGTCGTTATCTTTTATCGGTATGCTGGCGTGTTTGCTCATTGGCGGGGAAATTTTCTCTCATGGCATTGTGCCGCTACATCATTCCGCAGAAACGGTTGTAAGTTTAATCAGCCAAGATCAAAGCTGGCTTGAGTTGCCTTTGCAGTTAGTTACAAACTTCATTATTGGTGTTGTGGTTGGTGGAGTGGTATTAGCTGCAATTAAGCTCTATCAATTATTAAGTAAATCCAACTAGCCACACTTTTACAAAAGCTTTGCTTTACAATGTCCAATACTAGACAGTATCGGACATAATCACTAAAATAACAGCACACTCATTTTGCTTTGAGATTGTATGCAGCTCACTCCATTGGTAGACACCTTAAAACAACTTCGCTATCAAATTGCGCATCTCGAAGATGCGACTTTGGCGTCTGAATACCCTGAACTCGCCTCATTTATTGATAAAGTAAATGAAGAGATCCCAAACGCTGAACAAGAGTTGCTGTTTCTCTACCAGTTTCTGTATGTTTATGGGCGTAAGTCAGAAGGTACTTTTAACCGATTTCGCAATGAGTTGGAACGCTTTTATCTTTGGGCATGGCTGATTAATGGCCAAGCAGTGCTGGAGTTAAAGCGCGAAGATATCGAAGCCTATGTTGATTTTATGCTTGAACCCAAATCTGATTGGTGTTCTGATTCGGTCCAATGGCGTTACAAAGAGCATTTGAGTATTCGTCAGGTTAATCCGCTATGGCGCCCTTTTATCGCTAAAGATCATCAAGTTAGCCAACAAACTTTGGCTGCGATGTTTACTGCGTTAAATGTATTTTACAAATTTGCTATCTTAGAAGAAAAAACCTCTGCCAACTTTGTACCAGTAGTAAAAAAGAACTCACCATATCTTGTGGTGCAATCACAGATTAACATGCCAGATACGTTGAGTAACTTGCAATGGGAATATGTTTTTGGCGTGACTCGAGACTTGTGTGAACAAAGGCCAGAGCTTGAGCGGAATCTATTCACCCTTGCCTGCTTAAAAGGATTGTATCTGCGTATCTCAGAATTATCAGAGCGGCCGCAGTGGTCACCGGTGATGAGCCATTTCTGGCAAGATGCAGACGGTTTTTGGTTTTTCCGAGTGATGGGAAAGGGTAACAAACTTAGGGATGTTACGATAAGTGAAGACTTCCTTACTTATCTAAAACGATACCGTTTATATCGTGGCTTGACTGCCCTCCCCCGCGTTGATGAGCCCTTCCCTGTTATTCATAAGATCCGTGGTAAAGGAGGCATGACGGTAAGGCAACTTCGTAGGCTAGTACAAGAAAGTTTTGATCTTGCGCGTGATTCGCTATTACGTGATGGTTTTACTGATGAAGCTGAGCAATTAGAAGCGGCTACTGCGCACTGGCTTCGTCATACCGGTGCAACTCATGACGCGCAAGTACGACCTCTAAAGCATTTATCTGAAGATTTAGGCCACGCTAAAATAGCCACAACGGATCAAATTTATATTCAAACTAATATTAAGGAACGCGCAAAGTCTGGTTTGAAGCGGAAGATTTAATTCAATAAGTTGAGAAAATAGTCAAATCTACCTCACTCTTAAATTATGTTAAATTAGGTGTTGTTGAAGTAAAAGAGGGGTATAACCCCTCTTTTCAATTTCTGGTTACGCAATTAATTAAGCAATTCAGCCAACATTTGAATCGGATGTTTTGGCTTTTGCCCTTCAAATCGTTTTACCTGACAGCGGCAAGAAAATCCGGTAGCCAGAATTTGATTTGGTTGATGTTTCGCAATAATTGGCTGCCAACTCATGTCATAAAGTTGCTTTGAGTTTTCTTGATGTTGTTGCTCATGGCCATAAGTTCCTGCCATACCACAGCACCCAGTAGCTGGTGTCTTTAACTCTAAGCCGAGAGTTTTGAATAACTGTTGCCAGACTTTGGTCGTATTGGGTAATGCGGTGGTTTCAGTACAGTGGCTTAACAACGTAAAAGACTTCTCTTGTGTAGAAGGTATCTTGAGTGCAGTAGCATCAACTTTTGCTAGCCATTCATGTGCCAACAACACGTTAAAGTCACCGCGCTCTTTTTGATTTAGAATTTGCTTGTACTCATCGCGATATACCATAACCAAAGATGCATCAAGCCCAACCAACGGGACGCCATATTCAGAGACTGATTCTAAAAAGTCAGCTGCCTTCTTTGCTGTTGCACGAAACTCTTTTAGAAAACCTTTTACGTGTTGAGGTTTTCCGTTTGGTAAAAATGGTAACAAATACGGCGTATAGCCAAGTGCCTTAATTAATTTTACGAAAGCTTCAACTAATTCGGCTTCATAAAAACTGGTAAATGGATCTTGGACTATAAATACCGCTTTCCTCTGCTCGGCTTCACTTAATGTTTCAAATTGAACTTGGTCGAATTTCGAAATGTCCGATATTCTATTTGCTAATGTGGGCACACTGAGCTGCGGCGTATCAACATAGCCGATGCCTTTTTCAATCAATAATTTCACAGGTGCAAGTTGTGTTATCGTATTGAGTAAGCGAGGAGCTTTGGCCATCAATGGCGCTGATTGCTCAATGCCGGCAACTAAATAATCTTTGATTGGACGATTGTAACGACTGTGGTAGTAATTTAAAAACCGAGCACGGAAAGTTGGTACGTCAACTTTTATTGGGCAGGCTGTTGAACACGCTTTACAAGCTAAACACTGGTCCATGGAATCTTTTACTTCATGTGAGAAGTCATATTCGCCTTTATTACGTCGACGAGTGAAAACAAATCGTTCCCACCAAGATGAATTCCCTTCACCTTTCAATAATTGCTGTTCTTCTTCAAGTAGTTTTACGCCAGCCTCTTCTTGCAGTCTTAACCATTCACGCATTAGACCCGCACGGCCTTTTGGCGAGTAGCGTCTATCTTTGGTGACTTTATATGACGGACACATAGGCGATTGTTCGTCATAGTTATAGCAAAGACCGTTACCATTACAGGTCATAGCATTATCAAAACTGTCTCTTACTTGAATATCGATTTGCTTATCGAACCAAGCACGTTTTTGTCCATCAACAGAAACTAGTTTGTCGTTACTGTCCAGTGGAGTGCAAATTTTACCTGGGTTAAGTCTATTATTTTTATCAAACACAGCTTTAATGCGGCGCAGCTCGGTAAATAATTCTTCGCCAAAAAACTGAGGGCCATATTCACTCCGATAACCTTTGCCATGTTCACCCCACATCAAACCGCCATACTTGGCAGTCAGTGCTACGACTTGATCTGAAACTTCGCGTAACAGCTTTTCTTGTTCAGGGTCACACATATCCAAAGCTGGTCTAACATGCAGTACCCCAGCATCGACGTGACCAAACATACCGTAGTACAAACCTTTGCTATCAAGAAGTTGACGGAATTCGACGATAAAATCTGCTAAGTTTTCCGGTGGTACGGCTGTATCTTCTGCAAATGCAATTGGCTTTTGCTTGCCTTTTACATTACCTAACAAGCCTACCGACTTTTTACGCATTGCGTAAACCTTTAAAATATCGGCTTTATCACTGGTACGTTGATAACCTATGATACCAGCTTGCTTATTGGCAATTAACTCGTCCAGCTTATGGCACAAAGTCTCGACTTTATCAGCGATTTCTTCCGGTGTTTCGCCGTTAAACTCGACCATGTTTAAGCCTTGCATATCTTTATCTGGTACGTCGGTAATTAAGTCCGATACTGAGTGCCAGATAATATCTTCGCGTGCAAGATTCAGCACTTTGCTATCAACGGTTTCAACCGAAGTAGCTTTTGCAGCAACCAAAAATGGTGAGTTGCGTAGTGCGGAATCAAAGCTGTCGTACTTGATGTTAATCAGCGTTTTAAATGGTGCGATAGGCGTTATGTTTAATTTAGCGCTAGTGACTATGCCAAGTGACCCTTCAGACCCGGCAATGACACGGCCAAGATCAAAAGTAAGTAAGTCGTCACTAAAGACATGTTCTAAGTCATAGCCTGTAAGGAAACGATTTAAGCGCGGAAATTTAGCTAAAATTTGCTCGCGTTTATTACGGCAAGTGGTCAATACGGTACGGTAGATCTCACCTACTTTGCCTTCTTGCTCCGCCAAAATTTCTGCTTTGGCAGTTTCCATTCGGCTGGTATGTAACTCAGTGCCATCGACTAAAATAGTAGTTAAGCCAAGTACATGGTCACTCGTTTTGCCATAAACGAGCGAACCTTGTCCAGATGCGTCGGTATTTACCATTCCGCCGATAGTAGCGCGGTTACTGGTTGAAAGATCGGGTGCAAAGAAAAACCCATATGGTTTTAAAAAGTCATTGAGCTGATCTTTAATTACTCCGGCTTGAACTTTTACCCAACGTTCTTCGACATTAATTTCAAGAATGTCGCGCATATGTTTTGATAAATCAACAACGATACCTGGTGTTAGGCTCTGGCCATTGGTGCCAGTACCACCACCGCGAGGGCCAAAAGTTAACGACAAAAAAGGCTCGGACGATGCGGTTTGCATGGCAACCTGAATGTCTTTAACGGTTTTTGGATAAATTACAGCTTGAGGTAGTTCTTGGTAAACACTGTTATCTGTGGCGTTTACCAAACGAGTTGCATAACTGGTATCTGCTTCACCACTAAACCCATTTTTTTTAATGGTAGCGATATACTGATTTAGTAATGCGGTGCCGGTATGTTGTTGACTAAGCTGGGCTATCATGACGGTAATAAATTATTGCTTTGCGCTATTGTAGCATGTTGTTGCAGTTTGAATATTGAGATTTTCATGTTTTGTAACAATCTGAAATAGAATTCAGCGCCAGTTTGAATATAGTTAAAGAAACTCAGTTTGGAGGCATTATGAGTAAACTATTTTATTATGCTATTGGTTCACTATTTGTATTATTGGCTTTGGTTTTTGTTGTTGTACCTGGGCCTTCTATCCTATTCCTACTCGCGGCTTTACTAAGCTTTTCAATGGTAAACGAGAAAGCAAAGACTTACTTACGTAAAACTCAAAAAGGATTCAAGATCGCCTGTGTCAAAATGGATAACTGGCTGAAAAAATAAAAAGCCAGCGTACGCTGGCTTCAATACTTAAGAGAATGGAGATTAATTCACTTTGAATTTATCTGCCAAGTACAACCAAGTTTCTAACACTGTATCCGGGTTTAATGAAACTGAATCAATCCCCTGCTCTACTAACCATGCAGCGAAGTCTTCATGATCAGAAGGTCCTTGGCCACAAATCCCGACATATTTGCCTTTGGCTTTTGCAGTTTGGATAGCCATAGAAAGTAATTTCTTAATTGCTGGGTTACGTTCATCAAATAAGTGAGCGATAAGACCAGAATCACGGTCAAGGCCAAGCGTTAGCTGCGTTAAGTCGTTTGAACCAATTGAGAAACCATCAAAGTACTCTAGGAACTCTTCTGCCAATAACGCATTTGATGGTAATTCACACATCATAATGACTTTTAAGCCATTCTCACCGCGTTTCAAGCCGTGCTCTTCAAGTAATTCGATAACACGAGCTGCTTCCTCTAGTGTACGCACGAATGGGATCATTATTTCGACGTTAGTCATATCCATATCATTGCGTACGCGCTTGATGGCTTTACATTCAAGTGCAAAGCATTCACGGAAATCTTCAGAGATATAGCGCGATGCACCGCGGAAACCTATCATCGGATTTTCTTCTTCAGGCTCGTATTGATGACCGCCAACAAGGTTCGCATATTCATTCGACTTGAAGTCCGACATACGCACAATCACACGCTCAGGTGCAAAAGCACATGCTAAGGTAGAAATACCTTCAACGAGTTTGCTGATATAGAATTCTACTGGTGAACTGTAACCAGCCATCATATCTTTGATAGTCGTTTGTAAGTCAGTGTCTTGTGCATCAAAGTTCAATAAGGCTTTTGGATGCACGCCTATCATGCGGTTGATGATAAACTCAAGACGCGCAAGACCAATGCCGGCATGCGGTAATTTTGCAAAGTCAAACGCGCGGTCCGGATTACCTACGTTCATCATGATTTTCATCGGCAAATCAGGCATTTGATCAACACGCGAAGTTAACACATCATACTCTAGCTGACCGTCATAGATGTAACCAGTGTCACCTTCAGCGCATGAAACAGTAACTAATTGATTGTTTTTAATCAGATCGGTAGCATTACCGCAGCCAACAACCGCTGGAATACCAAGCTCACGCGCAATAATCGCAGCGTGACATGTACGGCCACCACGGTTAGTGACAATTGCAGCGGCGCGTTTCATGATAGGTTCCCAATCAGGATCTGTCATGTCAGTAACAAGTACGTCGCCTTGTTGCACTTTGTCCATTTCATCGATTGAGTTAAGTACTCGTACTACACCAGAACCGATTTTATGACCAATGGCGCGGCCTTCAGCGACAACTTTTGAATGTGCTTTAAGCTGGAAGCGTTCCATCACATTGGCGTCTTCATTTGAACGCACGGTCTCCGGGCGCGCTTGTACGATATAAAGTTTACCGTCGTTGCCGTCTTTTGCCCACTCGATGTCCATTGGACGACCGTAGTGTTTCTCAATGATCACGGCTTGTTTTGCCAGTTCGTGGACTTCTTCGTCAGTAATTGAGAATTGGTTTGAAAGTTCTGATGCAACATCAACAATAGAAACTTGTTTACCGTGCGATAGATCGTTTGAGTAAACCATTTGAATGGCTTTTGAACCAATATTACGACGTACAACCGCAGGCTTTCCTTTGGTGAGCGTTGGTTTGTGAACATAAAATTCATCTGGGTTAACTGCACCCTGTACAACCATTTCACCTAAACCATAGGCTGAGGTAACAAATACTACATCTTCAAAACCAGATTCAGTGTCAATGGTAAACATAACACCTGAGGATGCTTTATCAGAACGCACCATGCGCTGCACACCTGCAGATAATGCAACACCTTTATGGTCATAACCCTGGTGAACACGGTAAGAAATTGCACGGTCATTAAATAAAGAGGCAAATACGTGCTTAATTGCAGTCATTACTGCATCAATACCACGAACGTTAAGGAAAGTTTCTTGTTGGCCAGCGAAAGAAGCGTCTGGCATATCTTCTGCGGTAGCAGATGAACGAACAGCGAAGGAGACATCAGATTCAGGATTTCCGTGGAGAGTTTGGTAAGCCTCACGGATGGCTTGGTCTAGTTCAGGTTGGAAGGGTGTGTCGATAATCCATTGTCTAATTTGGGCACCGACCTTAGCGAGTTCAGTTACATTATCGACATCGAGGGCATCCAGAGTTGCGTGGATTTTCTCATTTATGCCGGACTGCTCTAAGAACTCGTTATAAGCTGCTGCAGTCGTTGCGAATCCACCGGGAACCTGTACACCTGCATTTGCTAGGTTAGATATCATTTCCCCAAGTGAAGCATTTTTACCACCCACTCTTGGGACATCATTCATGCCCAATTCTTGGTACCAGAGAACGTAGTCTTGCACGGAACTGTCTCCAAAACAATTTGTATATAATGTGAGAGAAAAGTGACCCTTTCCAAAAGGTCCCATGCATTCTACACTGGAGGCCTTATGTCCGTAAACCTTCAGGCGCAAAATCGGCGCCAATTTGAAACAAAAGGTTAAAATGAGAACTGCATTCTATATATCTGACGGCACAGCCATTACTTCCGAAGTATTTGGCCACGCCACTTTATCTTTATTCCCCACAGAGTTTAATCATCGCACCATACCATTTGTTGAAACGCCTGAAAAAGCAGAAGAAATAAAACGGGTGATCAACCAAACTGCAGCCAAATCAGGTGAACGGCCACTGGTGTTTTTTACCTTTGTGAACCATAAACTATCGGAAATCATTAAATCGTCCGATGCGGTTTGCTATGACTTTCTCTCAGTATTTAGTGAACAAATTAAACATGAACTTAAGCTTGAGCCAGTGCCAAAAGTACATCGTACCCACAGTATGCACGAGAAAAGTTACGATTATCGAATTGACGCGGTGAACTATGCGCTAGCCAATGACGATGGCGCCAACGTTAAAGACTATGAAAAAGCAGACATTATATTAGTCGGTGTAAGCCGTAGTGGTAAAACCCCGACTAGTCTTTACCTAGCCTTACAATACGGTATTAAAGCAGCGAATTACCCAATGACAGAAGACGATTTGGAATCAGGAAGTTATCCTCGCTGTTTATTGCCGTATAAACATAAATTATTCGGCTTAACCATAAGTCCTGAACGTTTATCTGCGATTCGGGAAGAACGTATGGCCAATTCGCGTTATGCATCTATCCGCCAATGTCGTATGGAAGTCATGGAAGTTGAAAGGCTATTTAAGAAAAACCGCACGCCCTACTTAAATTCAACGTGCTTTTCGGTAGAAGAAATCTCGGCTAAGATCATATCTGAGGCTGGGCTCGAGCGGCGAAAATACTAACGATTGAAAAAGGAGCCAGTAGGCTCCTTTCTCATCTATTTCTTGGCGCGATGTGCGCGGGCATCTTTGAGCAAATCAGCAATCAAGAATCCAAGTTCTAGAACTTGATCGGCATTTAAGCGCGGGTCGCACTGTGTGCGATAACGCTGTGCTAAATCTTCGTCCGATAGGCCATAAGCTCCACCAGTACACTCAGTTACATGCTGGCCGGTCATTTCTAAATGTACGCCCCCTGGGTATGAACCTTCGGCTTTATGCACAGCGAAGAACTGACTGATTTCAGTAAGGATGTTATTGAAGTTACGCGTTTTATAACCTGTGCTGGCCTTTTCTGTGTTGCCATGCATTGGATCTGAACTCCAAATAACCTTACGGCCTTCCTGCTGTACTTTACGAACAAGAGCAGGTAACTTTTCAGGCAATATGTCGGCGCCCATACGAGTAATAAGCGTTAAACGACCTGCTTTGTTGTCAGGGTTTAACGCGTCAATTAATTCAATTAGTTCATCAGGTTTCATACCGGGACCAACCTTCACCCCAATTGGGTTATTGATGCCGCGGAAAAACTCGATATGTGCATGATCTAATTGACGTGTGCGCTCACCAATCCAAACAAAGTGAGAAGAACAATCGTACCAGTCACCAGTAAGGTGGTCGCGACGAGTAAGTGCCTCTTCATACCCAAGTAATAAGGCTTCATGAGACGTATAGAGCGAAGTCTCACGCAGGTTTGGTGCATTACTACTTGAGATGCCGCACACTTCCATAAACTCAAGCGCTTCCTGAATACGATCGGCAACTTTCTGGAATTTGTCGCGCAATGGATTTGCGGCAACGAAACTCATATTCCAACGATGCACTTGATGTAAATCGGCTAAACCACCTTGCGCAAATGCACGCAATAAATTTAAGGTGGCTGCACTGTGGTGATAGGCTTTCATCAAACGCGCAGGATCTGGAATGCGGGCTGCTTCCGTAAATTCAAAACTATTGATGATGTCGCCACGATATGAAGGTAGCGTAACGCCGTCAAAGGTTTCGTAGTCTGACGAACGTGGTTTGGCGTACTGACCTGCCATGCGTGCGATTTTTACCACAGGGCATTTACCGCCGTATGTTAACACCACTGCCATCTGCAATAATGTTTTGAATGTGTCACGAATATTTGTAGCACTAAAGTCACTGAACGACTCGGCACAATCACCACCCTGTAAAAGAAACGCTTTGCCTTCACAAACATCAGCTAAACTTTTATATAAGCTACGAGTCTCTTCAGCAAAGACCAATGGTGGTGCAGCATTCAGTTCGGCTTCAATCGACTTTAAAACAGCCTGATCTGGGTACTCAGGCTGCTGGACAATTGGGAAGTTTCTCCAACTGTTCGGATTCCAAGATTTCATTAATTTTCCTCATTCCAATTTGTGGTACTCCACTCCTATGAAGGTACCTCATAGGCAAGCTGTGGATCAAGTAAAATAAGGGAAAGCAAGGAACACATCTTACATAATAGGTAAACTTAATATAGATTGGCACCTGCAATAAAAACTATCGGACGATTCAGCAAACTATTGCGATATGTCAGGCTTTTAATTAATGCTTAGCATCAAATAGAGCAGCATTAATAGAATACCATTAAGAACACATCATACTTCTATGCTTATACATACAAAACCTCAGCAAATTTTCAGCAATTTAGGTAAAGATAACCATAAGAAAGTGCATTAGTTCTCAAAGTAAGCTAGACTTAACAAAATTTGTATGATGTGTTCTTATGGCTTCTAAATTTTCCTTAAGCGCTGGTTTTGCGCATCTCAATTCCTGCCTTGAACTTTTTTCTGAGGAATTGCGCTCGGCTGATATTGTTTTAGCTAACTTCTTTCAGTTACCAATTACCGAAAAAGGTGATGAGTCACATATTGCCGAATCGCTAAACGTGGTGAAAGTTTCCGGTAAGGTGGCGATTGACCAAAGTATCGCTGCATTTAAAGATATGTTTTTACAAGAAAACCAGAGCGGTAAAGTAATTAAACGCTACCCCGGCATATTATTAGTTAACGACCCAGATAAAACTCTCGAAAACCGTATTCGGCAAATTAATCAGGCAAAACTGAGTTTCAAACAACAAATTTTGAAGATTACCAATAACGATGCACGCTTCGAAGCTGTTCACGCTGCGGTCCCAGGCCTGATTACTTTAGCAGCCTATCGGCAGATACATTTTGAGTGCGACAACCCCCACTCGGTTCGCTTCACTTGGATGCAAAAACATTCAACAAAAACTCTGACAAAATCTATAGCGCTGGAAATGTTAGAGCGTTCATCCAGTTATTCCAATCCAAGAATGATAGATCAAGCGACTTGGCAAAGTATGGTTGGGCAAGAACAAGCTCGTGTCGCATCACTCAGTGCAAATGCCAAATTGCGAATTCGTAGACCAACACGAGTTAGCCCAGAAGTGAACGTACGTTTTTCTGCGACACACAGATATCACGTAAGCGGCGCATTGCCATTTATAGTACTAAATCCTACGCCGGATATTATTATTGGTGATTTACCGGACTATCAAAAATCATCAAGCGACCCGCGGAAAAAAGATTATAACTATTTAGTCGACAGAATTTATTTGGAAGAGAACAAGTAGTGATTATGTTAAAAAGGCCACGATTGTGGCCTTTCTTGATAATTAGTCGTCTTTTACGATTTCTTCTAAGGTATCTTCGTCAATGACTTCCACCGTTTCAACGATACGTTTACCACCTTGGATCTCGATACGCTTATGGTGTTTATTAAGCGCCAGTATCTCATCACAAAATTGTGCTGAAGGATGCATTTCATAAACATAATCTATGATCTTCTCACCTTCTTTGATGTTAGTGATCTCATAAGAAGAGATGGCACCTTTATCAATCAAATCTTTCATAGTTGTGGTCATATCACGGCGTAGTGCTTTAAGTTTATTTTCCGTGATCACATCATCAACTGAAATAGTGCCGTATTTTTCCATAATTGAGATTAAGCGAAAATGGTACGTCTTCCCAGGTGCTGCGTAGCGCCATAAATGATAAAGACGCAGCATCATCCAGCGAGAAAGACCACGTTTTAACTCTTGTGCACTGTTAAAGTAGTAACCTTTGTATTCAAGGTTATCTATCATGTTGTGCACGAAGGCATTCAAACATGCGACACATTTAATATTACCACCCTGCCCTTTTTTCCCGCTGAAATGCAGTGATGACAAAAAGTTCATGTTTGACTCATAAAACGAATCATCAATTTCAGGATTGCGGGTATCCGTAGCGGTGTATTTAAATGACAGTTTTGAACCTTGAAGAGCTTCTAACGATTCTTTGATTTGCGGATAAGGCATCGACTGTCCAACCGCTTTCAATTCTTGAGCAAGTTCGTTCATCGAAAAAATTACCGCGTATTGAATACCGGACTTAAAATTGATTTTTACAATTTTGCCTTTCGATGCCAGGCGAATAAGTGCGCGTTCGACTTTTTCCTCACGGTCAGATGGCCAAATCAGATATTCAACTTCATCACCTTCTTTTTTACTACTGACCACCGCGGGGGTAATTTTTATTTCCCCTTCGTATAGGATGCCGTCCACCTTTTCCGAAATACGGCGTGTCACTATGGTTTTTTTCGGCGCTTCTTCTAAAGGCAGCTTCTTGTGACCGGAACGAACAAACCTTCCCCACAAATCATAATGGTTGAAAGTGTTTGAATAAGCACGTAACCCTTGCTTGGCATTTTCGAGTGTAACGCGGACATCTTTGTTGTCCGTAAACAAAGCAAGGCTTTCGTTATCAACTGCACTTTCCACCCCGTGAATCTGCCCACGTAGCGTATCTGGCAAATTCTCAACCGAGATGTTGACCTTACGGTTCATTGTTCCAATTCCTTAAAATATCTGACAGCCTATATCACCACATTCGGAGGCAAAAGTTAATGTTTTAAGTTAGTAAAAATTCGATCCGAAGTTATTCTGCGCTAAAGATCATCTTTTTACTAAGTGAGGCTCATAATTCAGATCAACTTTATACTAAGCAGCCTTATATGGATCACTTTTTTACTTACTTGAAGCTAATTAAAGCCACTGAAACCCGTTATTTTTGTTTGAAAACACTTTGATTTTAGCTGCATTGTGGATAACTAAGTTTATTGTAGGTAGGGATCGGATCTCAACTAAGTAGAGATCCGATCTATAACTACTAAATAAGCCAATTTACCGTGCGACTGTGGATTACTTCTTTGTTTTAGTTAGTAAAAATTCGATCTGCAAGTGCCGTTTTGTGAGCAATTCTGTGTATAAACTGTTTATGATTATCGACCCAAGATTTTAGCTTAGTATTTTACTGATCTCGCAGTAGCTAAAGATCAGATCTTAACTTGGTAAAAATTGGATCTTATTTTATTGAATTTATTGTTTAAAAACAATTAGATAACTATGTTTATTAGCGTCTAACCTATTATTACCTATATTATTAACCATATCTAATCTTTCTTACTAATCTTAGGCAAGGCAAGTAATGAACTTATTTCTATGATGTCCACATATTTATTGTTTTACATATAAAGATATGGACATTATAATGAATTACATTACATTGAGGATTAGATGTATGTCTATTAATAATAAAGCACTGGCGACCTATAGATTGTTAAAAGCAACTGCTGAAGTTGCAGAACAATCTTTGGAAGGTCGTATCCAGCACTATCGGGCGCACCTTAAGACTGAGGAAAAAGAGCTGCGTACATTTACGCAGAAAGCTGCAGCGGATCTATTAGGCTGTAATAACCGTACTTTAAAACGTCGTCACGACCAAGGTGATTTTGATGCACTGGACATCAAAAAAGGTGCCAATGGTCACTATGCTTACACTTTAAGCAATATTTATGAAATGGCTGAAGTGATGGGAATTAAGCCTGATCATCGGCAAAAAGGCGATAAGTTGCAGGTTATAGTAATAAACTCATTAAAAGGCGGATGTGGTAAAACCACCAGTTTGGTCAATGTTGCAGCCGCATTAGCAACAACCAACATAAAGCGCTATCGTATCGGTATTATTGATTTAGACCCCCAAGGTTCATCTTCAAGCTTCTTTCCTTTTGCTGATCCTGAACCTATTACAGTTGGCGATTTAATGCGTGACTGTATCGATCTTGACGAAGGTGAAACTTGGAAATCTTTGGTTAGCCAATCATTCAAAGAAACCCATATTCCCAATATCCGTGTCTTACCTTCAGGTATGGATGATTTTTATTTCGAGCATGAAACAGCAACTATCCTGCGCGAAAACAAAGGTTATGAACAAACTCGGCACTATCATAAACTGCTCGAAAAAGTCATTCAGCCTATTGAAGATGAATTTGACATTATTCTTATCGATACGGCGCCATCGCTAAACTTTATGTTCTACAATGCCTTGATGGCTTCCACTGCAATGCTTATCCCAGTTCATCCAGAAGCGGTAGATTTCGACGCAAACAATAAATATCTCAAACGCTTAGGTGAGATTTATCACACCGTTGCGGCGCTTGGTCATCACGGTTGGGATTTTATGCAGTTTTTAGTTACCAATTACGTTAAAGGTAACCATTCTCAGCGTGATATCGTTAAGGACGTAAGAAGCGCGTTTGGTCGTCAAGTGATGAGCTATCCAATTAATCATAGCGCTGCAATTACCGCCAGCTCATCATCATTCAATACCATTTTTGATCAAAAAGTGTCGGATAGCCTAGCTAGCCGCGAGTCGCTTATCAAAGCACAAGAAAATATCAAAGATGTGGTTGATGAACTGGAAATGTTGATTAGAGCAAACTGGACATCAACCCAGTCGCAATTTGAAGAAACCGCGTAGTGGAGTAAGCAGTGGCTACCAAAAGAAAAAACGACACTCGGGTTGACCCGTTTGCAAGCCCTGTAGAGGCTGGCAGTTTAGATGCGTTATTAGAGCAAGCTAAGGTTGGCGATGTCATTACTATGCCGGCGCCAAGCGATCCAAATCGTCAGATCCGTTTATTGTGTGAAGTGATCCCATTTTCCGAAATCGAACTACGCACACAAGTTTATGGTAAAAACCGCCGTGTTCAATCGTTGCTAAATGAACGGTCGGTTGCTGACATATTGCCTGCAATTATGCACGATGGACGCAATCTACACCCTGCGCTGTGTTGGCAACAAGGCGATGTTTGCCATGTACTTTCAGGCACCAGACGCCGGAAGGCCTGTATTTTAGCAAAGGCGGACTATGTTGTGCTGCGCTCCGCTGACTTTACCGAAGCCGATGCTCAGGTATTAGCGGTGTCGTCTGATCAATACATTGCGCCTAGCCTATGGGAGCTAGGACAAGCTTATCAGCAAACGAAAAACGAATTGCAGGCGCAAGGCAAGAAAGGTTCGTACCGCGAGATTGCGCAGCTTGAGGGCGTGTCTCACACCGCAATTGCCGATGCGTTGAAAGCTTATGAAGTTATTCCTGAGCAAGTGCTGAAGTTTTATCCAACGGCAAATCACTTGGGTCGTGAAGCTGCGAAGAAGTTAATCCTCGCAATTACCGAACAGCCAGAGCGGTTTAGGCTAAAAGTTGCTGAGTTAGAAGCGCAGCCTGAGCTTGATGACGGTTTATCAGATGACAAAAAAGCCATGGTGGTGACTAAGTTTCTTACTACCTTTGAAGAAGAAAAAGTACAGCGCAATGAGGTGTTGCTCGATGGCGACTTTATCAAGTTACAACGGAACATGAAGAATGGCGACGTGACTGTCAAAATCGATAATCGTGTGCTCACCGATAAGCGTTTGGAACAATTACAGAAGCTGCTAGCAAGCTATAACTAATAGGCAGTTTTTCTTGTTCTGTTGTTTTAAGGCCCATTTAGGGCCTTAAAACATCCTACCAGTCGAAATAAGCGCATTTTCGGCACGAATTTACTTTAGCTCAATCGCACAAGATCATATACTGGCCGGATATTTCTCCCATCTTGTCGAGTCGATGTCTTCGCAGTTGTCTAAAGCGCAATTGCTTGCCTTGTTTGCTGAGATTAAACAAGAACAAGCAACACAGTTTCCTCTTTCTGAACGCTTTTTAAAGCAGTTCTTTAACCCTACTCTGCTCGCAAAGGCGAAAGAATACCTGCAAGATGGCCAGATCAGTTTTCTGCAACATAGCCCTGACTTTGCTGTGATTGACGCACAATTGCTAGGCAATCAAGGTAATACATTCTCCCAACATATCGAAATTAAACGCATTAAAGGTGAGCCTGCGGTTGAAGCCGAATGTACATGCTCAAGTAACAATAAATGCCGCCATATCGCTGCTGTGCTGCTAAAACTGAAGATAGACCATTCAGGCGGTTTTGGGGAAGAATATTTACTTAACGATTGGTTAAATGAGCTTGAAGATTTAAGCCAGAGCAAAGTTGTGGTCGAAGAACAAGTATTGCTGTTTGTGCTTGAACAACGCGGTAGCGAGTTACTCCTGCTACCGAAAATGAGCCCATACCGTGCCGATGGTATCTATCCGTTGGGACGAGCGTTGACTGAGCAGCAGCTAAGCAGTCAAGTGCCGCCTAAAGGCTTGCTGGAATCAGATTTTCGGATCTTAAGTTGGGTTCGCTCGCAAAATTTACCGGGTAATTTGATTCTTTCTGGTGAATGGGGTGTGCAAGCACTTACTTTAATGGCGAAAACCAAGCGTCTCTTTCACTCATCTTCTCGTCAACCGTTACAATTAGGGCAAGCTCGTAGCGCAGAGCTGCTGTGGCAAGAGCAAAAATCGCAATGGCAACTTCAGCTTAGTCTCGGTGGGCAAACACAGGCCATGATGGTGGCAACCGAGCCGCCAATGTATTTAGATACTCAGCAAGGCGTGCTTGGCCACGTCCAAGCGACCTTAACCAGTCGTCAGCTGGCGCATATTCAAACTATGCCAGCTGTGCCCGAAGCGCGTCTATCGCAAGTGGTAACGCGCCTCAGAGAGACCTTAGGCGCGCAAGCAGTGCCTGCGCCTAAACATCTCTCGAAAAAGGTCGCGAATAAGGGGCTTGATAGCCACGCCGCGAGCTTAGTGTTAAAAGATTTGGATGGCAAATTGTCGCTAACGCTTGGCCTAGTTAAAGCAAAACAGGTTGCCAACGAGCAAGCACAGGCGCTACTCAATAAATATACTGCGCAATTAAAAGGGTTAGGCCTGAGTGTTGATGATATAGAGCAACGGAGTTTTTCTTTACCTGTGCAGGAAACTGCGGCGTTACATTGGTTTGAACATGAAGTCAAACCTCAGCTTATTCAGTTAGGTTGGCAAATCTTAGGAAGTAGCGTTGAGAGTAAAGTGGTCAGCCCTAAAGTCAGTTTGGAGCTAAAGCGTGATAGTCACCACCATATTTTAGGCAAAGTGAAGTTCGATGGCGTGCTTATCACCCTCAATTGGGCAAAAATCCAAGAAGCGGAAACAAACCAGTTCGCCAACCGTTTTCATTATGTGACTTTCTCAGACAAGACTTATGCGCTGCATTTAGAGAGCTATCAGGCGCTACTTGATTTGCAACAGCGCTTTAGTTATTACAGCTCTAGCTCACAGTTTAAGTTCCCGCTTTCTTATGCGCGTAAACTGATGGACCTAAAGGCGCTCAACCCTGAGTGCAAAGACAAGTTATTACTCAATTATCTGGCCGAGATCAATCAACCGCAGCAAGATAGCCAAGCATATCAGAATCTCGGCAAACAGAATTTCGTGTTGCGGGATTATCAGCAACAAGGCCTGCGTTGGTTGAGCTTTTTAAACCGTCATAAACTCGGCGGTATTCTTGCCGATGACATGGGGCTTGGCAAAACACTGCAAGTGATTGCTTACTTTATCAGTCAGCACAACGTGCTTAATAGTAAACCGAGCTTAATCGTGTGCCCAACCAGTTTAGTGGGTAATTGGCAGGCTGAGTTTGCCCGTTTTGCGCCGCACTTACCACTTCTGACCATTCACGGCAGTCAGCGTGACAAACATTTTGCAGAGCTGGCAAAAGCTAAGTTTATTTTGACTACGTATCCACTATTGAAGCGAGACCTTGGGCAATATAAAGGGTTAGATTTTGATTCTATTGTGCTCGATGAAGCGCAATATATTAAAAATGAATCAGCTCAGGTTTCTAAATGCGTAAAACAGCTGAATGCCGAGTTTAAACTGTGTTTAAGTGGCACTCCAGTTGAAAACAATCTGCTAGAACTAAAATCTCTGCTCGATTTTGTTATGCCGGATGTACTTGGCACTAAGCAGCAGTTCAAACATTATTTTCAACTGCCTATTGAGCGGGATAACGACCGTGAGCGCGCTATCGAACTGAAACAGCTATTGGCACCGTTTATTTTAAGGCGTACCAAAGCCGACGTGGTAAAAGAGCTACCAGATAAGACTGAACTGCTCAAAGAACTGGAGTTTGCGCCTGAACAAAAGCAGCTTTATCAGGCGGTAGTCACTAGCCTTGAGCAGAAGTTGTTGGATCTGTTCCGAGAGCAAGGGGTTGAGCGCAGTAAACTCGCCTTTTTGGATGCGCTGTTAAAACTGCGTCAGATCTGTTGCCATCCAAGCTTAGTTGATGAACGCTTTCAGGCGCAAAGTGCTAAATTTGCATGGTTAGCGCATCATTTGCCAATCATGTTGAGTGAAGGCCGTAAAGTCATTATCTTTAGCCAATTCACCACAGTGCTAGATTTAATTGCAGCACAGTGTGAGGCTGAGCAGATTAATTTTACTATGCTAACAGGCCAGACGCGGCATCGCGATAAAGTGATAGCTGAGTTTACCCAAGGCCAGTGTGATGTCTTCCTTATCAGCCTAAAGGCCGGCGGTACTGGACTTAACTTAACTCAGGCCGACACAGTGATCCATTTTGATCCTTGGTGGAACCCTGCGGTTGAAGCACAAGCCACCGATAGGGCCTACCGCATTGGTCAGGATAAACCGGTATTTGTTTATAAATTGATCATGAATAACTCAATCGAACAAAAAGTCTATCAAATGCAGCGTGACAAGCAGGCGCTGGTTGATGTGATTTTTGAAGATAAGGCTATGAGTTTAAACAAGTTTGATGAGCAGCAAATGTTAGCGCTGTTAAAAAGTTAAAAATATTTAAAAAAACACTGAACTTATCAAGCAAGGGGTGAGTCTATTTAAGTGCTAGGTGCTAGAAATAGCCGCAAGCATATGTTGATTTCCCCCTTTTTGATTACGTGTTTGTAATGAAGCCGACTTAATGTCGGCTTTTTATTTGCCCGAAGTTTTCAAAAACAATTTATTAACTTTTTCATTGGCGTGCCACCTTTCCATATTTGATCCACATTGTTGCGGTTTACTTACAGCATAGGAAGCACAATGCAGGAACACTGACCATGTTATACGCCAACCCAGAACAGCAAACAGCAACAGAACTGACTTTTTTTGAACCGCAATCGGATTTAGATAAGTTGTTGCTTGAGGAAGTTGCAAACAGCGAAGATCTTAAAAGCATTTTGACTATGCTATTATTTGATGAAACACTATCGCTGACGTTGAAACGTCAAGTAAAGCACCAATTACAACAACTACAATAGGTTTTACAAGGTAATACATCAGTCATGAATCATATCTTGATTGTTGAAGACGACTACGATATCGCTTCGCAAATTAACCTCTTCTTTGGTGCTAGTGGTTTTGAAACAACCCATATTGATGATGGTGGTCAGGTCGTCGATTGGGTCAGGCACAATCAACCGGATGTGATCCTGCTCGATGTGATGCTACCAAATAAAGATGGGGTGCGCTGTTTAGCCGAGATCCGCGCTTTTTCCATGGTGCCAGTCATTATGCTGACCGCTAAGGTAGAAGAAGCCGACCGCCTCAAAGGCCTTGAATACGGCGCCGATGACTACGTTTGTAAGCCCTTTAGCGCAGCAGAGCTGGTGATGCGCGTAAAAGCAATTTTACGCCGCTGTGTGAACACCTCAAGTGCTGAAGCGGAAGTTAAAGATATTATCGTTGACGAAGATGCGCTGAGCGTCCAATTGCTCGGCAAAGAGCTGTCGTTAACCAAAGTTGAGTTTGAAGTGTTTGTATTGCTGTTTAAAGCGCCAAGCCGGGTGTTTTCAAGACAGCAGATCTTAGATCATATCCAGCCTGACAATTTTGATATTTCAGACCGCGTAATTGATAGTCATATCAAAAATATTCGCAAAAAAATCAAACAAATAAGTTGTTCACCAAAAATTCTTGAGTCGGTTTACGGTGCGGGTTACCGCTATAACGCCCAGCAGCTACAACCTGAGTGATAGGCCAATTTCCTAACATCGTGTATGATTTATAAGTAGATCAATACTTTGGCTTTGTTATGGAATTCACTTCGGTAGACTTAATCTCTCTTTCTCTTGGATTTGTTGCCAGTAGTGTTGTACTGGCTCCACTGGTGATCACTGTGCTTTCGCGCCATCGGCAGCGGGCCGCCTTATTGCAGCAAGAGCTAGATACAATGCGCCAGCAGACTCAGTTTTTACAACAGCAACAGCTGGAGTCACTGCAAAAACAGCAAGAATTACTCGAAAAATCAGCACAGCACCGAGAAATAGCACAGCATTTTCGCACCCGAGCTGAAGGGCTAGATAAACATAACCAGCAGCTCTTACAGCAGTGGCATGAAGCTCAGCAAGCGATAAGAAGCCTCCAGCAAGACAATCAGGAATTGGAAGTAGACTTGCACGGGTTACGCAATACGCTGGCATTGAAAGAACAGGCTTTTAACGATCAACTCGCACAATTAGAAGAAAGCAAACAGCAGTTAAAGCAGGAGTTTAACTTGCTGGCCAATCAAATATTTGAAGAAAAAGCACAAAAATTCAATGCGCTTAGTCAGCAAAGTATTGAACAACTCCTTAAACCTGTGCAGGGGGAGTTGAAAGGCTTTCGCGATAAAATGGAGCTTATCCATACCGAAGAGCTTAAACAGCGCGCCGCACTGCGCACCGAATTACTCCATTTGCAAGCCAATAACAAAGCCATTACTGAGCAAGCTGAGCGTCTAACCACCGCACTTCAAGGTCAGAAAAAAACTCAAGGCAACTGGGGCGAGCTGATGCTTGAAAACGTGCTTGATAGTGCCGGCCTAAGATTAGGCCAAGACTATCAGCGCGAGGTGAGCTTTAACACCGATGAAGGACGTTTTCGCCCAGATGTGATTGTGTATCTGCCCGAGCAGCGACATTTAGTGATTGACGCTAAAACCTCGCTCAATGCTTACACGCGCTATGTGAATGCTGAAACTGAGTTAGCCGCTAAGCAAGCGCTGTTAGATCATGTTAACGCGGTGTCCGACCGCATTAATGAGCTGGCGGATAAATCCTACCATACACTACCTGGCTTAAATTCACCGGAAGTGATGATCTTATTTATGCCGATTGAATCGGCTTTCGTTGAGGCGCTGAAATGTCGTCCAGAGCTTTATCAGCAGGCATTGGAGCGCAATATTTTAGTCGCCACCCCTACGACTTTACTGACCAGTTTGAACATCATTAAACAACTGTGGCGTTTTGAAGCGCAAAGCCATTATGCTCGTGAGCTGGCGCAGCGTGCCGAGCGCTTTTACACTAAGCTCAACAGTTTTTTAGTGAGCATGGAAGGGGTTGGTAAACAGCTCGATAAAGCCAAGGAGAGTTACGACAAAGCGTTTTCGCAGCTCTATGCAGGGAAAGCGAATCTCATTAAACAAGCGTCGGAATTTAAGGAGCTCGGTGTGTCGGTCAATAAAGAGCTGCCAGCGGAAAGCTTGGAAAAAGCCCAGCTTGAACTGGATTAACAAGCATATTCTAAAATAAAAAAGCCCCGCGAGGGGCTTGGTTGCATTTACTAATAAGAAATCTAGGCTTTAACACACTGGGCATAGTGGCTGTTGCGCAAATTATTGGTATAAAGGTGAATGTACAGCCCATATTCACCAATACTTTGCCAAATAAAGTTGTCGCCTTGCGGACATAGTGACTGTTGAATATAGCGGCGCTGTTCTTCTTCAGACAAGGCCAGCTCAGTTGGGATCTGAATGTATACGCCGATTTCTTCATCACCAAACTTAACTCGATTCAGCTGCCAACTACCCATCATAAACTGTTTTGAAAAGTAGCGTTCAATGCGGTGCTGAGCGTCTTTATTGAGTGCTGCTAACTGCATATTTGGTGAAGTTGGTGCAAAAGCGCGATAGCCCCCAACTATGATGATAAGGCAAGTAAAAGCAAGTAAAAATTGCTTGTAAAAGGGTCGCGTCCGTGCGACAGACTTGCCTTGCTTATGGGTTATTTTATCTGAGCGAGATTCAACAATTTTAAGCCATTCGGCGTGCTTAATAGTGCGGTTTTCCATGCGATTGCTCCTGTTCTCTATATTACGTATTTAAGCAACGCAATGTGGAAGAAAAATGGAGGCAGTGGTTAGATCTCAACTTTCTTAATATAATTTTTACGTGTAGTTGCCGCCTCTGGCTCGGTTGGAAACTGATAAGGAAGCAGAATGCGTACACATATCCCGCCATGTTTACCATGCATCACGGCGATTTTGCCTTGCATAGATTTGACTAAGCTTTGGCAAATCGATAAACCTAGCCCCGAGCCTCCAGAGGCGCGACTTCTCGACGTATCGACACGATATAAACGCTCAAATAGCTTTTCCAGTTGTTCGTCAGTGACCCCAGGTGATGAGTCGTCTATTTGAATAAACAACATTGACGGATTCAACCTTACTTTCAAACGTACTTGTCCTGGGCTGTCAGTATAAAGGCAGGCATTTTTGGTAAGGTTATTAATAATACGGTCAAGTTTAGATTTATCGACCTCAATAAACACATCACGTGCGACCATAATATCGCAGAAGAAGCGCAATTTATGCTGGCTTACCATGCGCTGCATATCGTAACTGTAACCTATCATCAGCTCATAGATGTTATGTGATTCATTGTACATAGTGAGTGAATTGTTCTCAGCTTGCGACAGCTGATAGACGTCAGAAATAAGATGGTTCAGTTGATTAATTTTGTCGTTGATTTTGCTATAGGCTAAGGTTTTGTCATCAATCAGATTGTATTCCATAGCTTCAATATGAAGCTTCAAAACGCTAAGCGGTGTTCTTAGCTCATGGGAAATATCTGCTAGCATTTGGTCTTTTTGTCTGATACTGGCTTCGTATAGCTCAGCTTTGAGCGCCGCATGGCGACGTTTGTGCATGTAAAGGTAGATAAAAGTACAAACAAAGACTAATGCTAAGGCGAAAGCTAACGCCCAGCGCTGTTGAGAAAGGCGAGAGTTTTCAAGCTGCGTAATAGTATATTTGCGGTCTTGTTCTACTTCTAAGAGTTTTTGCTGCTGAGTCAGTGAGTCCATGGAGCGGCGATGTTCTTGTAATTGTTTTTCTAGCTGCTGTGCGGACAATTGCTTGTTTTCGGCGAGTTGCTGTTGCAAGAGCACCACTGCATTGGCGTAATCTTGGCGTTGGATGGCTACTTGGGCTGCAAAGTTATGGTATTTTTCCGTCAGTATTAAGTTGTCTAGTTTACTAACCAAAGGCTGCGTCGTTTCAAGAAACTGTTGCGCTAAATCGCCATTGCCGAGCGCTAAATGTAATTCAATTAAATGTAAGTAAGCATAGACTTGCTGCACTGGCGATTGAGTTTGCAACACATGGTTTAAGCTTTTTTGCGCGCTATCTAATGCCAAGTGCAGGTTTCCCTCTGCACGATAAAGTCGATTCAGCGAATTATAAGCCCGCGACAAACTTAAATGCCCATTAACCGGCGCCAATATGGCAATGGCCTCCTCGAGTAAGGCTTTCGCTTCAGGGTAGCGGTTTTGCGCCATTTGGATCTCCGCAAGGTATATTGCGGTGCCCGAGACATTGACTAAATCGCCACTGCGTTTGTCGTTGTCGAGTGCTAGGCTAAGAAAATGTTCGGCTTGTGGTAAATCGCCCAGACGTTTGCTGATGTCGCCTAAGTTATAATAATTTGCGCCGCGGAATTGCCAATTTTCGCTGCCCTCTAACATTTTTTGTGCTTGCAGGTGTAATGCCAAAGCTTGCTTTAATTCTCCTCGGCTGTCGGCCAATACGCCCAGATTACCGTAAGAGTTCGCAATTTTATCTTCATCTTGTAAGATTTTGGCTAGTTCTAAAGCGCGCTCATAGCCTTCTTGGGCTTGTTGGTAATTACCGAGCTTTCTTGCGTTCATCCCAATAAGTTTGCTTAATTCATGGCGTGAGGCAAGCGATAAACTCTTTTCCTGTGCTAAATCATTTAAATGATTGAGCGCAGTTTCATATTTACCTTGTTTGTAATAAATCAACGCAGTTTCTAACGCCGCTTCAATTCTCAGTTCGGCATTACTGGCACTTTGCAATGGTTGCAGCGCAACCAGTGCTTTGTCGTATTGACCGTCAGTGACCAGTTGTTCAATTTCCTTGGGGATAACGTTTGCATCAGCCGTTATTCCAGGTGCCGTCAGAGCTAAAATTAAAGCAATGTGTTTCATATCTTTTCTGTATTTAGAATTACACATAGTTAGGGTAGCGATTAAATGTGGTGTAATTGTGGAGGAAATGAACAGGCTAAAGTGTAAAGGGGGTTGACAGTAACGTGGTAAGAAGAGGTTGGTAAAAATTTGTTCTGAGAGGTGAGTATGTTTAGCTAAATTGATGTACTCACCACGCTAAGACATTGATTTTAGGTAGTAGCGCTTTGGCACTTTGGGCCTAAAAGCGCACTTGATAAAAGTCTGATCTATACCTATCGCCATGAAAAAAGGACCTTACGGTCCTTGGTTTAAAGGGAACTTGTTATGACGACAATCAGTTAAAATTGATTCATGGTATTGGCTTCGCCCCCTGCTTTTAAGGCATTTTCGCCAGAAAAATACTCTTTATGGGTATCGCCAATGTTAGAGCCTGCTAAGTCTTGATGTTTCACTGATGCTTGCTCACGACGGATCTCTTGGCGCTGAACATCACGCACATACGCCAGCATTCCCATGTCACCAAAATAACCTTCAGCGAGAATATCTGTGCTGAGTGCTGCAGTATGATAAGTTGGCAAGGTGATCAAGTGGTGGAAGATGCCCGCTTGTTTTGCCGCATCACGCTGGAAGTTTTGCACCAGTTGGTCGGCCGTGCTGGCAAGCTCTGAACCATCCAGCTCTGGCGCCATCAGCGCTTTGGCATCGACGCTTGGATCTGGATATTGGCTGAGGTCGCGACCCGCAGCTTGCCACTCAGCATAGACTTGCTCACGGAACTTCAGCGTCCAGTTAAATGATGGTGAGTTGTTGTAGACCAATTTCGCATTGGGTACTTGTTCACGCACGCGATTTACGAGTTCCGCTATTTGAGCAATGTTTGGCTTTTCTGTCTCTATCCACAGTAAATCGGCACCGGCCTGTAAGCTTGTGACGCAATCCAATACCACGCGGTCTGCTTCTGTACCGGCGCGGAACTGGAACAAACCATTGTCCAAGCGCACTGGTTGACACAGCTCGCCATTGAGCTTTATCGCCATTTCACCTTCTTGCAGGGCGGCAATCGAGTGAACTGGCTTAGTATCCAGAAACGCTGTGTATTGACTGGCTAAATCACCAGGCTGACGTGAGACGGGTACTTTTTGAGTTAAGCTTGCGCCGAGTGAATCGGTGCGAGCTACAATCACTCCATCCTCTACGCCAAGTTCTAAAAAGGCATAACGGACAGCGTTGATTTTGGCTAGGAAGTCTTCATGTGGCACGGTCACTTTACCCGCTTGGTGACCGCATTGCTTGGCATCTGATACTTGGTTTTCGATTTGAATCGCGCAGGCACCCGCCTCAATCATCTTTTTTGCCAGCAAATAGGTGGCTTCTTCATTACCAAAACCAGCGTCGATGTCCGCAATAATCGGCACCACATGGGTCTCAAAGTTGTCTATTTTTGCCATCACGGCGGCGACGTCACCGCCAGTTGCTCTGGCTTTATCCAACTCTTTATATAAGTGATCCAGCTCACGCGCATCGGCTTGTTTTAAAAAGGTATAAATCTCTTCAATCAAAGCGGGAACTGAGGTCTTTTCGTGCATGCTTTGATCAGGAAGTGGGCCAAACTCTGAGCGTAACGCCGCAACCATCCAACCACTTAAGTACACATAGGCACGTTTGGTGGTGTGGCGATGACGTTTTACCGCCATCAGCATTTGCTGGGCAACAAAACCATGCCAGCAACCTAACGATTGAGTGTAGTTAGCTGGGTCTAAATCATAGGCAGCCATATCTTCACGCATGATTTTGGCTGTGTATTTTGCAATCTCTAAGCCAGTTTTAAAACGGTTTTGCAGGTACATGCGGCTCGCATATTCAGGGTTGATGGCGTGCCAAGTTTTACCTTGGCTAGTGCACAAAGTGCTGAACTGATCGAGTTGAGTCTGGTAGCGAGTCATAACGGTATCCTTTGAACGAGTAACAAGTTTTTCAAAATTAAAGTCAGTTGCAATGCGGCTTGTGAGAGTGCATTGCTTGCCTGCTTTTTAAACTAGGCCGGATTTGTAGATTTTTTAAATTTATACTTGTTATTGTGAGTATATTTTTTATGAATGAGTTGGTGCGTTTGTTTTTGTCAATTTTGCGGTATGGTTTTTATTACATGTTACCCGTTCAGACTCGTGAAGGATTTGCTCATGGCCGCTTTGGTACAGCAAGCAGGATTACAAATAGACCCCCTACTCTATCACTTTGTTAATGATGAAGCCTTACCTGGTACTGGCATTCACCGCGATGACTTTTGGCAGCGCTTTGCGACTGTTATCGTTGAACTGACGCCAGAAAACCGTGCACTGTTGCAACAGCGTGATGTGCTACAAGCGCAAATTGATGATTTTCATCGTACCCACCAGACCTATAGCGCTGCTGAATATCGGACATTTTTAGAGCAAATTGGGTATCTCCAGCCAGAGCCGCCAACGTTTCACATCGAGACTGAACACGTAGAGCCGGAAATTGCCTTGTCGGCAGCGCCGCAATTGGTTGTGCCAGTGAGCAATGCACGTTTTGCGCTGAATGCAGCCAATGCACGTTGGGGCTCTCTCTATGACGCTTTGTATGGCAGCGATGTACTCTCAGAGGCCGATGGCGCGGAGCGCACCGCACAATATAATCCAGTGCGTGGTTTTAAAGTGATGGCTTACGCGCGGCAAATGCTCGATTTGATGTTACCGTTGGCGCATGGCTCACATATAGAAAGTAGCAATTATGCGGTGCTTGGCGATGAGGTCGTCGTTACACTGCGTGATTCTAGCCAAGTGAAATTGGCTGACAGCAGACAATTTATTGGCTTTCAGGGGCAACCGCAGAACCCTACTGCTCTGTTATTTAAACATCATGGTTTATACGTTGAAATTGTCTTTGACCCTTTCCATCCGGTTGGACAGAGCGACAAAGCAGGTATTAAAGATGTGATGCTGGAAGCGGCGCTCACCACCATTATGGATTGTGAAGACTCAGTTGCGGCGGTAGATGCGGCGGACAAAGTTCAGGTTTATCGTAACTGGCTAGGATTGATGAAGGGCACGCTCAGCGAATCGTTTGACAAGCAGGGTGAGAGCACAACTCGAACACTCAACGCTGACAAACAATATACTGCCCCGGATGGCCAAAGATTGCTGGTTAAAGGCCGCAGCATGATGTTTGTACGCAATGTGGGTCACCTTATGACCAACCCTGCAATTCTTGATGCCCACGGTGAGCCTGTATTTGAGGGGATCATGGATGCGATGCTGACTTCGCTCGCGGCGCTGCACGATTTGCAGGGCAATAGTCCGTTTCGTAACTCCAGCGCGGCAAGTATTAATATTGTTAAACCTAAGATGCATGGCCCGGCAGAAGTCGCTTTTACGGTGAAATTGTTTAGCCAAGTGGAAGCGGCGTTAAGTTTGCCACACAATACTTTAAAGCTTGGGATCATGGATGAAGAGCGGCGTACTTCGGTCAATCTTAAAGCCTGTATTTATGCTGCACGTGCCCGTGTGGTATTTATTAATACTGGCTTTTTAGACCGTACTGGTGATGAGATCCACACGTCTATGCTGGCGGGGCCGGTGCTACCAAAAGCGCAGATCAAAACCCAGCCGTGGATCCAAGCTTATGAAGATAGCAACGTGGATATTGGTCTAGCCTGTGGTTTTAGCGGTAAAGCACAAATTGGCAAAGGGATGTGGCCTATTCCTGATAAATTGGCAGACATGATGCTGCAAAAAATTGCCCATCCTAAAGCGGGAGCAAATACCGCTTGGGTGCCCTCTCCTACCGCCGCAACCTTACACGCGCTACATTATCATCAAGTTGATGTGTTTGCCGTACAAGCTGCGCTGCAAACGCGTCAGCAAGCTGCGCTTGATGCACTATTAACTCCGCCGCTACTGCGAAATCAAAGTCTGTCTCGAGAAGACATTCAGGCTGAGTTAGACAACAACGCGCAAGGTATTTTAGGGTATGTGGTACGTTGGATAGATCAAGGTATCGGCTGTTCGAAAGTGCCAGATATTAACCATATTGGCTTGATGGAAGACCGAGCTACGCTTCGGATCTCTAGCCAACATATCGCAAACTGGCTATTTCACGGCATTTGTACCAAAGCCCAAGTTGAAGCGACTTTTGCACGCATGGCCAAGGTCGTTGATGGTCAAAATCAGCATGATCCTCATTACCATGCCATGGCTGAGAGTAGCGCGTCATTAGCGCAAAACCTTGCCTATCAAGCGGCACTTGCGCTGGTGTTTGAAGGCACTACCCAGCCCAATGGCTACACTGAACCTTTGTTACATGCTTATCGGCTGCGCTATAAGCAGCAACGTGCTTAATTGTTGTGTCGTTCAAAGCCAAGCCTGATAATGATCAGGCTTTTTTATCGCAAAGCGAAATGCCCATTGTGACAGTAAATTAAACATCAATACGAACTGGTTTATAGGAGTTACAACCACTCAAGATCTTGATAGGGTTTTATGCTTAGCGCAGCAAGCCGAGAGCTGAGGCTACTATGATGTAATTCCAGCTTGTGGCCGTCAGGGTCGAGCAGGTACAGTGATGCTCCTTCACTGCGGTTGTCTTGCCAGAGCTGGTCTGGCGATAATTGTTGTTTGAGCTTATCGATAGTCGTAATTGAGGCACTAAAGGCGATATGACTGTAATCTTGAGCGGGTTGTGGTTCACCCAAATTTAAACACAACCATACATTTGGCGCTGATAAATAAGCGCCTTTTGCCCATTTTACTTCTGCTTTGAAGCCTAATACTTGGCAATAAAAGTGTAGCGCTCTGTCTAAATTGCTGACGGTTAGCGTGATATGATTAACGCCTTGAATACTCATGACAGTCGCTTTTTGGCTTTTTTGCTGACGTACATTTTTTTGTCGGCTGCGGCTATCAGCTCAGTCAGTTCGCAATGGTTTGAGCCATCGAAGTGCACAATACCACTTGAAAATTTTACTTTGCATGGCAAATGCGCACTATTTTCTGCGGCATTCAACGATAGTGCAAATTGCTCAACCAAGGCAGTCGCATACTGTTGATCCTCGTTTATCAACAGCATTACAAACTCATCTCCCCCTAAGCGGGCCAACAGATCAGAGCGCCTTGTACAATTTTTTAGGTGAGCAGCAAAGAAACGCAGCACATTATCGCCCATCTCGTGACCAAACTGATCATTGACCGCTTTCAATCCATCTAAATCGAAAAACACGATACTGGCGGGGAAATTTTGCCGTTGGCATAACTCTAACGCATATTGACCAAGCGACAGAAAGCCGCGTCGATTACTAAGGTGTGTTAACTCATCTTGGGTGGCTAAGTGGTAAGCGATGATCTCGTGTTCTATAATCGCTGCGAGATCTTTGAGCAGTAATATATCCTCTTCAGGCAAGAAACGTGGGCGGCTATCGATTAAACATAAAGTACCGAGCTTTTGACCATTTTCAGCTTGAATTGGGCACCCAGCATAAAAGCGAATGCTGGGTGCTTGCAGCACTAAAGGGTTGTCGGCAAAACGTGCGTCTTCTAAGGCGTTGTTAACCACGAAAACCTCATCACCGAGAATAGCATGGCCACAAAACGAGATATCCCTTGAGGTTTCCTGCACATCTAGACCAACACAGGATTTAAACCACTGTCTTTCGTCATCAATTAGGCTGACGAGCACTATCGGCACATCAAATAAGCGTTTGGCTATGCGTGTGACTCGGTCAAAGCGCTCCTCCGGCTTGCTGTCTAATAATCCGAGGCCTTTTAGTGTTGCTAGGCGTAAATCTTCCTGCAGGGGTTTTTGTGGGATCTGCAAACCAAGACTCCAGTGTGGAATAGTACTCAAGATAAAAAATTTGGCTTAACTTTAAGTGAATTTTACGCAGAATGGAATGCGAACAATGTCTGACTCTGAGCTGTAAAGGGGCTTTACGCAAGGTAATAAAAAAGGAGCCGTAGCTCCTTTTATGATTAATTTGCGGATACTTAGCGGATCACAATCGCATTGTGGTAAACGTTTTGGACGTCATCACAATCTTCTAGCATATTGATAAATTTATCAAAGTTGGCGATCACTTCAGGGTCGCTGATTTCAATATGGGTTTGTGGCACGAAAGTGATTTCATCAACATCAAAGGTGATATCTGGGAATGCTTCAGTCAGTGCCGTTTTGGTTTTGAAGTATTCAGTGTGCGGCGCAAATACTGAAACATGACCGTCTTCCACTTCCACGTCAGTAACATCCACGTCTGCCATCATCAAGGCTTCAAGTACCGCTTCGTCATCGTTGCCTTCAAAGCCTAAAATCGCGAAGTGATCAAACATGTGCGCTACACAACCTGGGTTACCAATTTTAGAGTCTGTTTTGGTAAAAGGTAAGCGGACGTCTTTGATGGTTCGGTTCGGGTTGTCAGTCAAACAGTCAACGATAACCATACAGTTACCTGGGCCATAACCTTCGTAACGTGCTGGTGAGTAATCTTCACCTGCGCCGCCAGCCGCTTTCTCAATGGCTTTTTCGATAACGTGAGCAGGAACTTGGTCTTTTTTAGCTTTATCAATCAAACGACGAAGTGACAAGTTAGTCTCTGGATCTGGGCTGCCGTTTTTTGCCACCACGTAAATTTCTTTTCCGTATTTTGAGTTTACTTTGGTTTTTGCCGCTGCCGTTTTTGCCATGGCGTTCTTGCGGACTTCAAATGCTCTGCCCATCTTAAATTCTCTATTGCCGATTTAATTGAATTAGCGAGATTTTAACAAGACAAACGCTTAAGGGCTATAGTCGTTTTATACTCCAGAGGCGACAATCGAAATTAATTGTCGAAAATCGCTGATCCGCCAATCTGCAAGATGCGCATAATCCGGCATTTCTTCAGGGGCGTAGAGGCAACTTGCCATCTTGGCATTGCTGGCCGCTTGAATGTCATAAAGATAATCGCCAACATAGAGACATTGCGTTGGGCACAGTTGCCATTGTGAGGCTACCTGTAGTAACGCAGTTGGATCTGGCTTGGCTGGTGCATCTTCGCGGCTGAGCAGTAAAGAGATAGGCAACTTGCCTCTAGCGAGTTTTAGCTCGCTGGCGGCGCGACAATTACGGGTTACAATCGCCATTGGTAGTTTTAGCGCACTAAAGTGGTCGAGCGTGTCTAACACACCATCCAACACGCTAGCTTGTTCTGCATCCGCTAGTTCAAAGTCCACGACTTTTGCCAGTAAACGGGCACTATGTGACCCGCCAGCTGCTACAAAAGCGAGAATATCCACCTGCGGCGGACAGCCAATGGCGTTGCGGATAGCTTGGAAGTCCAGTTGAGATGACATCAGCGTGCCGTCGAGATCGAATATGACACCTTGGTAATTAGGCTTTAGCATAAATAAAAACGCGTGTTTTATAGGTCATCGGGGAGTTTATTATGCTGTGATCCGAGGCCTGACTGCAACACGCGTTGGTTGGGGAAATATTTAAAACTTAAGTTCTAACCAGCTGTCATCGTTATCAAAGGTTAAAGTTCGAACCTTGCCGTTTGCCAGCTCGCCTAACCCTTCAAAATTGACCAAATTGATCTGTGCGGGCCATAGGTCTCGCAGCGCATCATGGCGCATTTTGATGGTGTGGACCGCAGCAATTAGGGAGGTTTCTTGGTAAACCCAAAGAAACTTTCCATCAAGTTCATAACCGATAGGCCTGAGGTCGATGTCTTCACCATTAATGTTGAGCGCAATACGTTTTTGTACGTATTTGGCAAACTTTTCCTGATCCGCCCGATTATTGAAAATATCTGCTTGACCACCAAACAACATTTCGACGGCATGTTCAGTATCATGAAGATAAAAACGGTGCATCAGTTCAATCTGGCCGCTGCGGGTATTAAACAGTACAGTGCTCACTGCGGCTTTTAGCTGGTGTGCCAGCACTTGGGTGCTGGCACTGAGCAATAAGACCGTCGCGACAAGCCTAGTAATCAAGGTTGTTGCTCCTTCTTACCTGATTTTTCTTCGGTTTTATCATTAGGGTCTTTCAGTTCCGTTTTAATATCCTGCATGATATCACGGTTCACTTTATCTTTACTTTTTTCGCGTTTAAAGGTTTCAATTCGTGACTCAATAATACGACGTGGATAGTGATTATTTTCCACATCCACATCTGCGGTCTCCCAGCGTGGGTCTACCACGATAGATTGTAGCGGCTTGTCTTTATCGGTAATGATAAGTTTGCTGACTTGTTTTGGACTGCGGCGCCAAATCTCTGCAGGGAGCACGCGGTTTTCTTTGCTACCATCTTGATAAGTCAACTCAAGCAAAATAGGCATCACTAAGCCGCCTTTGTTGCTGAATTCAAAGACGTAATAGTTTTTGTCTTCGGCGACGGCTCTATCTAACACTTTGCGTTCCCAAGGTTCTAAATCTTTTAAGAACATTTGGTACTTATTGCGCTCTTTGTTGGTGACGGTAAACTGATCGTTATCATCATAAAAGTCTTTTACGTCAGGATTTTTGTCTATCCATAGTGTTTTCCCTTCTTCACGGTTGCGCTCCACAAACAGCGGCATGGGTTTGTTTTTTTCAATTTCGCGCAGGCGTCCATAATCTATATCTGGGTTGGTGGTGTCGAGTCTTAACTGATATACCCGGTCAATAGAGATATCAACGTGATCTGTAGTGTAAAACCAGCCGCGCCAGAACCAATCGAGGTCAACCCCCGATGCTTCTTCCATAGTACGGAAAAAATCAGCCGGTGTTGGGCGTTTGTATTTCCATCGTGTTGCATATTCTTTAAATGCAAAATCGAACAACTCGCGGCCTAAAATCACTTCACGTAAAATATTTAAGGCAACAGCGGGTTTTGTATAGGCATTTGGTCCTAAATGCAGCACGCTGTCTGATTGTGTCATAATCGGCACTTGGCTGTCAGACTTCATATAGGCCACCACATCTCGCGGCTCCACGCCCCACGGAATATTTGGATCCCATTCGCGGCCAGCAACGCCATCTAAGAAGCTGTTCAGCCCCTCGTCCATCCAAGTCCATTGCCGCTCGTCGGAATTAACTATCATTGGGAAGTAAATATGCCCTACTTCATGGATCACTACGCCTATCAGAAAACGCTTTTCTGCCAGCGAATAAGTGCGGCTACCATCGTCTTGCAATTTAGTGCGCGGGCCATTGAAGGTGATCATCGGGTATTCCATCCCACCGACTGGGCCATTCACCGATTGCGCAACTGGGTAAGGGTAGTCAAACGAGTAGCGTGAATACACTTCCATGGTATGGATCACAGATTCAGTGGAATACTTTTTCCAAAGGTCGCCACCTTCTTTAGGATAAAACGACATCGCCATCACCAGTGGTTGCTCTTTGCCGCCCTGATGGTAGCCTTTGGCATCCCAAATAAATTTACGCGACGATGCCCAAGCAAAATCGCGCACATTGTCTGCTTTAAAGTGCCAAGTTTTACTCTCTCTGGTACCTTCTTTTTCGTTTTCGAGCGCCTCTTCCTCGGTCACGATAAATACTGGGCGTTTGGCATCTTGCGCTTCTTTTAAGCGTTTGAGTTGGGTTTTGCTCAGCACTTTATCGGCATTGGTCAACTCCCCAGTCGCGGACACAATGTGATCTGCAGGCACTGTGATAGCCACCTCATAATTACCAAACTCTAAGGTAAATTCACCACTGCCGAGAAAAGCCTTGTTGGTCCAGGCCTCATAGTCAGTATAAGCGGCCAAGCGCGGGAACCACTGGGCTAACAAAAAGATGTCATTGCCGTCTTTTTCAAAGTGTTCGTAACCAGAACGTGCACCAACGGCATCTTCCTCGACAATATTAAAAGCAAAATCCATATCAAACGATAGGGTTTTACCGGGTTTAAGCGGCTCGTTTAAATCCACTCGCATCAGCGTATCTACAATAGTGATTGTTAACGCTTTACCATTTTTGTCTTTAACATTAGCAATTTCGTAGCCGAGTTGATTGTCGGACATAAATTGCTGGCGGCGCAACTGGTCAAGGCTTAGCTTAGCGGCTTTGGCCTTAGGCTCTGGTTGCAAGGTTTGATCAAAGCTTTTACTGCGTTCAGCCAGTGAATCACTTTTAAAAATATTCTGATCTAACTGTAACCACAGATATTTAAGGGTATGTGGGGAATTGTTCTTATAACTGATGGTTTGCGAACCTTGCAGGCGTCTTTGCTGTTCGTCTAATTTAACCGCAATATTATAGTCAACTTGTTGTTGCCAATAGTGTTCACCGGGTTCGCCGGCTGCACTTCTGTAGACATTGGGTGTTGGCAATATTTCGTCAAGTTGACGGAATTTGTCAACAAAGTTCCCTTTTGTTTGCTGTACGGCACTGGCACTTGCCAACAAAGGCATACACAGTGAAAGCAGTGTGATGATTTTTTTCATTATTATATTTTATCCATGAACAAATGGCGAAAGCCCAGCTGGCACCATTGCAAATGTGTTAACGACACGCAATCGTTTAGCGACTAACCCACAGTTAGATGAGATGATGGAATAGGTGTCAAAATTCTAACGCAACGGTAGTGCATGCCAATTGCTGCGCTGCACTGCTGTTGATTGTTCTCTTTCTTATATGATGTGGCGAAGCACTTAAAATTGAAGAATATTTCATCAGTTTATGAGGGGTATTTTGCAAATAAATAAATAAAATAGGTTTTTATGTTGATATTTGTACCGTTTTATCTTTAGAATCGCCCACTTTTTTAATTTTGAGTAAAACTGGCGCTGGTTTTGCTCGGTATTGATACCCGTTTTTCTAAAACAAATGTGGTGAGCAGTATGGATTTCTACATACTAAAAAAGCAACAAGAGATCATCGCCATCCCTGCGGATGAGCAAAACTGTAAGCAGTACTTAGAACAAGGCTTTTCCTATGTTGACAAAGTGGCCGCCTGTAATGAGCAATCCGCTTTAAAGTCGCTACAGACTAGACAAACTAAAACCTTCAAAGCGCCTGCCGTTGCGTTAATTCTAGTAGTACCGTTAGTGATTTTTGCGTGGATGCAATTAACCCGTTAACCTGACGAACGAGTCAGTGTACACTAAGCGTTCTATGGTATTTCAGGGAACGCGCAATGAGGGTATTGCACACATCGGATTGGCACTTAGGACAACAGTTTTACGAACATTCTCGAGCAGCAGAGCAACAAGCCTTTCTGGCCTGGCTGGTATCAGTATTAAGCACTGAAGCCGTTGATATTCTGTTAGTCAGTGGCGATATCTACCACACTGCAACGCCTCCTGCGCAAGCTGAACAACTGCTCTATGAATTTGTTCGCGATGCAAAAATTGCATGCCCTGCCCTACACATCGTCATTATCGCCGGCAACCATGACTCTGCCGCGCGCATTGAAACTGCCAAACCCTTACTGCGCCATTTTGATACCCATGTTATAGGTCGCTTTAATAAAGCCCAACCCGACTCAGCACTTATTCAGCTAGACACTCCAAATGGCACTGCTATGGTTTTGGGCATGCCGTTTTTACGCCCAAGTGATTTGCATTGTGGTGATGGCGACAGCCACTATCAGCAAGCTGTAGCCGCGGCGTATCAACAAGCTCTAGAGCAATATCATGCTTCACCGGATATTCCTCTATTGGTAATGGGACACCTACATGCCAAAGGCGGGGACATCAGCCAAGACTCAGAGCGTAATATCACCATAGGTGGTTATGACGCAATCAATGCCAGTGTTTTCCCTCCAGAGGCTAATTACGTTGCGCTCGGACATTTGCATAAAGCTCAGCGTGTAGCGAAGACGGAACATATTCGCTACAGCGGCACGCCTTTACCCATGTCGTTTGCTGAACGCCACTATCAGCATCAAGTGCTGCTTGCGACGTTTTCTGGCGCGCAGCTACATGCTGTAAAGCCCCTTTACGTACCTCGTACTAAGGGGCTTTATCTAGTGCCGGAGCAAGGCGCTATGATGCTTGATGAACTCTGTAATACGCTTGAAATGCTTAAGCTAGATGAAGCTAACGCCGGTAATTATCTAAGATTACGCCTCGACGCGAGAGAGACCGATCCGCATTTTCGAGCTCGTATTGAAGCGGCGATGAGTCATTTGGATGTGCAATTTTGCGGAATTGAACGGGTGGCACGACAAAGCGCAGAGTCAAGCTCAGCAGAGCTTGATGAACACTTCACTAGCGCAGCAATTACCCCCGCGCAGTTGCTCGACATAGCCTATCGCCAGCATCAGCAAAGCGATGCGTTGGCGCCTGAATCCTTACAACAGCTATTGGCGCAAGTGATAACAGAACTGGCGGAGGAGTCGCTATGAAACTGCTCGCGATTGTCATTAAAAACCTTGCTTCCATCCCTGAAGCTGAAATTGACTTTACCAAAGCACCATTAGCCGATGCGGGGCTCTTTGCTATTACTGGTGATACCGGTGCAGGTAAAAGTACCATTCTGGATGCCATTTGTTTGGCACTATACGGTAAAACTGCACGACTACGTAACGACCAAAAACAGAAGGTGGTATTTAACGGCGACGATATTAAGCTAAACGACCCACGCCACTTGCTGCGTCGCGGTAGCGCTGAAGCCAGCTGTAAAGTGGTATTCGAAGGTAACGATGGTAAGTGTTACAGCGCCGTGTGGAGTGTCGGGCGTGCCCGTGGTAAGTTAGATGGTAAATTGAAAGCCGCCACTCAGCAGCTCTTTGATGCGGACGGACAGTTGCTCGTTGAGGGCTCAGTGCAGGTAGTGAAACAGAATGAGCAGGTACTCGGGCTGAACTTCGAGCAGTTTACTCGCGCCGTATTGCTAGCCCAGCATGAATTCGCGGCATTTTTACGCGCCAGTGCAGATGAGCGCGCACAGTTATTGGAATGTTTAACGGGTACGGAACAATTCAGCCAAATCGGCCAAGCCATCTTTGCCCGCCATAAACATTACGAGCAAGCTTTGGCTGCACAGCAGCTCAGATTAGGTGATTTTGAGCTGTTAAGTGATGAAGCCTTGGCACAATTGCAGCAATCATTGCAGGAGCTTGGCGAGCAGCGTACATCGCTACAGCAACAACAGGCCAAATTGGGGAACCAACAAAGTTGGTATGTGCAACAACAGCAATGGCAGCAAGAGCGTAGTGAGCTGGCGCAACAGCTGAGCCAACTACAACAACACTACGCCGAGCGGCAACAAGATTTTATGACCGCAGAGCAAAGCGCTGCGGCGCAAACTATTGCTGATAATCGCGCGCAAGCTAAGCAACTAGCGGCATCTGCACAGCAATGGCATGCAGCTAAAACGCAATTACAAGCGCTTGACCATGACGCGGCACTGCAGGCCTGTGAACTTGAGTTACAGCAAGCTATTGAGCTGTTCAAACAACATGATAATCGCCTACAACAAGCTAAACCTGTAGTGCACAAGTTGCGCCAACTTGAAGCGCAAATCGGCCAGCAGCAGGCATTAGCTGGGAATCTCGCGGCGCAAAGACTCTCGATGCAGCAACAGCTCGAGGTTTGTAAACAAAAGCAAGATACAGATCGCTCTTCACAAGCTGAACTGCTCGCAGCACAGCGACAAAATGCAGCACAGCAACCGACACATGCGCCGTATTTAAAGTTACTGCCAGAGTGGTCAGGTGTGCGGGTACGTTTAGTACGTTTACAACAGTTATTGGAAATGTTGGCAGACAATCAGCAGGAATTTGCGCATCGACAGGCTGAGCAAAGCACTTTGGCACAGCATGCTCAGCAACAACAGACACAATGGCAACACCAGCAGCAAACTGTCATAAGGTTACAAAACCAGTTACAGACACTCCAAGCTGCGCTCAAAGCTGCTGATGTCAGTGCGTTGCAACAGCGTTCGCAACAACTGCAAGGGCTGCTGCACCAGCTGCAAACGAAGGAGCAATTGGCCGAGCAAGCATTAGAATACGAGAGCGAAAGCAAGCAACTGTTAATGCAGCTAGAGGCTGCCAAGTTGCAGCTCAAAGATACCCAAGGGCAACTGCAATTACATCAGCAGCGTGTGGTGCTGACGCGCGGCAATTTAGAACAGATCCGCTTTCGCAGTAGCGCCAGCGTCAGCGAATTGCGTGCGCAGTTGCGTAGCGGCGAGGAATGTATGGTGTGTGGTGCAACTCATCACCCCTACGCGATTGAGCAAATCGATACTCATTGGTTGGCATTACTGAAAGATTTTGGCCAGCAATTACAAGCGGCTGAGCAAGCTCAGCAACAAGCGCAAGAGCGATATCAAGACAAGCTGGCGTTGTGCGAACGTTTAACAACGCGGCATAGTCTAACTAGCCAGCAACAGCAGCACATTAAGCAGCAACAGCAACAAGTGTTGCAGACAATGAAGGAATTGCAGCATGCACTTGCGCTACCGGATGATCTGACGCTTGTTAACTGTAAGGGGCTGTGGCAGCAGCTACAAAATGAGATAAATGCTCAGCAACAACAGTTACAGCAACAGTCTGCTTTAATCGCTGAGGAGCAACATCAGCATCAGTTGCTCACTGAGTACAATGAACAATGGCAAACAACAAAACAACGTTTACAGACAGTCGAGCAGAATTTAAATAGCCTTAGGCTACAAGCGCAAGCACTTGATGCTGAGCTGATAACATTAAAAGCAGAGCTTGACCCAGTACTACTTGAACTGCCGTGGTGGTCGCAGTTTGACACAGCGCCACAACAGCACTTACATGCGGCGCAAAACGCATTGCAACAAGCGGCGCAGTGGCAGCAAACACAGCATACCCTCAGCGAGCGGCTCAAAGAATTACAGCTACAGCAAACGCAAAACATGCAGCAAACAGAGCAATTGAACCTGCAATTACAGCAACTCGATACTCAGTATCAGCGTATGCAAGCGGAGATTGGTACCCTTAAGCAGAGTCGAGCAGCCTTACTTGACGAGCAATTGGAAGTGGAATCATGGTTCAGCGAGTTAGAGCAACAAGTAAAACAAGCCCAGCAGCAACGAGACGACATTCAGCAAGCTGCACAACAATTACATAAGCAACGCGATGAACAACGTATCCAATTGCAACATCTTGATACTCAGCTGTTGCAAAATCAGCGCCAGCAGCAAGAAAACGACAGCCGCTACCGACATTGGTTAAATGGCTTTTTAGGGCAATATCCTAAGCTGCAAGAAAGCGATTTGGCGGCATTATTGGCGCTTTCTGATACCACCCGAGAGACATGGTTGCAGCAAGCCAAACAACTCCAGCAAGACTTGCTGACTGCTAATTCCGCATTGCAGCAACTAGATAAACAATTAAAGCAGCACAGTCAGTTGCAACCTGAGTATACACTTGTGCAATTACAACAACAGGCTGAGCAAACGCAGCAGGTGATGGATTCCTTGCAGGAACAATGGGTGACGTTAAAAGCCAAGCTGACCGGCCACGAGCAAAATGTTGCGCAGTTTGGTGCGCAACAGGAAAAGCTTAAGCTAATGTTAGCTGAGTTTGAGCAATGGTCGCAGCTCAATTCATTGCTCGGGGATGCAACGGGTAAAAAGCTGCGCAATCTCGCCCAAGTGCAAACCTTAAAACTGCTATTAAGTTATGCCAATCAACAATTACAGTCATTGAGTCGACGTTATCGCCTCACCCATATTAACCACAGTTTAGATATCGCTATTATTGACCGGGATATGGCAGACGAACAGCGTTCGGTTAACACGCTCTCAGGTGGTGAATCGTTTTTAGTCTCTATGGCTTTGGCCTTAGGACTGGCGGCGTTGTCGTCAGAGCAAGTTAAAATTGGCTCGTTATTTATTGATGAAGGATTTGGCACTTTGGACCCACAAACGTTAAGTGTGGCGTTAGATGCGCTAGATGCTTTACAGGCGCAAGGTCGTAAAGTGGGGGTGATCTCCCATGTGGCAGAAATGACAGAGCGAGTTGCAACGCAGATCCATGTCCAAAAGCGTCCTGGTGGCAGCTCGAAAGTGACGATTAAACAAGCTTAAAAGGAGTTGTTATGCCAACTTTTCAAGCTGAAGAAGCTGTTCATTATGATAACCGTATTACCCGCTTAGTACCGGGATATGAGTTGTTACATCAGCTTACTACAGCGCAGTTGCAGGTTTTGTTACCAGAGCAGGCGCAAATTTTAGTCGTGGGTGCAGGTACCGGCAAAGAACTTATGATGTTAGCCTCACAACAGCCGCAGTGGCAGTTTGTGGCGCAAGATATTTCAGCAGATATGCTGGCGATTGCACATCAGGCCGCAGTTGCGGCAAAAGTAGATGATAGGATAACGTTTTTACCTACCCCCTTAGTGCGGGGACAACGACAATACGATGCGGTGCTGTGTTTATTAGTACTGCATTTTTTGCCCGACAATGGTGATAAGGCTGATTTACTCGCCGCGATGGCAAGCCAGCTAAAAGTCGGTGGGCAATTATTTTTGGCTGATTTAATGGCGCCGCACAGCGGCTTTGAACGAGAAGCACAACTGACCGTGTGCAAAACCTTAGGCTTGAGTGATGTGGGTGTAGAGCGTATGCGCCACAACTTAACACACGAATTTTATCCACTTGATAACATGCGCTTGGCTGAATTGCTTGATAATGCTGGGTTTGACACTGCTAAGCCTTATTTTCAGGCGCTTGGTTTTGCGGCAATAACGAGTCGCGCTTTGCCTTAATATACTTAAGTTGCTTTTGTAGGGTAGTTAAACAAAAAGGCTTGATAATAAAACCATCTATTTGGGCTGAGATCAGCTCATGGATGGTTTTTTTATTGTCTTCGCAAGTTACTACCATAATGGGTAAATGGGCGAGCTGTGGATCTGCGTGTATTTTATCAACCAATTCTTTCCCGTTGACGCGAGGCATGTGCAGATCTGTAATGACTAATTCAAACGGAGTTTGTTTTAGCAAAGTCAAAGCTTGCTGACCATCAGTGGCTTCGACTATATCGCTGTAGTCCAGTTTCCTGAGCATGTTAATCAATACATGGCGCATTAACGGCATGTCATCAACAACCAGAATTTTCATGGACACTCCTTGCGTGAAGTTAAGATTGCGACTGTGAGGGAAAGGTTTCTGATACGTTTCATTGCTTCCCTTTAACCTTAGCGTAAAGCGGTTTGCTTGTCAGTTTTTGTATGAAAAATCACGGTATTGATTCAGCTGATGGTCAGCCGTTTGCGATACACTGGCAGGCTGCTTTGAACATGTCATTACCGCGTTTGATGCCAATTGTGCTTAAGTATTAGTATAGTGGTGCATGGCGCGGATGCGAAAAGATGGGTGACGTCATGCGACAATCACTTACATACTCAATCTCACAGACTTCGACAGGAATTGCCTATGATAGATTTTGTTGCGGTATTTATTTTCTTTTTTGCGGTGATAGATCCAATTGGCACAGTGCCTGTATTTTTGGCGGTGACCAACGGTTTTGCTGCCAAAGCTAAGCGGAAAATCGCCGTACAAGCGACACTGGTGGCAATGTTAATTTTGGTGTTTTTTGTCGCAGTGGGAGAAATCCTGCTTACGGCGCTAAATATTCCCTTGTTGGCGTTTCAGATAGCAGGCGGGTTAGTGTTGTTTATTTTTGCGATGTCGATGATTTTCGGCGAAAGCAAACCAGATGAAGAGCTGCGTTTAATTGGCAAAGAAAGTGAAACCGCTATTTTTCCCCTAGCCGTCCCTTCATTGGCAAGCCCAGGCGCCATGTTGGCCGCGGTGCTACTAACAGAAAACCATCGTTTTAATTTGTGGGAGCAAGCGCAAACGACTCTGGTGATGTTAGTGGTGCTGACAATTGCACTGTTGCTGATGTTAGGCGCAAGTTGGATCCACCGTTTTATTGGTAATAGCGGTGCTAGCGTTATTAGCCGAGTGATGGGGTTGATATTAGCATCGGTTGCCGTATCGAATGTGCTCGCTGGGGTGAAAGAATATTTTGCGCTTTGAGCGATGGCATCAGCGGTACTTGGATCTGCGGTTGTCACTCTTACTTTTACTATTATTTCGATAGTTTCAAACTGCTTGGCGGCGCAATAGAGCGTTGCTAAGCAGAGCCTAGCTCAAATCTTATCGAGATATTCCCTTCTTACTTGAAGTTGCTGCGGTATTGGCTGCTCCCTCCCCTATCACATCAGACATGTATGCCTAATGTGATTCACTTATTTGCCCCATCTTTATTGCGAATATTGTGAAGTAATGTGGGTATGTTCACCAGGTGCTAGAGTTTTTACTAAATCGGACAAAAACGAGATTTTTACATTGCTCAGCTGACGATAATCAAAATAAGGGCAAATGATCAATCTATGTTCGGCGCAGATAGCAAACTCTTCATCAAGCCAAACCATCTCAACACCAGCAAGAGGCCCTGCCAACAATTGCTTGCCATAGGTGCGCCCCGCAATAATATGATAAAGATACTGGTTAGCGGCTAAATCAGGGGCACTAAACAGCAGCGCTTCTTGTCCGGATCGTTGTAGCAAGTATTGGTCTCGCCACTGTTGCCAGCTTAAATCGCGATAGGCTTGATACTGTGGCAATGCCAATGTTTGCACTAACTTAGCATAGACATTAAACAGTTTTCGCCAGCCATTTCCAGCTTGTGCGTTAATCCAGTCAATTTCACCCGTTTGTAACGGCAGAATACTGGTCATTGTATTAAAACTTGCGATGGGGGGACGTTTTTCAACGTAAACCGCAATCGTACCTGTCGCTTGACCAAAGCCAATCGGTTGCATGGCAATTCCTCCTGATAATGGGTTGGCAGTGTAGTTAAAAATCGCGAACGCGTACAAGGGTATTTGCCATTTAGCTGTAAAGGGGGTTTACGACTCCAATGCGCAGCTCTCTTAATCGCTGGATTTTCATAAGTTTGTCTTATATCTGTCTGAAAACTTTCATGTAAGCGTCGGTTATCTGTAACAGGAACTCGACACACTGTTGCCCGCTTTAGAATAATTATATTACCTCACTGGAGACTCTCATGAAGCGTGTAGCATTATCTTTAATTGCTTCGGCAATTGCCCTGTCATTGGCTGGTTGTAACGGCGACGACGGCGCTATGGGTGCGCAAGGCCCGAAAGGCGAGCAAGGCACAGCAGGTCAAGACGGCGTTAACGGACAAAACGGTCAAAATGGCCAGAACGGGCAAAATGGTCAAGACGGTAAAGATGGTTCAAACGGCGCCAATGGTGCTGGTTTAATTCGCATTGCCACCGTACCCGCTGGTGCTGAAGTCACGGGTTTATTCCTAAACGATGCTGGTGATTTGTTCTTTAACGTACAACATCCAGCCGATTCTAATACGCAAACTGAGAGTTTCAATAAACGACCTTACAATACTGGTACTGTAGGGGTATTAACCGGGGTTAATTTCAATCAATTGCCACGTAATATTGTGAGCACGCCAGTGCCAGCCTCAACGGCTGAGCAACAAATCGTCATGAGCGCGGTTGGTCAATATCAAATTTTAGGTCAAACAGGTGACACTTTTGCTGAATTAGGTGACAAAGGTTTAGCTGGCGGTCTAGGTGTACATTACGGCATTAATACTAAGCAAGAAATCATCAAAAATGATAATCCTGATTTTAATGGCTTTATCAGCACTGGTGAAAACTCAGGTTACTTATTTACTAACTGGGAAGCATATCCAGGTGGTGTTAGTCGTCTAAAAATGAGCAAAAACACCCAAGGTAAATGGTCAATTGAAGAAGCCATGATGGTTAACTTTGATTTAGTGCATGGTACTGCGGCTAACTGCTTCGGCTCGGTATCTCCTTGGGGCACGCCGCTGACTTCTGAAGAGTGGATTGTTGACTCAGCAGTAGACACCACTACTAATCCTGAATGGAATAACCCTGATGACCATAACACGGATGAAATGGAAGCATTAATGGCACCAGCCTTCCCGAATCCTTATCGTTACGGTTATATCGCCGAAATTAAGAGTCCAACTGCAACGGCACCAGAAGCGGTGAAGCATTTTACCATTGGTCGCTATGAGCACGAAAACGCGGTTGTGATGCCTGACAAGCGCACTGTCTACTCCTCACAGGATGATACTGGCGGTGTGTTGTTTAAGTTTGTTGCAGATCAACCCGAAGATTTAAGTTCAGGTACACTTTACGCTTCAAAACTTAAACAGGACGCTGGTTTAACAGACCCAGCTGTGACGGGTTTTGATATTGAGTGGATTAAATTGGCTAGTGGCACAAATGTTAACATTGAAGCTTGGATTGCTGAGTACGATAACATCACCACAGCTGATTATGTTGCAGGCAAAACCAGTTATATTTCTATGGCTGATGTACAGGCTTGGGCCGATGGCAAAGCCACTTACCCAACTGAGGCTGAAGGTGGCAGCCCAGTGACCGCGGGTAAACCTATGGATAACCGCGTAGCGTTTTTAGAATCGCGTCAAGCTGCACGGTTGAAAGGTGCAACAGCGGAATGGCGTAAACTAGAAGGTTTAGCTATCAACCACAACCGCGCGCTTGAAGCGGTTACAGGTCAAGATGTCGTGCCTGGTGAAATCGTAGAAAAAGCTTACATGTACATAGGTATTTCTGATATCGACAACACCATGATCGACGGCAAAGGTGATATGCAGCTCTCAAGTCGGGTGAAAGATTGTGGTGGTGTTTACCGTGCCCATATCGACACTAATTATAACTTAACACGCATCGAACCTGTGGTTATGGGTGGCACCTATCGTTCAACGTTAAGCGGCGCGGAGCGCTGTGACGTCAACCAACTGTCGCAACCTGATAACGTCATCGTAATGCAAGATGGCCGCATTATTATCGGTGAAGATGGCTTCCAAGGTAACAACACTTTGTGGCTGTACGATCCAAAAGCAAAATAACCAATACTTGCTTATCGCGCGGTGCTTAGCACCGCATTTTTTTAGCTAAAATTGAGAGTCATAAAAGTGCAATCGCTACGACTTATTTCACTTTCAGTGTTAGTAGCTTTAACCGGCTGCAAAGACCCTATATTGACCCTAGCGACAACACAAACTGTTGCTTTATCCGATGCCTCACTTACTATTGAGCGGCCCGACACGCAATCAGTTAGTAAAAATAACTACTCGGCTCTAGCTTATTTGCAACATCAAGAGATCTATAACGAAGAGTCGGTGATCCCACCGCAGTGCTACACCAAAACCGACGGTGTGAATAACCCTTGCTATGCCTGCCACCAGACGTATGCGCATGACAGCACGCGCCCAAATCAAATGAGAGACGGCGATTTACAAGGCAATTATGAGTTTTCGGAGTTGGGGGTCACTAACCATTGGAAGAACCTCTTTGTTGACCGCTCAACCTTGATTGGTGAGATTTCAGATCAAGATATTACTAACTGGGTAAACACGGACAACTATACGCCATTTATCGAAAAATTACGCACCGACAAAACTTGGCGCGGCGAATTTACGCCCTTACAGCAGCTCCCCTACCCTGCTTTAGCATTTGATAGACAAGGTTTTGCAAAAGATGGCAGTGGCTGGGTGGCGTTCAATTATAAGCCGTTTCCAAGTACTTTTTGGCCAACCAATGGCTCAACTGGCGATGTGATGATACGTTTACCTAAGGCTTTTCAACAGCGACAGGGTAAAGCCAATCGTGACATCTATTTGGCGAATTTAAGCTTAGTCGAAATGGCATTAAAAGGGTTGCCACAGATCACAGTGCCGACCTTGCATGAGCAGCAGTTGGGTACGGATATAAACGATGATGGCCAGTTAACTGAGATCAGTGTTTTACCAAGATTAAGCCACTACTTGGGTGATGCTATTAACGTACCGCTGGCACATCAGCTCTACCCAGAAGGGACTGAGTTTTTGCATACCGTGCGTTATATCGGGGTCGATCAGCAAGGTAATATCTACAATGCGCCAAGGATGAAAGAAGTGCGCTATATGAAAAAGCACAGTTTCAAAACCCGCCAGCATTTAGCTTCGTCCTACTATCGTGAAGCCAAAGAAAAAGCCTTCGAAAATCTGCCACAAACCTTATATTTGGGGGACAAAGGCATTAACAACACCTTTGGTTGGACTATCAACGGTTATATTGAGGATGAGCAAGGTCAACTACGTCCACAAGTCAGTCAAGAGTTAGCATTTTGTAATGGCTGCCATAAAACAGTAGGTTCAACTTACGATCAAACCTTTTCCTTTGCGCGCAAAGTCACTGGTGCTGCTGGTTGGGGGTATTTGGATCTTCGTAAACAAACCGATGTGCCAAATCTTGGCGAAAGCCAAGGCGAGTTTTTAACCTACTTTCAGCGAGTGGGCGGTGGCGATGAATTTCGTCAAAATCAGGAAATGTTGGCGCGGTGGTTCAATGCCGATGGCAGTGTTAATGCAGAAAAAGTCGCTGCAGTGCCCTCTTTATACCAACTCATCACCCCTTCTCCTCGCCGAGCTTTAGATTTAAACAAGGCCTATCGTACGATAGTCAAAGAGCAAAGCTATATCTTTGGCCGTGATGCCACAATTAGCAAAGCGCGTAACGTGCTGCACCAAGTTGATGAGTCCCAGCCTCCTTTATTGCCTGAGCATAGGTATGTTTGGGATATGCAATTAGACTGGTCAGGCAGCGGCGTCGTGCTGCAACCAAGCGCGCAAAGACTGGACTAAGTCGGGTTATAGATCACGATTTTACTAACAGCACAAGTTCGAGTTAGTAAAATTGTGATCTGTCATTTTTTGCTTTGAGAGCAGCTCCCCCTGAGCTCCAGATCATTATTTTACTAAGCTAAGTATCGTTTTTAAGCCATTGCAGTGCACAATTGCGGCTTAACAACTGAGTTTGCTGAGTTCAACTGTGCTTTGTCCCAATTTCAGATCAAGTTTTTACTAACAGAGCCTACCCAAGCATGATAGATAACTGCCAGAGATCAGATTTTTACCAAGCTCTTGGTTGTTTTGGCTGGGTCAACATCAATAAACTGTTTTGAGATCGGATTTTTACTAACTAAATCGCTGAAAAACCCAGTTTGAGGCAAAGTTGGCCAAAGGAATAAAGAAAAAAGCGCCATAAAATGGCGCCGGTTGGTAAAATGATGATCTGTCTTCAGCTCGCTTGTGGATCCCTGTGTTAGCCGAGGAATGCCAAGGCTGCAAAAACCACTATGATGGTGCCATATACTGCGCAAAGCAGCTTAAGCCAGCGTGGTTTGGTATTTAACAGCGTGGTAGCGAGCACCCCAGTACAAGTGAGAAACCCGAAAAATACTAAGCTGCCATAGGCACCTGCGGTAGATAGACAAGCGCCTAAGCTTAGTAAAATCGTGATCCAGGCAAAATACAGTAAATTCTGGCTTTGTTGTTGGGTCGGTCGTTTACCCAATACATCCTTGAAATGCCCCGTCTTTGCCAGCGCAAATGCATTGATAGCAAGCCCAGTTAAGGCAAATAGTAAGGTTGTAACAAACAAGCTCATCATGCGCGCACCGTTTGCAATTGCCAAGCAGTACGCAGTTGGTGTTTACGCAGATGTAGCGCCTGATAGCCAAAAACCGCAGCAGTGATAAAGCAAACCACATCAAATGCCCAAAGTAAGGTTTTGCCAGACATAAAGGCATTAATTAGGTTAGTATCAATTTGTAGTGCGCTGACTAAGGGTAACAGTGCCCAGCAACAGGCGTTGAGCAGGGCAAAACGGCGCCATTGCGTGGTATCTTTGCGTTTGCTTGCAACAATAATGCAGGCCAGCCACGTTAAGAAGAAGGCAAGTATTTCCTTTTCGCTGCGACCCGCTACCGTGCTTGGTAGTAAGCGATTGGCATAAAAGAACGCGCAACACGCCAGCGGTAGCCCCATAATGGTGGCAAGATTTAGGCTTTCTACTAACTGCAGACCAAAGCTCGCTGAGTCTGCTGTTTTCATGCGCTCACGAATACGTTTTGCCCACATTACTGCACCACTTGCTAACATGGCGCAACCAAGCAAACCACAACCGAAGAACAACCAACGCAATAACGGCTCGGCCATACGACCAGCATGCAATGCGTTCATGGCGTCGTAAAATGTTTCACCGCCGGAGAGCTGTTCGTTCGCAGCCGCGATAAGCGTGCCATCGACGGCACTTAATTTAAGTACAGGCTTTTCATCCTGTATTTGCGTGCCGTTACTGGCGTAGACCTTTAACACCGCATTGCGGTCGTTCGGATTCTCTAAGATCACTCGAGTGAGCGTAACTTCCGGCCACCTAGTATAAACCTGATCTAAAAGTGCTGGCGCTGGTAACATAGCTACAGCCTCGCCACTGGCCTTAGTCACGGCTCGGGTTGGATTTTGTGCTTCAAAAAAGGCCCGGAAATCGCCATTAAACTGAGTTAACGCTGGATAGGGAAATAGCATAAAAATCAGAGTAATTAGACCTGTATAGGTGATCATTAAATGAAACGGCAACGCTAGTACTGACGACACATTATGGGCGTCAAGCCAAGTTCGCACGCCTTTGCCACCGCGCAGCTGAAACATGTCCTTAAAAATGCGTTTATGAATGACAATACCGCTGATGAGCGCAACGAGCATAAACAAGGACGCCAAACACACTAGCCAACGCGCGGTGATCACATCAAGATAATGGAGGTCAAAATGGAGTCGATAAAAGAAATTGCCGCCTTTGGAATCTTGATATGTTAGTGCTGTGTCGAGTGCTGATGCGTCGTAATAGGTTTCTACTTGTTTACCTCGGCGCTCGCCAGATGCTGCTGGCAAACGATAAGATTCATACAAAAACGGCTGTCTGGTGGTGGCTGGCGATATTGACCAACTTGCAGCATGCGGCGCCTGTTGTTGCAGGCGAGCAAGGCTATGTTCAAGTTGCGTGCGCTGCGATTGTTGGGGCAGCTCTGGATTGATGCTGCGATGAAACCCAGGTTGACTCCAAAGCGTGATTTCGTGACGGAAAAAACTGATCGTACCGGCGAAAAAAATCAGTAGCAGCAGCCAAATAGCCAGCAATCCGACCCAAGTGTGAAGCCAAGTCATTGAACGAAAAAATGAGTCTTTCATATCCAAGCCTTTAAGATGACCAGCAATGCTCCTTCTAAACATGCGGTGCAAAGTAATAAAAGCCATACCCTGCGTAGTGAACGGATGGCAAAAATCGCGATAAAAGTTGCTGCGTATATGGCAATACTCAACGTTGTAGCGACCAATACAGCGTCAATTGGTTTTAGTGGTAGCAGCAAAGTCAACAAACTAACCGTCAAGGCAGTAAAGCCATACCCTGCGACTATGGCGGCGAAAAAACGCGCGCTAACCAAGGTGCGGTAGTGCCAGTGAGAGGAACGAAAGTGTGAAAAATAGTATGAAAACACGGTCCTTATCCCAAAATAGCAATTAACTCATATTATGATAGATAGTAGCTAAAAAGGATAGTAATTCTCATTTGCCTTATTGTATTTGCTTTGCTCACAACCTATACGACTTTACGTCCTAAATAGCAAATATCCCCAGTTAACGTTAAACTAAGTGCTCCGATAGGAAGGAGAATAAATGGCTGAGTTGGCTACTGTGTTAGCGCAGATTGAGCGTTGCCAATTATGTGCAGACAATTTGCCGGATGCACCAAAACCTATCTTGCAATTCTCGTCACAGGCGAAGATCCTGCTTGCTGGGCAAGCTCCCGGTCGACTAGCAAGACTACACGGTAGACCTTTTGCGGATCCCAGTGGTGAGCTGCTGCGCCGTTGGCTAGGTGTCAATGAACAACAATTCTATGATCCAAGTTGCTTTGCTATTGTACCTATGGCTTTTTGTTTTCCGGGTCGAGGTAAAAGTGGTGACAATCCCCCACCTGTAATCTGTCAGCAAACTTGGCATCAGCGTTTACTCGCCCTCAACAGTAACATTCAACTTACAATTTGTATTGGTAGTTACGCCCAGCAATTTCATATGGCAAAACAATCTGTCACGACCTTAGTTCAACAATATCAACAATGGCTGCCGAGCAAAATCGCACTTCCTCATCCAAGCCCTCGTAATCGCTATTGGTTGGCGCAAAACCCGTGGTTTGAACAGGAAGTGATACCCCAATTACAAGCGCGCGTAGCGAGTTTAATTTAGTTACATAATTTTAACTAAATTTCCACTAGGTTCTTGCGTATCTAAATTAACTCATTCATAATCAAGGCATATTGACGGGGTGGTCGATTTTTTATTCCCTATGGCGGCAAGGAAAGAATATGCTATTTAAATTTTTAGGCTTATTAGCCATCGTTCTTGTGATCTGTTCTCTGCCTTTGTCTGTGACAGTTGGGGCTTATTCCATAATCAGTTTTTACCTAGCTTTGACCTCTGTACTGGTCGCTTCGCTAGTGACAGCAATACATGGGAAAAACTACTATTTTCCGGTGCTTGCACTAGCGAGCGTGAATATTATGGGCACCAATGATGCGACTAATTTGTTTGGCTTATTCAATGAACAGGATTGGCTTTATACACTGAGCATGTATGGCATCTTTGCAATCATTGTTACGGTGAGCACGATTTTTGCCAAAAAAGATTCAGTTTTATTGTCTTCACTTAAATAATGTCCGCTATGTAAAGGGGCTTTACATAGCAGTGTGCGCCAAAACGAAAGTCATTTATACTTGGCTGTATAGTTATTGCTTTAACGCATATTTAACATAATGGGGCGGAGTATGCTTAGTTGCAGCCAGCATGATTTTCTTGAGGTCGCTTGTTTGTATCATTACGAATTAAAAGTTGAGTTGTTAGATGGCAAGGTAGAGATTGGGGTTGCTCAAGATTTGCTGTACCGAGAAAAGCAACATTGCTTGGTTTTACAGCAAGTCGACACACTGAATTATGTCGACATTGCGAGCATTTCAAAATTAAGTGCACTGACTCAGAATCCGTATTTCGACACTGTCATTGCTACTGACTGAGCTTTAGCTCCATAAACACACTCAGCGGGTTGTCGCGATATAAACCAAAGCAAGGACAACGCTCAAATCCTAAACTCTCGTAAAGTGCAATTGATTCGAGCTGTTTACTGCCCGTTTCTAAGCGAATAAGCGGGATCTGCGCCTCGCCAGCATAATGCAGTAAAGTCTGCATAATACGCCGCGACAAGCCTTTACCACGGTAATTCGGTTTAACGTATAAACGTTTGATCTCTCCATAGAGAGTGGTCTTATCAAACTTTTTTACTACTGCGCCACAAGCGACTATGCCATCTTCGTTGGCTAAACCAATGGCTTTAACATTGGGTTGTTTGAGCTCCTGCAGTGACAAAGATTGATCACTGGCGATAGGGTAGAGCTTATTCATCAGCCGGTCTATTTCGCTGTAGAGTGCCTGTACGCGCTCATCTTCTGGTTGCAAAGTGATTAGCTGCATTGTCAATCCTAGGACAAGATGTAAACGTGATTGTTATTGTTATGTCGAGCTGAGACTATACAGAGATAATTCTGGAACACAAAATTTTTCGCTGGATGGTAACCACAAAGCAGTGCCGCAAGCCTAAGAATTACACCTAAAGGCTGTTAGTTAGGGGGGATATAATTTTTGTAACTATTTGTTATGAAATCTGAATTTCAAACTGCAATGATAAAGGCTAAAGCAGTACTCGCTTTTTGTCATCATTTTACAGCCACAACATGAACGCGCTTCATGGTTGTACTGTGCTTCCTCAGCAATTAGCTATTATTAACCTTTGTCAATGGCGTTAAGTTAGTGTGTGAAATCGTGGGTAAGTCACTGTGATGATGGGCGTTAGCTTGACCACTTATCAACGTAAACAGTAATAAAGCGAGCGTAGCACTGAGCACTAGTGGAAGACTTGCGCGACTTTTATGGCTGCGCTGTGGTTGTTGGAAATTGCCCATATTGACCTCATAACGACAACAATCATGTTTACGCAATTCCATCTGCAACCTCACATGCGATCTAAAACGCAAACTGCAAAACCTAATACTATATTCGAGCACTAGACTAATTGATTGCGATTAAAGTATGGTATTTATACGTTACTATCATACTAATTGCTAGTTTTTTGTGTAAAAAATCTGAAATTTGTAATCGAAAAGTGCAACATGAAACTCTCCGATTACTGGATGTTGTCACTTTATGTAACGGGTAACGAGTCGTACGAGTTCTGTTGTTCTAGTCTGAATTGCTTGTCTATCAATTGTTTATATTGCGGCAGCTGTTGCATCAGCGCATTGTGATTGCCTTGACCTATGATTTTGCCAAACTCCATGACGTAAATGCAGTCGGCACTAAGTATGGTACTCAAACGGTGCGCGGCAATTAACGTCGTTCTACCCTGAGCGGCTTGGGCTAGGGCATGTTGAATGCGGGTTTCACTTAGCGCATCAAGATTGGCGGTGACCTCATCAAGTAACAATAAGTTTGGTTTTCGCAATAAACAGCGTGCGAGTGCGAGCCTTTGCCGTTGTCCTCCTGACAAGGTAACACCTCGTTCACCCACAAAGGTTTCTAGACCTTGTGGCAAAGTGCTGACAAATTCGTACAGATCTGCGTCGTTAAGTGCACTAGTAAGTTGCTCAGCGCTTGGTAGGGCGTCTAGCCCAAGTACTAAGTTGTCGCGTAAGGTACCGGATAACACAGGTGCGTCTTGGGCGACGTAGCCAGTTTGTGCTAAATAATGGTCGAGATCTGCCTCTGCAAGGTTATCTGTGCCAATATAAATGGCGCCTTGCTTGGCTTGATAAAAGCCCTGCAAGAGTGCAAATAAGGTGGATTTCCCGCCCCCAGACAGCGCTACAATGGCGGTGGTTTTACCTGCTGCGAGCGTCATATCTAGACCTTTTAGCACAGCTGCATTATTGTCATAGCCAAAGTTCAAGTTATGTAGCTGAATATCTTGCCCTGCAATTTTAAGTTGGAGATTCCCCAGATGACGTTTAGGTTCGGCAAATAGCTCAGCAAGCCTTAGCGCAGCCCCTGCGGCTTTGTTAAATGCGGCTGCAAACAGACTGAGTTGCATCACAGGAAATACGATGTTGAGCAGGAACATGATAAAGGCGACAAAAGTGCCGATAGTCATCTGCTGTTTGGCGACCAAAGTGGCGCCAAAACCAAGCACCGCAATGATAGATGCCATAATCGCGGTGTTGACCAGCGGCGACATCATGGCAACGGTGCGGACTTCTTGCATTGCTAAGGTAAAGAGCTGTTTAACTTTACACTGTACTTCTTGGTTAATTTGGCTGTGAGCGGTAGCACTGCGTAACAGGCGGATCTGTGCAAACCATTCGGTTAAATTCGCCATTAAAGAAGCTTCACTATCCTGCTGTTGCTTAGATATCGCCGCTAGTTTGGCGGTAAAAGGTAAAATAGCGAGAAAACTCAGCACTATTGCTAGGAACAGCACAGCTGTAAGACGCCAGTCTAAAAACCACAAAATAAAGAATGAGCCTAGCAATTGTAACAGCCCTGAAAGCATAGAGGCAGTCTGATTACTCACTAAGTCTTCAATGATCTCTGTATCTTTAACAATCCGATTAGCGGGTTCACCTGATAAAGTACGGTCAAAAAAAGCGATAGGTAGATTGACCACATGGTCAAATAGTTCATTGCGTAGATTGCGCTTTTGTAGGTTGCCGAGCTTACCGAGCTGGTGATACTGAACACCAGATAAAATTCCGCCGCCGATTAGCGCTGCCGCTAGCCCAAATAATGCTGACCAGCTGAATTGTTGGGTTGCAGAGAGGTTATCGAGCCAAGCTTTAGTTAGTAAAGGTACCCATAAAGATAAACCAGTCGCACAGATAATGAGCGCAACCGTGATGGCTATGAGAGCATTTGTTGGTTTGGTACGCCGCAGTATAGACCATAGCGCAGCGTAGTTAGGATGAGTTGAGAATGGCATATGCTTACTCCAGAGTGATTGTTATTTTTTAATTAAAATGACTGAATGGTCATTTTTAAAAAATACATTGGGTCATTGGTTTTTGCAAGGGTATACTGAATATGAATGATAAATAGAGAATAAGATGAAAGATAAACGTCTACGTATTGTGACTAGCGCCTATGAATTGATCCTCAAGCAAGGGGTTGGCGCTGCCAGCATGCAGGCAGTGGCCGACTTAGTGGGGATTTCCAAAGGTGCGATTTACTTGCATTTCAAGTCAAAGGATGCGCTGTTATTGGCTGTTTTTGAGTGGCAAACAGAGCAGATGCTGGAAGAAGTAAAGACCATTTTACAAAGCACTTCGCTCGCGGCTAAAGAAAAACTCGCAGCACAAATTCGTTTTCAATATCAAGACTTACAAAAGTATCAGGCATTATTCCGCGCATTGGTCAGTGATGAGTCTTTGACAGTGTCACACTCCTTAATGGTGTTTTATCAAGACTTTCGTTTATCTTGGATGGAGCTACAACGCGCCTTTTTGAGTCAGCATTATGGCGCGTCGATTGAGCCCTGGAAGATGGACTTAGCACTGACCTTGGATGGCATAGTGGGTAATTATCTTTCGACTCAAGTAATAGAGGAAGTTCAGCTTGATATTGACCGCATGGTCAATTGGGTGGTTTTCTGCATGGATCAAATTGTTGCTGGTATAGCTCAAGCTCCTCAACAAGTGTTTGGGTTACAAGATTTTCCATCTTTTGCTGAAGTGCAAAAGAAGCGTCAAGTCATCGCTAAACAGCAACAGTTGCAAAGTGTCGAACGTTTGTTACAAAAAGCGCAGCAGCTGAAGTTAGACGAAGCAAAACAGCAATTAGCGCTTGCAACCATTGAGCGTTTGCAGCAACAACTCGATCAAGAGCAATTCGATGCAATCTTGGTACGTGGATTGTTGGCTGTACTAAAAGAGTTTCGTGGGTTAAGTAAAGAACGGGTTGAGTTAAGTGAACGGCTGGGTTTTGCTGATTAGTGGGAGGGAAAAGCCATAGCTAAAATTCTTGTCAGTGCTTGTCTACTGGGCGAACCCGTAAGATATAATGGCTCGTGTGTAACTGCTGCTCTGCAAGCTTTGCAGCAGTTACAACATCACCATCAAATATACCGTTTGTGCCCTGAAGTGGCCGCTGGCCTGCCGATCCCAAGAGTTGCAGCGGAGATCCAAGGTCGAGGTGGCGCAGCCGTATTATCCGAGCAAGGACGAATTGTAGGAAGTGATGGGAGTGACCAAACCGCAAGCTTTGTTGCTGGCGCGCAATTGGCTCTCAACCTTTGTCTGCGGGAAAATATTGGTTTTGCAGTGCTCACTGAAGGCAGCCCGAGCTGTGGTAGCAAGCGCATTTATGATGGTAGCTTTACAGGCCAACAAATAGCTGGTGAAGGGGTGGTAACGGCATTATTGCGCCAGCATGGTGTGCAAGTGTTCAGTCAACATCAAATAAACGAGTTACTCGCTGTGCTTAAGTGAGTCAAAATCGGTTTTGCATTTGCCTGCCATGATCTCAAGCAGCCAGTCTTTAAATACTCGGATGCGTTTAGACCGAGGTGAGTTGGCATCATACATTAAGGTGTAACGAACTTTTGGTAAGGAGCTGATAGGGTAGGGCTGAATCAGCAGGCCTTGCTCCAAATAATGGCGCGCTTGCGCTGCGGGCGCCAAACAAATGCCATTACCCGCGATGACGGCACTGAGCGCAATGTCTAAGTTGCTGACTTCCATCCACTTGGTATAGCTGTTATCTAAGGTGAGGCCTGCTTCTGCAAACCAAGTTTGCCAATAGTTGCTATGGGTGTAATTAACCAGCCAACACTGTTTTAGGCTTTCTAAGGTGCTAAAGTCGATATCGGCGGCCAGTTTTGGCGAGCACAGCGGAACGGTTTTGTCTTCAAATAAAATATGCTGTTCAAGGCTTGGAAACTCACTAAAACCGTAGCGAATAGCAACGTCAATCTTACCATGTTGGACATCTTCGAGGGTGGTTGACACCAGCACGCGTACCACAATGTCTGGATACTGTAAGGAAAATTTCCACATGTTTGGCATCAATACCATAGTGGCAAATGATTGCGTGGTTGTAACGGTGAGAGGACCATTTAAAGGTTCGCATTGAATACTACGTAAGCCCTGCACCAGTTCATCAAACCCTTTGCTTAGTGACAGTGCAAGTCGTTGACCTTGTTCGGTTAAGCGCATTTGACGGCCTTGGCGAAAAAATAATTTACAACCTAGCTGTCTTTCGAGCAAGCGGATCTGTTGACTGACTGCAGCTTGGGTCACGTGCAGTTCAGTTGCTGCGGCACTGTAGCTTTGATGCCTTGCCGCGGCTTCAACACAGCGCAGTGCCGTAAAGTGATTTAGTTCTTTATACATGGCGTTGCTGTAACATAAGTTGATCTTATAGTAACTGTAAGTTTATATCGTTCGTTTTGTGTGCTTATTGTAGTCATACTGAAGGTGAAAAAACAAACCTAAGGAGAATGATATGGTGAGCCTATCACACCAGCCAACACAACATCTTTGTAATGATTGTAAGCCGCAGCAGCACGTTCACAGGGTAACTCTAGCAGCATTACTCAATGCTATCGGGAGCAAATTAGCGCTGGCACAGCAAAGCCAATTCAAATAACAGCTAATATAAGTTTGGCTTACAGTAAATGGAAGAGAGGCTTAGTTTCATACTGCAGTACAAAATTGGCGCATTGGTACACCCATACTGGGGCGTGGAGCGGCAAATTCGATACTTTCTGTGGTTTTGCAAATTCACTTGATCTAAATCAAATTTAGCCATATATTTAACTTTCAGAAATTACTGAAAGTTAAATAAGTTGCCGTCTTTATTTTCTTCATTCTTCTTAACGTACTAATTAATAATAACTAAATCTTAATTTTCGAACGGAGTTAAGAGGGCAGCGGGATTGTGAACTTAAACACAATCGCGATTTACCGAGTATGCAGGCTGATGGCTCGATTTATCAACTTGCTGCTGTGGTGAAATTTGTTGGCCTGAAGGATTGCCTGCTTTTACCATAATTTACAGCACTTTAAAGATAACAAGGCGCAAGCCGTGGTCGTTTAGCAATAAGGTAGCTAACAAGTGTAAAGGGGGCTTACAGGCTGAAGTGTGTCATCCGTTAGGGTAGGTGCGTTATGCTTGATACTTTGCTGTTATCGCGCATTCAGTTTGCTGCGAATATAAGCTTCCATATTCTGTTCCCCACCATTACCATCGCACTTGGGTGGTTTCTGGTCTTTTTTAAATGGCGCTATGATAAAACCAGTCATCCGGTTTGGCTGCGCGCCTACCGTTTTTGGGTCAAAATCTTTGCCTTAACCTTTGCCCTAGGGGTGGTGAGTGGCATTACCATGTCCTTTCAATTTGGCACCAATTGGCCAGGCTTTATGGAGCGTGTTGGTAATATTGCAGGGCCATTATTAGGGTATGAGGTACTGACAGCTTTTTTTATGGAGGCAACGTTTTTGGGGATCATGCTTTTTGGTATGAACCGCGTGCCCAATAAAGTTCATACCTTAGCATGTTTAATTGTCGCTGTGGGTACGACCTTATCCGCGTTTTGGATCTTGAGTTTGAATAGCTGGATGCAAACCCCCACAGGATTCGAACTTAGAGATGGCGTAGCTTATCCGACCGATTGGTTGGCGATTATTTTTAACCCTTCATTCCCTTATCGCTTTTTTCATATGTTGCTCGCCAGTGGTCTGACTGCCTCTTTCCTTATCGCAGGTGTCAGTGCGTATCGCCTGTTGCAAGGCGATAACAAACAAGCTCCGCGTTTGACCCTTAAGGTCGCGCTAACAGTAGCGGCAATATTGGCGCCATTACAAGCCTTTGTTGGTGATTTACATGGCTTAAATACTTTAGAACATCAGCCACAAAAAATTGCTGCGATGGAAGGTATTTGGCATACCGAAAAAGGCGCGCCGCTGGTGTTATTTGCTATTCCGAATGAAAAAGAACAGCGCAATGATTTTGCTATTTCTATCCCTAATGGGGCGAGCCTTATTTTAACCCATCATCATGATGGTGAGTTAAAAGGGTTGAACGAATTTCCCAATGCACATCCTCCTGTTAAACCGGTGTTTTTTGGTTTTCGTATTATGGTTGGCATGGGTATGCTGATGATCTTGGTTGCAGTAGGGTTACGTTGGCAATTACATCGCAAGCAAACACTTGCACCTTGGCAATTAAAAACTTTAGTGGCAATGAGTTTTTCTGGGTGGCTGGCAACTTTAGCTGGATGGTATGTTACGGAAATTGGTCGCCAACCTTACTTAGTTAGCGGGGTATTGCGGGTCGAAGAAGCGGTCACCAAACTGGCCAGCGAAAACGTTGCGATTACTTTAACTATGTATTTGACCTTATATGCGGTGCTGTTGGTGGTGTATATCCGCACCTTATTCTTTACCGCGAAGAAGTCCGTAGGAGTGGAAGAGTACGAACAAACGCAATTAACAGGGGGCAAATATGCTTAATGCAGAACAACTCGCATTATTATTCGCAGGTCTAATGGCGTTGGCGATTTTAGTCTACGCAATTTTGGACGGTTACGACTTAGGCGTTGGGATGTTGCTACCCAATCAAGAGCAAGATAAAGCTGATACTATGATTGCGTCGATAGGGCCGTTTTGGGACGCCAACGAAACTTGGTTAGTGTTGGCGGTTGGCTTGGTGCTTATCGCTTTTCCTCTCGCGCATAGCGTGATTTTACAGGCCTTGTACTTACCTGCCTCTTTTATGTTAGTTGGGCTGATCTTACGTGGAGTGGCGTTTGACTTTCGCGCCAAAGCCAAATCGAAACGTAAAGACATGTGGGACAAGGTGTTTAAAGGCGGCTCTTACCTCACCAGTTTTAGCCAAGGGTATATGCTTGGCAGTTATGTGATGGGTTTTGAAACTACCATAGTGGCGCACTTATTTAGCATCTTAAGTGGTATTGGGGTTGTCACGGCTTATCGTTTTATTGGTGCGGCTTGGCTCATCATGAAAACCACAGGCGAGTTACAGCAACAGGCTATTCATTGGTGTCAAACTGCGTTGCGGGTATCTGCTATCGGCATAGCACTGGTTTCTATCGTAAACCCAATTATTCACCCTAATGTGTTGGCGCTATGGTTTGAATTACCCATGGCGCTGGTGCTACTGCCGATGCCGATGATTTGTTTTGGTTTGTTAGTGCTATTAGAGCTGACCTTACCGAAATTAGCACAGCGGCCAGAGCAGGGCGCGTGGCTGCCATTCGCGATTGCCGCTATGGTGTTTTGCTTGTGCTTCTTTGGCTTGGCTTATAGCTTTTTTCCTTATGTAGTACCGGGTAAGTTAACTATTTTTGAAACTTTGTCTGCGCCTGAGTCACTTAACTTTTTGATGTTCGGCGTGGTATTTGTGGTGCCCACGATTATTGCGTACACCCTTTATTCTTATCGGGTATTTTGGGGCAAAGTGACGCCGCTTAGTTATTACTAGGGCGTACTACTAACTCTTACCAATAACCGTACAGTGGTTAGCAAGGATGCCAAGCCACTTGGCCGAAAAGGTCCGCTAGTTGTCTTGAACCGGTCTCTTCAGCCCTTCTCAAAGTCACTATAGTGTTGTTACCAACACAAGGAGAATAAAACCATGAAAACCGCCCTGATCATTATCGACACGCAAGATTCTTTCTTCCATACTGACTACTGGCGAGAGGATGAGTTCGCTGAATTTCGCGCTAATTTAACTCAAGTCGTCACGCATTTCCAACAGCAAAACTGGCCGATAGTAAAAGTTTTGCACTCAAGAGAAGATGTCGAAAATAGTCCGTTTAACCCCAAAAGTGGATTGGTAAAGGCTATGGCGTTTTTACCAGTGCATTACGATAAAGTCATTTATAAATCGGTCCACAATGCGTTTACCGATACCGGTTTGGCGCGTTGGTTAATGCGTGAAGGCATAACTAAGCTTGTGATCACTGGGATCCGCACAGAGCAGTGCTGTGAGACCACCACACGCGTGGCGAGTGACTTAGGCTATCAAGTTGAATATGTGCTAGATGCAACGCTCACATTCCCTATGGTATGTGATATAACGGGTCAGCACTATAGTACGGACGATATTAAAGCCAGAACCCAATTGGTGTTAAATAAACGCTTTGCCACCATAACCAATAGCCATGACTATAAATAACAGTTTGTTGTAAGGAAAGCCGATGACAGCCGTCATTCCTGTGTATTTTGTTTTGACTCCTGAAGTTCTACCGCTTGATTTGGCGGGACCATTACAGGCCTTTTTGGAGGCGCAAAAAGCAGGTGAGCGGCTGAGTTTTCATTACGTCGGTGCAGCAAGTGAAAGTAACTTAGGTGGTGGGCTGATGTTGGCTCAGTTAGCGCCTTTGCCGCCATCACTCCCAGTCAATGCTATCGTTGTTATCCCCGGTTGTTATGGCTCAGCGCATCGATATCAAGCGGAAATTGGTGAAGTGACCGCAGCGTGGTTGCGTACCGTTATTACCAAGCAAGCGGTCTTAACTGTGTGTTCTGGCGCGTTGCTGGCAGCCAAAGCAGGTTTATTGGCTCATAAATACTGTACTACCCACCATGAACTGACCGCTCGCATGCAGCTACAATATCCAGAATGTAAAGTGCTGGAAAATCGTATTTTTGTTAAAGACGGCAATATGTACACCAGTGCAGGTATTAGTTCTGGCATTGATTTAACGCTATTTTTTATTGCAGAGCAATTTGGTGAACAACGGGCAATGCAGGTCGCGCGCGAAATGCTAGTGTATTTTCGCCGCAGCGGTCATGAAACCCAACACAGTGTGTGGCTGAATCATCGTAATCATATGCACCGCGCGGTACATAAAGTACAAGATTTGGTGTGCCAAGCAGTGCATAAGGATTTCACCGTCACCGAGTTAGCACAGCAAGTGGGGATCTCTACTCGGCAGTTAAGCCGTTTATTTCATGATACTTTGGGGATCACAGTACAAGCCTATATTCATGAGATAAAAATGGCTCTGGCGCGCCAGTTGTTGACGCAAAGCAAGCATAGCATAGAGCAGGTTGCTGAGCTGTGCGGTTTTGCCAGTAGCCGCCATTTTCGCCGTATTTGGCAACAATTTGAACCGCTTTCACCGCTGCAATTTCGACAAGCTTTTAATCTAAACAAGGAGCAAGTATGAGTAATCCTCTATTAGTTTATGCTGGAGTCGGCAGTATTATCGCGGCGCTATTGCATGTGGCGGTTATTTTTGGCGGGCCAGATTGGTATCGCTGGTTTGGTGCGGGCGAAAAAATGGCGCAGTTGGCTGCTTCAGGTTCATTACAGCCAGCATTAATCACGGCCGCTATTGCTACGCTACTAACGGTATGGGGTATCTTGGCTTTTTCCACTGCGGGTTTGTTGCCTGCGCTGCCATCGCAAAAACCACTGTTAATCGTTGTGACTACAATATATTGCGTGCGCGGCGCTGCGGGATTTTTACCGGTGTTTTTTAGCATTCCTGCCACTCAAGAAAACTCCCCCACATTTTGGTTTTGGAGCTCAGCGATTTGTCTGGCGCTTGGAGTCTTGCATCTGCTTGGGTTATGGCGCGCATATCAAGCGAGTTAACTTTGATGCACACGTTAGCCAAGCTCTGCATCTGAGCTAAATAGCATGATGGCAAGATGAAAATATTTAGCTGTGGCTAGTGCGAAAAACCACCGGCTCAGCTAAAATCAGCGCCTGTTCTCAGTTCGAGTAATTTTCATGGCGCAGTCTGCTCCAAAGCGTAGTCATTCATCTGTTCAATCAGCCAAAAAACCTTCACGTCAATCACATTCAAATGCCAAATCAAGCGAATCACCTTGGTCGCAAAACAAGCGTCCTCAAGTTGCTGCTGAGCGACGTGATGATAGAGCTAGAAGCGCTCAACCACAGCCAGAGAAGGCTGTTAGGGCTAGTGGCGACTATAGTTCTGAATCGCGCGCCAAACAAAAAGTGCAAAATGGCGCAGAGCTGAAACTCTACGGCATTAATAGTTGTTTGGCATTTTTTGAAGCGCATCCGGCGCTGATGGTTCGCGCATATGTCACTGAACAAGCAGCAAAAAGTAAGTTTAAAGCATTGCTTAAATGGTTTGTGGCAAACAAAAAGGCCTACCATGTGGTGAGTGATGCTGAACTTGAAAAAGTTACCGAATCAAAACACCATGAAGGGATCTGTCTGTTGGTCAAAGCGCCGCCGCAACAGCGTTTGGACAATTGGTTAAGGCAACTACCAACCGAGCAACAGGGCATGGTGCTATTGCTTGACCGAGTAGGTAATCCCCATAATTTAGGGGCAATTATGCGTGTGGCTGCACACTATGATGTGCTCGCGCTAGTAACTTGCGACCCTCAGGCATTACAAAGTGGCGCAGCAGTGCGCACCTCTGAAGGCGGTGCTATTCACATGCCAATATTGCAAACCGATGAAATGGCCTTAGCTGTGGTGCAACTACAACGCGCAGGATTTTGCGTGATGGCAACCTCTTCATACCATAGTCAGGATGTATATCGCACCACATTACCAGCACGCGCGGCCTTTATTCTTGGTGAAGAGCGTGAAGGGGTAGATCCACAACTGGCAAAAATAAGTGACAAGAATGTCATCATTCAAGGTAGCGGCAAGGTCGAAAGCCTTAACGTGAGTGTTGCTGCAGCATTGCTTTGTAGTGAATTCTGGCGTCAGCATAAGTTATAAACACAATGCTAGTGCGGGCGCAAGCTCCCGCATTTTGCCGTAAAGGGGCTTTACAAGCTTCTTACATTATTAGTGGGTAATAATGTATTCAATTAGTACGCTTGTTTTTATTTTCTAGATTTTGCTGGTTCAATTGTTCGCTATCGTTTGAAGGTAAATGGTACTCGCGTTACGGTGTGGCTATATGAAGTAACCGATAGCGATGGTTATACAAATAGTTTTGACCAAACAGTTGGAATTAAACGACGAGTGCCGCACACAAGCTTGTCGCAATCGTTGATAATTTGGCTGAATAACTCAAATATCCAAAACGGAATTGTCTGAAAAGATAATTCCGTTTTGGTTTGCGTAGTGTAAGTTATCGTTACAATTTTCTTGGCCTTAGTCTATCTTATAAAGATTGCTTTTACGCACTCGCATTGTTAACTTGTTGTGGTGAATAATAACCATTATGCAACAGGGAAATAACATGCCAACAAAAAAATATGGTCTAACAGCCCTCACTTTAGCTTTAGCAACAGCGTATACCTCAAGCTCTTATGTCTACGCAGCTGAAGAAAATGCCGATAAAGTCGAGCGAATTGAGGTAACAGGTTCACGTATCAAACGTACTGATATGGAAGGGCCATCTCCTATTCAATCGATTGGTAAAGATCAAATCGCGTCTTACGGCTACGACAACCTACAACAACTCCTAGAAAAAATGCCAGTAGCAGGTAGTGGTACTTTCTCAACGCGTGGTAACAACCAAGATTCAACCGCCAATGGTGGCGCCGCGGTAAGCTTACGTGGCTTAGGCCCAGATGCAACGCTCGTGCTTATCAATGGCCGTCGAGCTTCAGTCAGTGCATTTGCTGAAAGCATTACAAATTCATTTGTAGACATTAACAGTATTCCAGTGTCTGCGATTGAACGTATCGATATTCTTAAAGACGGCGCGTCAGCGATTTACGGCTCTGACGCGGTGGCGGGTGTGGTCAACGTTATCCTGAAAAAAGATTTTGATGGGATGGAAGTCAACTTAGGTTACGGCGGTACAGACGGCCCAAGTTACGAAGAAAAAACGGCAAGCCTACTTTGGGGGAGCAGTACTGATGACAGCAACGTAACCATTATTTTAGATTACTTCAATAACTCATCTTTATCCTCAAACGAGGCTGGTACTTTAGGAACAGCCAATCAAACGCCATACGGCGGTAAGGACTTTCGCTCTAGCCGCGGTTTTCCGGGCTTTTTTGTGGTTGATGGCAAAGACACAATCGATCCTGCTTGTCCGGCAGACCGAGTCGCTGATGACTTCTGTTTATTCGACTATGGTCCTTTTGGCTATATTATTCCAGAAGCTGAGCGGGTCGGCGCTATTGTTCAGGCGGAGCAAAAGTTTGCTAACGGCATGACGGGTTTTGTTGAGTTTGCTGTACAGCACAATACTTCAGTTGCAGCAGGTGCTCCTACACCGCTTGACCAAAAAGCGGGCCTTACTGTGCCAGGCAGTCATCCTAACAACCCTTATGGCAAAGACATTAAAATTGGTCGTTATAGAACGGTTGATGCGGGTGCTCGTGGCTGGGATATCAGCTCAGATACACTGCGTATAGTTGCAGGCTTACGTGGCACAATCAATGATTGGGACTGGGAAGTTGCAGCGCAAAAAGGTCGCAGTAAGTCAGAGCAAACTGGTTCAAAAGAGCAAGGTTGGGTGCGAGTCGATTACCTACAAGCTGAAATTGATGCAGGTAACTACAATCCATTTGGTGGCACTTATAACTCTAAAGAAGTGATTGACCGTATTACCACCAGTTTAGTGCGTCGTGGCGAATCGCATATGACATCATATGATGCGAGCATCACAGGCGAAGCATTTACGTTTAATGATATGCCAGTCATGATGGCTGCTGGCCTTGAATATCGTGAAGAAGATGTCAGCGATGCACCGGACGACCAATTTATCCGTGGTCTTATTTTTGGTACTGAGTCTATTGCAGCTGCAGCTGAGCGCGACCAATGGGCAGCTTATGTGGAATTTTCAATTCCGTTGTCTGAACAATTTGAACTGCAACTTGCTGGCCGTTACGATGATTACAGTGATTTTGGTTCAACTGCCAATCCCAAAGTGGCATTTCGTTGGACACCGCATTCAGATGTCACAGTTCGTGGTTCTTGGGCGCAAGGGTTCCGTGCTCCGTCATTAGCGCAAATCGGTTTAGGCCCATCTGAAGAAAGCGTGTTCTTTGAAGATCAATATCGCTGTGCTGCAACCGGCAAAGACTGCGGTCCACTCGACTATAACATTGAATATACGGGTAATGCGGATTTGGAAGCTGAAGAGTCTGAGTCGATGAACTTAGGTATTTTCTGGGCGCCATCAGCTGAGCTTGGTTTTGGTGTTGATGTATGGAGTATTACGCAAGACAACAAAATTGATAAGGGCCCTTATGGTCCTATCTATGATGCAGAATGTAACAACCAAAATAGCACTATCTGTTTACGTTTAGCGCCAGAAGCGGGTCAATCTTTAGGCGTGCTTGATAAAATTCGCGCAAAATATAAAAACGTGACCTCACAAGATGCTTCAGGGGTTGATGTCTCGGCTAACTACTTGTACAGCATGGGTGACAACGGTGACCTGAAATTCAACTTGGAATACAGCTACCTGGATAACTTTGAAAAAGACGACTTGGATTACACTGGCGAATATGGCTATCCACAACACCGTTGGGTATTAACCAACAGCTGGATGCTAGACAATATGGCTGTGAACTTAAACATCAGTTATATCGGCGAGTTTGAAGATCAACCTGATTTTGACTTTGATGGTACCTTGGATTTTGAGCAACACTCAACACGTAAGGTCGACTCACAAATTCTGCTTGATTTACAAGGTTCATATCGCCTCAATGATGGCGTAAAACTGGTACTCGGCGTGAATAACTTACTGGACGAAGAACCACCATTTGCAATTGGTAACGGTGATGACGACCTCTATGGTTATGTTGGCAAAGTACATAACCCGCGTGGTCGCTATATTTATACTAAAGTGACTTTCAGCTTCTAAGCTGTTTTCGCTCAAAAAAGCGCAAGCCAAGGCTTGCGCTTTTTTATCTGCAATCTTTCTAGCGAGCAATTTTAATGGTTCCGCTCGCAACTGTTCATCACCCATAGCGAGTGGTTTTTGCTAGCCGCTTCGGCTTCAAAATATCGTTTAAGCCACAGCCCACCAAATCAAACGCTTTCGCTGTTAATACTAGCCCTGCAGCTTGTGTTTGGCTTGGCCTCACTAAGCCTTCAGTAAGGAAAAACTGCACCACTTCTTTTAAGGTGTTTTCGTCTTCAGTAGAACCTGTATCGCCATGCACCGCTTGATAGCTAGGTGTAAACGCTGCCGGAAAAGCGCTCATCAGTTGTTGCAATAAAGGTTCGGAATGTTTATGCATCTTGGAAAAATCAGCCATATTCGTTCCTCCATGGTGTGGAGTCTTAAGCGTAGCTGAAAATTTCTGTTTTACCCGCCTATTTAAAGTTGCAGTGCTGTCGGCTGCGTTTGCACACCCAAACCACATAGGAGATCTCTGTTTATAGGGAATTACGCACTTGCCGCCTATCTGCAACTGCAAGTAGTTTGGGTAGACGTTTAAGAAAGGCGCAGCAAAGTGCTGCGCTCTTGGCAAAGGTTTTTATCGGCGCCAAGGCGGCGCCGATAAATTGGCTAAGATTAGAAGGTCACACTGACGCTTAACCACGATACGCTCAATTTTATCGTTTAAATGTGTTTTCGCGGCGAGGTTAGGGGCGTAAGTTGCGGCAAGCGCGGTAGCAAGGAGAGTAAGGCGCAGAGGTGAATACATAAGGTTTAATCTCTTGAATATCTGTAAATCAAAAGTCGTTGTGCTCTAAATGGGAATAAAAGTAACATCAATGCTAATGCGAATTAATATCACTAACCGTTGTAAGTGATTGAAGAAGTAACAACGCAAGCCCTAGATAACGCTTAGATTTGTTGTATAAAAAGGAACTGTTGCGCATTTTACGTCCATCGATGGTTCGATAAGCCTGCTTGAAGACGATTATTGTTAAATTATTTAATAAATAAAAATACTTATCATTAGTATAGTATTTGTTATACTGGCGAAATCTTTATTATTCAGACTTATCCAGACCGTAATTTCAATGAAGTATCAAATGTTTTTGGGCACTGTGCGGCAATGGCACTGGATTAGTTCGGCAATCTGTTTAATCGGCATGTTGTTGTTTGCTGTCACTGGCATCACGCTCAATCACGCGGCAGATATTCGCGCCGAGCCGCAAGTTCGCACTGTGGAATTAGAGCTGAGCGAAGGGCTACGAATGGCCTTGCAAGGCCGTGAACAAGGCCCACTGCCACTTGCAGTACGGCAATGGTTATTGCAACAACATGATATTGCCACCCCAGCGCGAGATGCGGAATGGGAAGCCGACGAAGTCTATCTTGGCATGCCCAAACCCGGTGGTGATGCTTGGCTGAGCATTGAGTTAGAAACTGGTCGAGTGCTGTTTGAAGACACAGATAGGGGAATCATCTCTTATCTTAACGATTTGCATAAAGGCCGCAACACCAGCACAGCATGGCGCTGGTTTATTGATGTATTTTCCGCTTTATGCGTCATTTTTTCCCTCAGTGGCATGTGGTTATTGGTGCGTTATGCGCGTCAGCGACCCAGTACATGGCCGCTGGTTTTGGCGGGGGCATTAGCGCCGCTGTTGATTTTGATTCTGAGTGCTCATTAAGGATGCGATTATGAATATCAAGCAAGGTGTGGTTGCGCCTTTGTTTTTAGCTGCCGCGACGTTCAGCGCAGCGGCCAGCGAGTTAAACGTGACAGTAGAAATACCTAAAATGTCTGTTGCTGAATACCATAAACCTTACCTCGCAGTATGGATTGAAGACAGCCAAAATCAGGTAGTGAGCAATCTGGCGGTGTGGTACGACGAAGACATGCGTAACGGCGAAGGCGAAAAATGGCTTAAAGACATGCGCCAATGGTGGCGTCGTACTGGTCGTACGCTCACTATGCCAGTAGATGGTGTGACTGGTGCCACTCGCGGGCCGGGTCAACACGCACTGCAATTTACTTTAGGACAAGCCCCACTACAAAGTTTAGCGGCGGGCGATTACCAATTACGCGTCGAAGCCGCGCGTGAAGTCGGTGGCCGTGAGCTATTAAACATTCCATTTAGCTGGCCACAGCAAGCTGCTGTGACACTCAAAGCGTCGGGCAATTCTGAGCTTGGCGATATTGCATTAACGATAAATCCATAAGGAAAACCACATGAAGGCAACTGTATTTAAATCATTGTTATTGGGTGGCTTAGTGCTGAGCAGCCTGAGTGTTGAAGCCCACCGTGCGTGGATTGTGCCACAAGAGACTTTACTTTCAGGTGAGAACCGTTGGGTGAGCTTTGATGCTGCGGTGTCGAATGATATTTTCCTTGCCAATCATAACGCAGGTCGCTTTAGCGGCGTACAAGTGCAGGCACCAGATGGTAGCGCAGCTGCGGTGCAAAATCTGCATGTTGGTAAATACCGTACTGTGTTCGATTTACCATTAGAAAAATCAGGCACCTATCGCGTATTTACGGCCAGCAGTGGCTTACAGGCAAGCTGGGAAGAGAACGGCAAACGTCGTATGTACCCAGGCCGCGGCGAAACTTTCAGCCAAGCTGGGTTTGAGCAAAACGTGCCAAAAAGTGCCGATAAACTGGCGGTAACGCAGTTCTCGCGCCGCATGGAAACCTTTGTAACGTTAGGCGCGCCAAGCAAAAATACCTTACAGCCAACCAATGCCGGTCTTGAACTGGTTGCGGTAACTCATCCAAATGAGCTTTATGCTGGCGAAGTGGCAACGTTTAAGTTTTTGATTGATGGCAAGCCTGCTATTGGTGCCGAGGTGACCGCAATTCGTGAAGGCACGCGCTATCGCAACAGCCAAGAAGAAATTGTGATGCAAGCTAATGCGCAAGGCGAAGTCAGCGTTAAATGGAATGGTGCAGGTCGCTATTTCTTAGAAGCAGAATACCAAGACACCGCGGCGGCAGCGCCGGCAACGCAGCGTCGTGGTACGTATGTCGTGGTGCTTGAGGTATTGCCAGACTAAGCTATGTTAAGCGCAGCGCCATATCTTTATGCCAGCCTATTAGTGGCTGGCTACACTGTTTTTACCCTGTGGTGTTACCGAGCATCGCTACAAAGACGTTGGCTGCGCAATCAGCACGGCACCGTACCTTTGGTGGTTGCTTATGCCAGTGAAAGTGGCGCTGCAGAAACATTGGCCCAGCAGTTAAGTCAGCAATTAGTCGCCCAAGGCTTATCATGCCAATGCTTAACCTTAAACCAACTGACCGATAAAACCCTAAGCACAACACAAAAATTATTGGTGCTAGCCAGCACTTACGGCCAAGGCGAAGCCCCCGATAATGGTCGGCATTTTATTGCGCGTTTAACACACAGCGCAGTTACGCTTAATCATTTAGCCTATGCCGTATTGGCGCTTGGCGACCGAGATTACCCGCAGTTTTGTCAATTTGGCCTTAACTTGGATGCCGCACTGACGGAGCGTGGCGCTACAGCGTTATTTGCCCCAGTGTTGGTGGATAAATTGGCAAGCGACAGCTTACATACTTGGTATCAAGCCTTACAACAAGCCCAGATCTTGGCAGCAGAGCCTGCAGCGCTAAAGCCTAAGGCCTACCTTGGCGCTGAATTTACTCTCGCTCGGCGTCAGTGGCTCAACGTTGGTAGCCAAGGCGCTCCTTTGTATGACATCGCGTTTTCGCTCCCGCCCGATGTAACTTGGCAAGCAGGTGATATCGCGTGTTTGCACCTCGACCACAAAATGCGTGAATACAGTATTGCCAGTGTTCCAGCTGAGGGGGAATTACGTTTATTAGTGCGTGAACAGCGTCATCCTGATGGGCGTTTAGGGCTTGGCTCTGGCTGGTTATGTGTACGTAGTCCAGTTGGCGCAACGAGTCTATTGAGTATTCGCCGTAATGTAAAATTTCATGCCCCTGCAACCAATCGCAAAATGATTTTGATTGGCAATGGCAGTGGCTTAGCCGGATTACGTGCGCATATTAAACAGCGAGCGCTGCAGGGTCATTACGATAATTGGTTGATTTACGGCGAGCGTAGCCCCGAGCATGACTTACCTTGGGATGACGAGTTGCAAACCTGGCTGAAAACTGGCGTATTGGCGGAGCTTGACCGTGCCTTTTCGCGCGCGGCGTTACCTTTGCCTGTACTTGCTGGTCGAGTGCAACAAGGGTATGTGCAAGATGTGCTGCGCAGCCACAGCGAGCAACTGCTGTTATGGTTAGAAGAAGGTGCTGCGGTGTACATTTGTGGCAGCCTGCAAGGCATGGCGGGTGATGTTGAGGCGCTATTTACCGAACTACTCGGTGAACGTGGTTTAAGTGCGCTGGAAGCGCAAGGCCGCTATTGCCGCGACGTTTATTAACCTCTTCAGTAAATTAGGTCGCACAGTGCGGCCTGATTTAAATCTCCTTTTAAAATTCTCTTATTTAACCCCCTGTTTGAATCGATAAATGTGCTTAGCCCTATGCAAAACCCTATTGCGTACTTACATGACTTGGCGTTGCGGGTAGGCGCAAAGTAGGTCGATATAAATCACTCCTGACATTCCCTGACAGTGCCTTATGGTCTACTAGTTGTGCTCTAAGCAATTCAACTAATCACAAGGAGATCAAATATGAGCAATGTGCTAGAAATCGTTACTTTTAAACTGGCTAATGGAGTTAATGAGACAGACTTTGTCAAAACGCATGATGCGTTTCAAGCTTATTTGGATTCGATGCCGGGTCTGCTGTATCGCTCGTTAGCCAAACAAGCGGACAGCGACACCTATGTGGATGTCGTATATTGGGCCAGTCTTGCTGATGCAGAGCGGGTTCAACAAGCTTTTGCCACCGAACCGCGCTGCCAAGCACTGATGACAGTGATTGACGCCGACAGTGTGGTGATGACGCTTAACCATATCATTGCACAAACCCCGTGTAATGGCTAAGCTGCCTTGGGTATTACGGCGTGAGCCGTAATACCCTGTTTTAGGTAAGGAGGGTAGGGTGCATAAGTCTGAGCGTTTATTCCAATTGGTCAACTTGTTGCGTGGCCGCCGACTTGCCATTAGCGCACGGCAACTGGCAGATAAATTAGCGGTGTCGGAGCGTACTATTTATCGCGATATCCAAGACTTACAAAGCCAAGGCGTGCCCATCAGCGGTGAAGCGGGCGTTGGCTATATTCTTACTGAGTACGACTTACCCCCCATGATGTTCACTATCGCTGAGCTGCAAGCGTTACTGCTGGGCAGTAAAATGGTGAGCCGCTGGACTGATCCATTATTTGCCGAACAAGCACAAAGTGCGCTGGCTAAAATCGAGGCAATCTTGCCTGGCGCGCTCAAAGAGCAGTTAGATGACTCGCCTTATATGGTGGCTGGCAGTGGTTATTCTTTGCAGCAACAACACTTCAACCGTGATCTGCGGCTCGCCATTAATCAAGGTCTGTGTGTAATGCTGCATTATCGTGATGTTGAGGAGCGGCTAACCGAAAGGTTGATTGAACCATTGGGTATGGTGTTTTGGGGCGGAAAATGGACGCTGGTGGCATTTTGCCGTTTGCGTCAAGGGTATCGGGAATTTCGCCTTGACCGTATGGTTGAACTCAGCCTAAGTCGAACTTCGTTTGTGACCTCTGCGGATAAATGTATGGGCCATTATGTAGAGTTAGTACGTGCTCGCTATGCGCAAATGGCCAAAGAAGCCGAAACCTGTCAGCAAGTAGCACAAAATAGTTAAGTGATTGGTTTGGCCGTTATCTTAGAACCCGAGTTTGCTGATGGTTTACCAATAAGGTACCTAGCTTGTAATCACCCGTAATGGTTTTTTCTTGTTTGAGCATTATGCTGCTCGTTGTCCATTGAACGTATATCACAAGGAATAACCATGGCAATTATCACCTACACCAGCTTGAGTAATATTAAAAATTTTAGCATCAACGAGTTGCCGAATACACCACAGCAAATTGAGCAGCAATTGCACAACTACAATGAAATGGCTCACGCATATTCACCAGCACCGTTTGATTTGATCCGCTTAAGTATGACTCAACCGCTCACGTCGCAATATTGTGCGGCTTATAGCTTGACTGCCGTCGCAGCGACGTTTGGGATCCTACCTGAAGACAAAACAATCGCAGTTACCCGAGGCGAGGGCTGCCCATCCAAGGTCACATTGAGCTGTGACGACAACTTCAGCACTTTAGCGCTAAAACTCTTTACCTTGACGCGGTTTGATGTTGAAGAGATCAAAAAATTATTTGACCTTAAATGTGAGTCCGAAAGATCAGAAAAAGTCGCACGTGTGCTCGAAGAGGCTAAAAAAGGCGGAAGTATGCCAAGACGAGTTGCTGAAGTGGCAGAGAGTTTAGGTCTGCAAGCAACACTTTTTGTTACATCGGATGCTTACGACAACTTTGCTACGCTGGCACAGAAAATGATAAAAGAACTAGGCTCCACCGCGAGTCCTCAGGAGGTGTTAGCGTTTGTATTTGGTGATCCGCAGAAATTTACTGTAACAAACTCTCCTATGCCAATACCTCAAGCGGATGAACTCAATTTAGTGTTAGTTTCGACACCCGTAAACTCATTACATTGGGTGGCGCTCAGTAGTGATAGCACTTATTTTGATTCGCTTCGCAACTATCAGCCAGGCGGTCAGTTTGGCTGTGTTGGTAGCAGCTGGTCATCACGACCTTATGTTGATACCGGAGTGTGGGTGACAGTCAAAAGAAAGACGCAGCAAAGCCTCGCACCAGTTAAGCTAAACAGCGAAGGGTTGTTTACTTTTGACTAAGGTACAGCGTTATCTTGTAAGCGAATCCCCATGAGCATAGATATCCTATGTGATTGGGGGATTAAGAATGCGCGTTTTTAGTACTTGTTTGTTAGCTCAGGTTTCTTTGAGTAGTTAGCTTGGGCTAATACCTCTATTACAGACATTACAAATGTTATTTTCAAAATAGATAGGTGTTAATCGCAATAATTCTTATTGCCGATACGGCTAAAACTGAGTACTCTGTACTTTAATTGGGTAACTCACCCCGCCACACTTATTATGTAACTGTTTTAAAAGTATTTATGGCGATCAAGCAGGGATGTTCTCTACCCAATCACTTGGAATATAAAATACAGTTAGGAACTTCTATGCTCAGTAATACTAACCCACGAATAAAAACCCCAAATTTTGGCAAACATCTCGGCAAAGCGGCAATAGGGCTTGCGGTAGTGATTGCCCTTTCCTCGGTGTTTTACACTATAGATGAAGGCCATGTTGGCATTGTTAAACGTTTTGGTGAAGCAAAACAGCAGGTGAACCCTGGTTTACAGTTTAAAGTACCATTGGCGGACTCGGTTGAGCGGTTAGAGATCCGCACCCGTAAAAATGTGGAGCGGTTACGCGCGGCAACATTTGAACAAATGCCAATTGACGCTGAAGTCTCGGTTAACTGGACTGTGGTGCGCAGCGAAGCGTTTGAACTCTTTAAAAATTACGGTGGTTTAGATCAGTTTGAAAACCGTATTCTCGACCCTAAACTACGCTCAGCAGCCAAAGAAGCCTTGGCCCATTATAAAGCCGAGCAAATCGTGCAAAACCGAGGGCAGGTAATTCAGCAAATTGAAGAAACCTTACTTGAAACCATGAAAGAGTTCCCAGTTAAACTCGACAGCGTGCAAATTGAGAACCTAGTGCTGCCAGAAAAATATCTGCAAAGCATTGAAACCAAACAAACCGAAAAGAACTTAGCAGATGCGGAAAAACACCGTTTAGAGCGCCAAAAACTGGAAGCTCAGCGCGAAGTAAACACCGCCGAAGCCGCCCGTGATGCGGCTAAAGCCCGTGCTGATGGCCAAGCATACGCCACCCTAAAACAAGCCGAGGCTGAAGCCGAAGCGATTCGTCTAAAAGGCTTGGCAGAAGCAGAAGCCATGCACAAAAAAGCTGAAGCGCTAAACAATAACAAGATGCTGGTGGAATACACCAAGGCCCAACAGTGGAACGGCCAAATGCCCACCACCATTATGGGCGAAGGCCAAGGCATTCTGTGGAATATGAAAGAATCAGGTAAATAAACTGCAGCAGCGGGGAACAAAATCCGCCTTTATCTGAGAGAATTAAAGGCGCGATTTTATCTAAAGAACACCACAAAGAGGTGTCCTTGTAAGCGATTGACGCTGTCGGCGCGATTTTATATCGCGCTGTTCAACACTGTTTGCTCTACAGTAGACATCACCACCAAATAACAGGCCAAAATCAAGGTCAACAACCGCGCAGTTGAAAACTCCATCAAAATGGGTTTAAGTAATACTTCCCGCACAACTTTTACCCTATTTTTTCGCTCTTTAAAAATGTGCTTTTAATTCAACAAGTTAAAGTATATGATTTTTTAATAGGTAAAAAGCGGTTTTTTGCCCTAACCTCATGTTGCAACTTACGTTTTTTGATTTATTCTATAGTTCACTGCCGCACAGGCAGCTTAGAAAAGCGATTCAAGTAAGGTAAAGGCTCAACCAAGGTTCACTGCCGCACAGGCAGCTTAGAAAATTTGGCGGAATTAGCGTTTACGCTGCAACTGGTTCACTGCCGCACAGGCAGCTTAGAAACAGTTCACCAGCCTGCCCAGTGGTTGGAATATGTTCACTGCCGCACAGGCAGCTTAGAAAAGTCGGTGTAACGAAGTACTGATTTAGCACTTGTTCACTGCCGCACAGGCAGCTTAGAAAATTCTCACCCGGAGCAAGGTGTTTTAGTCCGTGTTCACTGCCGCACAGGCAGCTTAGAAAATTTGAACCAATGTTGGTCAGTACTCCCGTTAGTTCACTGCCGCACAGGCCGCTTAGAAATTTTACTGCAGGGTTTTGGTTGATTAGCTTTAGTTCACTGCCGCACAGGCAGCTTAGGTGACGAGCGACCGACAAAAATATCGGGAATATTTTTGAACGGCGTAGCCGGCCTTATTGGCGTAAGGCAGGATGCCTGAAGTCAACGCAGTTTCGAAGCTAGGAAGTGAGGTCATGGCAGGTTTTTTGTTCCCGACAAAACCTAAGTACCTAAATCCATTTAGGCAATGACCGAAGTAACCAAGCTCCAAGGATGGATAGGCGATAGATCATGCTCACCGCCATTGATCCTCTCTATGACTCAATATGCTCTGGATTTAACTTGGCAGTTAGCACATGGTCTTGCCATGTGCCGGCAATATTTAGATAGGATTTAGCGTAGCCCTCGCGCTCAAAGCCAAGTCGCATTAATAAGTTTTCGCTACGTTGATTGTGTGGCAAGTAGTTGGCCATAATGCGATGTAACCCATAGTTTTTAAACACATAGTCAATAGCGGGGTTAAGCATTTCAAACATTAAGCCTTTGCCTTGCGCGCTGGCGGCGATGGAATAACCTAAATGACAGGCTTGAAACGCACCATAGACGATGTTGGAAAAATGACAGACGCAGATTATTTGGCTGCGAGAGTGGTTTAGGCCAACCAAAAAAAGCGAATTGCCCGCCTGAAATTGAGCGAATAACTGTGTCAGCCTTTTTTCAATGGCCGCATCGCTAAAATAGTCTTTGTCGCGACTTGGTTCCCACGGGGCTAAATGTGCTCGGTTTTCTCGCTCGTATTTGGCCAGTAGCGGGAAATCTTGCGGTAATAACTGCGTAATCACAAGATTATCAGTACTTATTTCTGGAATTGCGGGTGACATAGTCATTCCTTTCTAAGCGATTGTATTACAGAAGGTATCACAGCGGTCTCAAGTTAAAACGACCCTAATTGACCTGTGAAATAGCCGCTATTTTAGCGCTGAAAGCGGCATTTAACCATGAGTGAAGGTATCCCCACTATGCGCAGGGGTAACTTTACACTGTGCTACCCAACCCGTTTTTGCAAAACATAAAGTTGCAAAGCACGATTTAGGCTTACTTACGCCAGCAAATGCACATAGTCAGTGGATGCCATCACTGGCGTAAATTCGGTGATGTGATAGCGGACAAGGCCTCTTTTGATAAAAGGGTCATTGTCCAAAACTTGCTTAAGGGTGGCTTCATTGCTGTGCTTGGAGAGCAAGATCCCACCAGTTCTGGGTTCTTTGCGGCCACCAAATAGCAAATTTTGTGATTGATACTCTTTCGCTAAATAGTTGCGGTGTTGTTCGGTTAATTCAGGGGTAATTTGGCTGACATCGGTAAAGGTCATATCGACTAAAAACATAATTCCCTCGCTTTTTAAGTGGGTCGGTATAAAATAAGTGCTACGTATTTCGTAGCGAACTTTACCGCTACTTTTTTAGAAGCGCAACAGTTATGACCACACCTATCCCCAATCAGCCAGTACGAGGTTCCAGTAGTGGCGTTGCAATTATGGCGGTATTTGACCTGCTAGGACGTAAGTGGAACATGCGTATTTTGTGGGAGCTAAACCACCAACCGCACAGTTTTCGTGGGCTGCAGGCAAAGTGCGATGATATGTCGCCTTCGGTGTTAAATAGCCGTATCAAGCAACTCAGTGAGGCCAATTTGGTGTTAAAAACGACGGAAGGATATCAACTTACCCCGCAGGGCAGTGCGTTAATGCAGACGCTAAATCCACTACGAGAATGGGCAGCGGAATGGGAAAAGGGTTTTAGCAGTTAAGGTGTGATGGGCTCACACAGTATAGTGCGCAAGCCCTTCGCATAACTTGTTTTAAGCTAAAGCTTAACACTTGCCTTTTTTAGCTTGACCCGGTGGGCAGAATTTACCGTCGGAATTTTCACTTTTGTTGTTATCGTCGGTAGCGACTTTCACTTTCACGTCGCTTACTTCACCCTCAACGCGGGTTAACTGGCAACCCGCCAGTAAGCTGAGACTACAAAATGCTAATATTAATGTTTTCATAAATTAAACCTTGGTGACTCATTAAGTGCCCTGTCAGCGTTGGCTAAATCAGGATAATAAGCAGTAAGTTTGCCGTGCTTAACCTGACAACATCCTTAACACCAGAAAATTGGCTACACACATTATGCGGCGCTAAACCCACACAATTGCAACCAGCTCGCGCGGTGATTTAAGTTTAGCTGTAAGTTCGATAACTGCTAAAAAAGCGCATTTATTCTGTTGGTTAAGCTGTAATTGTGTCTAAATTGCAAACAAACTAAGTGAGTTGCAAACCGCAGCCTAAATGCCCCCAAATTGATAACAATTATAACTTTATTGAAACGCAAATGAGAGTTGTTATCATTTGTGTTGCGTGGTAAGCTGCGCGCCTTCTTTAGAATAATTACTCTCAATTGATTGTCTGGAGTGACTTATGCAATTCTCGCGCACCACTTATTCTCGCTCGCCACTTTCGCAAGCTGTACAGCTCGCGTTAGTCGGTTGTTTGTTGACAAGCCCGTTAGCCAGTGCTGAACAAGACCAGCAAGCCATCGAAAAAATCAGTGTTTACGGTAAACACAATAAATTGATTTTGGCCTCAGGCACGGCAACTAAATCAAACATGGCGCTGATGCAAACGCCAGCAGCGGTAGTAGTGGTAGACAGCGAATTATTGAATAGCCAAAACAATACCACTTTGCAAGAAGCCCTGCGTAATGTCAGTGGTTTAGGTCAAGCGGGCAACAATTACGGTATTGGCGACACGTTAATTATGCGTGGCTTAGGTGTGAACTACACCTATGATGGCATGTACGGCGGCGCGGATTTAGGCAACAGCTTTAACCCAACCCGCTCTATGACTAACGTTGAAAGCCTTGAAGTGCTAAAAGGCCCTGCGACGGGTTTATACGGCATTGGCGCGGCAGGTGGGGTGATCAATATGGTCGAGAAAAAACCGCAAGACCAAGCCGCGTATCAACTTAATGCCAAAGCGGGTGCGTGGAACACCTATGGCGTTGGCTTTGACGCGACTAATGCACTAAATGAGGATTGGGCTTACCGTTTGGTGGCTAATCATGAGCGTAGCGATGGTTTTCGCGCCTTGAGTAGTGGCCGTGACGAAGTCTATGCCAGCTTACGTTTTAAAGCCGCTGCTAACCAAAATTTACTGTTTTCAACTGCGTATATCGACGATAGTAACCAAGTTGATTCAATTGGCGACCCAGTGCGGATCATCAACTGGGACAATATTGCGGGTGGTCAAGGCCCTGTAACTGCTGACCAATTACCAAACGACGCAAAAGGAAAAGGCTTACAGCTGAGTGACGCGCAGCGTCAACAATTGGCCGATTCGATTTTGCCAAGCGATGGTACGTCGCCGTTTCGTTTAGGCAAAGGTGATTTAATTTCGCCACTGTCAATGCCCAATGAGGGTAAAGAGCTACGCGCTAAGGTACGCCACGATTGGTATTTAGACGCCAACAGCACACTGACGCAACAGCTGTTATGGCGCGATTATGAGTCGGATTTTGTGCGCCAAACGGGTGCCTATAACTATGTATATTGGCAGCGTAGTGGCGTGGTTAATGCTAACCCGCGTGCGCCGTTAGTGGTTGATGGCGAGCTATACCCATTTGCCGCGCGCCGTCAGGAATATCGTCGTCAGGTATCGTCAGAGCGCACTTGGCAATACTTTGCGGACTTACAACTAAGCTGGGATATGGGCAGCGTGGTAGGTGAACATTTGCTAAGTGTAAATGTTGAAAACCGCGATATGGCGGTAAAAAGCTGGTCGGCATATGACGCCGATGGCGCGAAAAAGGGTGCCAATGCCATTCCGTATATTTTAGACATCCGCCAACCAAACTGGCCTACGGGCGACTTTATGGATTACTCACCGGTACTGACCAGCAACTACGATAAGTCGCTGCGCGCTTACGGGGCGAGCTTCCAAGAAGTATTGTATTTAACCGATGCGTTAACTGCCCGTGCTGGTGTGGCTTACACGCGAGTAGAACAAGCTTACCAGCATAAAGGTACTGACCGAGCGCCTGAAATTGCCAAAGAAGCAGACAGTGACGATGCGGGTGTAACTTATAACTTGGGGGTTAACTACCAGTTTACGCCACAGTTTGCAGCCTTTGTGAACTATGCTAAAGGGCGCACCGCTTATAGTGTGCTGGGTAGTGTGGTAGATGAAAGCACCAGCAACGAAGCCAACCGCCCTGACTCTGAATCAAAATCGTTTGATGTTGGTATTCGTTTTACCGCGTTGCAGGAAGATTTATTAGGCTCGCTGGTGTGGTTTGATACCCGCCGCACTAACTTGCGTTATAACAACCCAGATTATAACGACAATCCAAACGACCCTGAGTTTAACATCAATGTACCGCGCTACTTCTTTGATGATGAGGATTCAACCAAAGGCGTTGAACTTGACTTAAACTTGGCCCTAGCAGACAGTTGGAAGCTTAACCTTAACGGCATTGTGCAAGATGCGGTTGAGATCCGTGCAAACACCCGTTCTGGCCAAACCAAAGGGGTGCCAAAGCAGATGGCGCGTGCTTGGTTAAGTTATCACATGCCAGTGTTTGATGCGCAAGATCAACTAGAACTGAGCTTAGGTATGAGTTACGAGAGTGAGCGTTCGATTAATTCGGTCTCGTTTGGTATTCCAGAAGCGTATGTTGACGGTTATACCCGTTGGGATGCGGCGCTACGCTATCAAAACGCGCAAGTGAAAGTTCAGTTCAATATCGAGAACTTATTTAACCAGCATTACTATAGCAAAGCGCTATTTTTAGGTGGTTTACCGGGTAACGAGCGCAATGCGAAAGTGACTGTGAGTTATCAGTTCTAAGCAATCACTGCAAACTAGGATGGGCGCGGTGGCGCCCATTACACCCGCGCTAGAATTTTATCTAACTCATCGGCAAAGGCTTTTCGGTCACGTTGATTGAGTGCCGCAGGCCCACCAGTATCAATTCCACTTGATCTTAACGTATCAAAAAAGTCCCGCATATTGAGCCGCTCTTTAATGGTGTTTGGGGTGTAAAGCTCACCACGCGGACTTAACGCTTGACCGCCTTTGGCGATGATCTCTGCCGCTAAGGGAATATCAGCGGTAATAACTAAGTCACCCACTTCACAGCGCTGCACAATTTCGTTGTCTGCCACATCAAAGCCCGCTTGCACCCGTAAGGTTTTAATAAATGCTGAAGGCGGCACCCGTAGCGACTGGTTAGCCACTAAAGTGGTGACTAAACGTTTACGCTCAGCGGCACGAAACAGAATTTCTTTTATGACGACAGGACACGCGTCGGCATCTACCCAAATTTGCATAATATTTGCTCTTAAACTCAGCTTGGTTTGGTTTATTTGCCGCAGCTTAGCAGTTTTCCCCGCCAAGCGCAGTGAGTTTAGGCTGAGGCAAGCTCAAGTTAGTGATTAAATTCTGCCACTAACCAAGCGCGAAAGAGCGCGAGCTCGTGGCTTTGCGCGCGTTTTGGCGACACCAAATAATATTGATAAGGCAAACGTTGACGTAACTCACTAAAGCCGTGCAAATTCGCAGAGTTCAAGGCGTCACTGGCTAAGCGTTGCCACAAAAGCGCTATCCCCTGTTGCTGCTCTGCTGCTGCCAGCACCAAATTTATATGGCTAAAACGTCTTAATTTGCCCGCCAGCGACGAGTTGCATTGCAAGTGGCGTAGAAAGTACGGCCAATTGAGGTTGCCCGGCGCATCTTCAAGCCCAGCATGGTATTCCAAGCGGTCATGGTGCATGAGTAAATGCTGCAATGTCTGTAGTTCATTCTGCACAGATAAGCTTTGTAAAAGCGCATTATGGCAAGCAGGTAAAACATATTCGTGTGATAAAAACTCAACATGATGTTGCGGGTAATGGCCATCGCCAAAATGCAAATGGGCATCAAAGTGGCTATGCGCAAAATCAACCAATTGATCGCGACTATGGAGCTCAATATTGATGTGTGGGTGGCGCTGATAAAACCGTGGCAGCCGTGGTACTAACCAGTGCTGGGCAAAAGAGGGGATAGCGGCAAGTTGTATGGTGATGTAGCACGTTTCGCTCTGGCATGCTTGAACGCCTTGCTGGATCATGGCTACGCCGCGGTTTGCCTGTTCAATCAAGGCCATCCCTGCGGCACTTAACTGCACACCTTTGGCTTGGCGGACAAATAATTTTACCCCTAATTGTTGCTCCAATAATTTCATTTGATGGCTCACGGCGCTTGGCGTGATATGCAAAAGTAGCGCAGCTTTGGAAAAGCTTAAAGTTTCTGCCACCACGGTAAAGGTATGAATGGCAGAGTAGGAAAAGGCCATAAAGGTCACCACAATTAAACGAGTGTTGTGAGTTTAACTCATGTTAGGGTGAGAAATGATCGCTTTGTTCTTTTTTGCTTTTGCAGCAAGATAATCGCCTTAAAAGTAGTGAGGTTATTTAGGAGAAGAGTTATGTCGAAGTATAGTGCAACCGTTTTCTGGCAACGTGGCTTGGACGAAGCGTTTATTGATAACCGCTACAGCCGTGCTCATCAGTGGCAGTTTGATGGGGGTGTGGTGGTACCTGCATCGGCTTCGCCTAGTATCGTCCCTGAGCCTCATGCCGTGGCGGCCAATGTTGACCCAGAAGAAGCCTTTGTGGCGGCGCTCTCCAGTTGTCATATGTTGTTTTTTCTCAGCCTTGCTGCCAAGCAACAATGGCAGGTGGAGCGTTATCAAGATAACGCTGAAGGGTTAATGGCAAAAAACCCGCAAGGGAGAATGGCCATGACGCAAGTTTGGCTGCGCCCGCAAGCGCTCTTTGCCGCAGGCACTGAGGTCACCGAGGCACAGCTTAATGCCTTGCATCATAAGGCACACGAGCTGTGTTTTCTTGCCAATTCAGTCCTTACTGACATTTTGATTGAGCCTGTGTTGCCTTGAGATAAGCGGCTTTGATGAGTCGCAGCGCTAAACGTAATTGTGCTTCGATTTCAGCAGTAAGCTTTAAGCCAAAGTTTAAGCGTAAATAATGGCGATAGAGCGGCGTGGTCGAAAAGTCATCGCCATCGCGCACGGCAATCCCTTGTTTGGCGAGTAATTGCTGTATATCTACGGCGATCAATGGCGCAAGATTGAGCCAAAACACTAAGCCGCCATGGGGTTTTTGGGGAATTAACGGTGCAGGCAATTCACTTTGCATGACTTGCAAATATTGCTCAGTTTGCGCTGCCAAAGTGCGATTCACTTGGTGTAAATGGCGCGCATAGTGACCGCGCTGTAAATAATCGGCGAGCGCTAACTGTAGTGGCTGATTGCCCCCCAATGAGCGAGTGGCAACGCAATCAACAAATGGCTGATAAAAACGCCCCGGCTCGCACCAACCAATCCTAAGTCCTGGTGCTAAGGTTTTTGACACACTGCTGCACCACAGTACCCAACCAGCCTCATCATAATATTTTAGCGGCAGCGGTATCGCAGCGCCGTGACTGAGCTCACGAAATACGTCGTCTTCAATAATCGGGCACTGATAGCGTTTGGCTAAGGCGGCCAACTGCTGTTTTTGGCTGGTAGACAGACTATGACCAGTGGGGTTTTGCTGATTAACCGTGAGTAAACACGCTTGTACTTGGTTGTTGGCAAGCGCGTGCTCGAGTTGGGTGAGATCTAAGCCTTCGGGTGTACTTGGGATCTCCAATACGCGACGCTGCAACAGTGCCAAGGTATTTAATAAACCAGAATAACAAGGGGAGGCAACCGCGACCACATCTCCCACTTGAGTGGTGACTTGCAGCGCTGTCATCACTGCATCCAAACAACCTTGGGTGATCACCAAACGTGCGGCTTGGCAGTTAAAACCTTGCGCCGCAAAATGCTGGCACAGCGCCTCGCGTAGCTGGCTGTTGCCCGCGACGTTAGCGTAGTTAAACAACTTGCTGCTGTGGCGATTGACTCTGGCAATGCTGGCTGCTAAATGCTCACTGTCCATTAACGTTTCATCGAGCTGTGCGGTGGCAAAACCAAATAAGGGTTCTTGCGCTAAACGTTGGCGCAGCAATGGGGTGGCCGTTTGCGCGACAAAGTTGGGAAAGTGCTGCTTGGTGATTTTCGGTGTGGGGGCAACAAAATACCCGCGTTTATTGCTGGCAACAATGAGCCCTAACGATTCCAACTGGCGATAGGTAGCAAGTGCAGTGGTCATACTGACTTGATGTAATTCACAACATTGGCGCAGCGACGGCAAAGCTTGCCCCGGTTGATACTCCCCTTGCTGTAATTTGTTTTGTAAAAGCTGGGCGAGTTGTTGATACTTAGCCGATTTTGTCATCTGTTATCTAAAAATTTAAAAAATCTGTATCTGTTATCTAATCCTCACCGATTTACACTGATTAGGTCAACACTTGTGAGGAGCACAGCATGACAGAGCAGGATTTAATCGCCGCTTTACAACAACAGTTGAGCCAGCAGGCCAATGTCACCACAAGACCGGTCACCGTGGCGGGCAGCCACTATCCATATCAGCCATTACCGGAGCTAGGGCAAGGTTTTAGCGGATTTTGCGAAGCATTTAACTCCACCATCGCGCCGCAATTATCAGCCAGCAACGGCCCGCGGTATTGGGGATTTGTCACTGGGGGCGCTAATCCTGTAGCGACCTATGCCGATTGGTTGGTTAGTAGTTTTAATCAAAATGTCTCTAAGGGTGGTGATTCAATCGCTTCTACAATTGAACGGCACACCGTACGTTGGTTAACGGAGCTCTTTGCCCTGCCAAGCCAGTTTGATGGCCTATTTACCACCGGTGCGACCAGTGCCAATGTGCTTGGTGCGTTGACGGCGCGGCAATTTGCCGGCCAGCAGCAAGGTATTAACGTGGCGCTACAAGGGTTTTATGGTGTGGCGTGCCAAGTGTTTAGTGCCACGCCCCATGCCAGTATGCAAAAGGCGCTCGGCTTTGCCGGCTTTGGTCAACAGCAATGTCAGCAAGTGGCGCGTTTAGCGGGTACTGAGGCGATGGATGTGGCCGATTTAGCCGCGCAGCTGGCGGCACACCAACGCAATAACCCCGCAAGTACAGCGATAGTCATTGCCAGTGCCGGAACCGTGACAGGCACGGATTATGATGATTTAGTTGCCATTGCGGCGCTTTGCCATGAATACCAAACTTGGTTACATGTCGATGCCGCATTCGGAATTTTCGAGCGTTTGGTGTTTGGGGCAGACGGTAAAACTCAAGGGTTAGAATTTGCTGATAGCATCACCTTAGACTGTCACAAATGGCTTAATGTGCCGTACGATTGTGGGGTATTTTTAACCCAGCATATTGATGTATTGAAAGCCACTTGCCATGTGGATGCGCCTTATTTGGCGAATGATGATGACGAAATTCCGTTTATGTCGCTTGGCATTGAAAACTCGCGACGGTTTCGCGCCTTACCTGCATTTGCAACCTTATATACTTACGGTAAAGCAGGCATTAAAACGCAAATTGAGAAAAATATGAACCAAGCCAAGCAATTAGCAGATTGGCTGGCGCAGTCACAAGCCTATCAATTGCTTAAACCTTGTGAGTTAAACGTGGTGGTGTTTGCTTTAAAGCACGGCGATGATGCGCAAGTAAGGCAATTACTGGCCGACATTAATGCAACTCAGCAAGTGTTTATGACCCCAGGGCGATGGCAAGGGCGCGCGGCGATAAGGGCAGCATTTAGCAATTGGTCAACCACGGACGAGGACGTTGCGCTTGTTATCAAATTATTGGGTGAGTTGGCTGAACGGCTGTAAAGGGGCTTGACAGGGAAAGCCCTTCACCAAGGGTGAAGGGCCTTGGTATTACTGAGCGTTAACTTTGTAATGCCCCGCAGGGAATGCAAACGCCTTCATTAGGCGGTTCCAGCTGTTGATTTGGGCAATCGCTAGGCTGATTTCAGCAATGTCTTGCTCATTAAAGAATGCTTTCAAAGCCACAAATGCTTGGTCGCGTTCTGTTTGTGGTAAAGTTAACACCGTCAGCGTGTGCGCAAAGGTCAATAACGCTTTTTCACTTTCTGAGTAAAAGTCGCAGTCGCGATATAACGCTACCATTTGTAAACGCAGTGCAGTTTCGCCCGCTGCTAGGCCTTCCTTGATGTGCATATCTAGGCAATAACTGCACTGGTTTAAACTCGAAACATAACAGTAGATCAGTTCCAATTGTTTGATATCAAGAGGACAATGGTGGTTGATGTGTTGTTGTAAAGTCAGCATTGAGTCAAATAACCGACCAGGTACTGCTTGATAACTGATGTTCGACATGTGTAATACTCCTGTTAGTAAGTGACTAGGATTGTAGGCTTTTGCGTAAATGGCTAGAATCCAAATAATGACTGAAACTGTTTTGCATATTAAGCAAAGATATGATCGACAATATCCAAATTTTTCTCACCGTGGTTGAACAAGGTAGCTTTAGCAAGGCAGGTGCTGTGCTGGGCATGGCGCCCTCTTCGGTGGCACGTAATATCGAAAAGCTTGAACAGCATTTTGCATTGACCTTGTTTACTCGCAGTACTAGAGCCTTAACTCTGACTGAAAAAGGCGAGCAGTTTATTGCTGGGGCAGAGCAAATGTTGCAGCACTATCAGCAACTGCATCAGCTTAGCGACCAAACTCAGCAAACCGTTGCAGGACGGCTTAGGATATCAGTGTTGGAGAGTTTTGGCCGACTTTGGATAGCACCGCTCGTGACCGAATTTTTGACTCGTTTCCCTGAGGTGCAGATTGATTTAGCCTTAGATAATCAAGTGCAAGACTTATACAGTGGTAATATTGATTTAGCCATTCGTATTGGTACTTTGGCGGACTCCAGTTTAATTGCTCGCAAGTTAGTGACCAACCATACTTTACTGGTGGCCGCTCCCAGCTATATTGCAAAATATGGGCAGCCCACGACACCGAATGATTTAGAAGCGCACAACTGTTTATGTTTGAATCGCGGGCGACAAAACACCTACTGGCACTTTCAAACTCCGCAACAAACCTTGCGGGTGCAAGTGAAAGGGAATTTGACCTCAGCGGGTGGCACACCCTTGCTGCAGGCGGCAATTCAAGGTTTAGGGGTGGCGCAACTCACCAGTTGGATGGTGCAAACAGCGTTGCAACAAGGGGAGCTACAGCAGTTATTACCCGCGTGGCGAGTGAGTTTAAATGATGCCCATGACAGCAGTATCTATGCGGTCTATGTAAAACAGGCGTTTCCGAATCCTTTGTTACGGGCGTTTTTAGATTTTCTAGTAGAGCAGCTACAAAGCGAATTGAGTTAAATTAAGGCCAGCGAGGCTGCTGGCCTTACTTATCTAAGGTTAATTATTACTGACCTTGATTCATTTGCGTGAGTTTATCGCCGATAGGCTTAGAGAAGTTGTAGCCATCGTATTTATCCCAGTTGATTGACCACGTCATCACCCCACCGAATTGGCTGTATTGTTTCGCAGGTACTATGGTGCCGCATTGTGTACCTTTGGTTAAACAATCCAACGCAGCGATGATATTCGCCGTTGGCGCTTGCCCTGAATTGGCGGATTTTGGCCCTGAAGGCAAGCCAATCGCGACTTGATCATCACGTAGCGGTGCAAATTGTTGGCCATTGGCAAGGGTAAAGCCTTCAACCAGCATTTTTGCATGGGCCACCATCATGTTCACAGAACCTTCTGGTGCACTGCCGGCTTCATACGGGTTAGGTAAACCGCCATTGTTATAGAGCTGCACGTGCAATAAGTCTAAGGTATCGCGCAGCGCATCAATCAGTGGAATATAAGCGCCCCAAATGCCTGAATAGGCAATCATGCCACCGTGAACATAAGGATGTTCAGGTGCCATAGTCAGGTACATGTTGCCACCGAGATTTTGCTCAATTTGTTTTAGCGCGCGCGGTAAACGGGCTTGGATCTGTGAGCCATGCACTAAGTTCGAGCCGCTTTCAAGGTCAATGTCTAAACCATCAAAACCCCATTCCTGCACGATAGCAGTAAGGCTACTGACAAAGTTGGCTTCATCAGAGTCGGTATTTAAGGTGATAGTGCCTTCTGCGCCGCCTAAACTCAGGACAAAGATTTTGCCTTGCGCTTGCAGAGCTTTGATGTCGGCTTTGAATTTAACTGGATCTATCGCTGGGCAAGTGGAACGAATGTCTTTTTCAAACGGGGTGAAGTGAACCGTGCCAGTTGAGTTACGGTCGTTTTCTGCAAATGCGATATCAATCACATCCCACGCAGGTGACATCTCTGACAGCGGGATGGGGCAACCAGCCGGATTAACAAAGTTATGCCAATAACCAATCAGTTTATGGGTTTTACCAAGCGGTGCATCGACCACTTCCACCGCCACCCCTTGGCTTGATGCTTCATTGCCCGCGGTATCTTTGGCGACTGTATTAAGCGTTACATTACCAACTACTGCTGGGGTATAAGTCCATTGGTATGGCGCGGCATTGTCGCTGCCTAGCAGCACACCGTTGGCGTAAAAACGCACTTCACTGATTTGCCCAGCCAGAGCTGTGGCATTAGCTTGCAACTGCGCCGCTTTACCAAGCACCAAACGGCTACCCGGAGTGGGTGCTGTAAGTGAAGTCACTAGCGCTTTATCCGTCACAGTAAGCTGCTGCTCAGTTTGCCCTACATTGCCTTCGTTGTCTGTTGCTAGCGCTTTTAAAGTCACATTACCCAGCGTGGTCGGCGTCCAGCTAAAACTGGTGCTAGATTGTGCCACTGAGGTCAGCAAAGTGTTGTTAGCATAGACATCAAGTTGGCTAATTTGCCCGTCGGCATCATTGGCGCTTACTGAAATTTGCGTTGCTGCACCTTGTAACACAGTGCTGTCTGGGGCGGGTGATTGGAATTGTACTGTTGGCACTGCGGCGCAAAGGCCGGCTTCTGTCCAAGCATCGCGCCAGTATTGACCAACACCTGGTTCATACGCCCATGTCGCGTTTGAACTACACCAGCCTGCGACATCACAGCGATATTTTAAGTTGTTGTGTGCTACCAGTTGCCCTGCGCTATAAGCTTGGCCTGCAACATAGTTAGCCAGCCCCGCGCAGCCACCCGATTGTTTCGCAACGACTTTAACATTTACCGTGCTCATCGCTGTGGCGCCTTGGTTATCGCTGACAATGGCTTTTAAGGTGTGTTCACCAACTGGTGCCGCTTGCCATTGATGCTCATACGGCGCACTGGTGTCGGTCGCCAATAAGGTTTCACCAAGCCAAAATGTCACTTGGGCTACTGCACCATCACTGTCTGCAGCATTGACGCTCAATGTCACTTGGGTGTCGAGATCAAGTTGCGCATTGCTCATTGGACTTTGAATGCTAATTGTCGGTGGGATATTGCCATCGGCTGCTTGCACCGTTACCGACACTGCCGTGCTAGTGCTGCTTGCACCGCTGTTATCGGTAGCTGTAGCGGTAATTTGGTGCTGGCCTAAAGTTGCCACCCAGTTGCTTTCAAATGGGCTCGTGGTATCTGTACTGAGTAATTGCCCATCGACAAAAAAGGCAACCGAAGCGATAGTGCCATCACTATCTGCTGCGTTCGCTCTCAGGACAGCGTTGTCATTTTCAGCCAAAACACTGTTATTGGCAGGCGAGGTCATAGCAACCGTTGGGGCTTGATTACCGCTACAGTTACCTAGCAATTTCCACACACCATAGCTATCGCTATTGGTTGCTGGAGACTGGTTTTGCGTCCACCATTTTGCTTCAAAAGCTTGATTTTCAAGTGTGACTTTAGAACCGCCAGTGTAAACAGCATTACTTTGCCATGCCGCAAGACCGGTACAGTCGTATGCAAACACAGGCTGTGCTATGCCAAGTGCGGCAAGCGTGGCGACACTCGCAAAAGTGCGCCGCGAGTGAGATGTGCGTTTTGTCATGATTGACTCCTTTACATGTTGTTATTGCTCAAAGCTTAATCAGCTTATAGGTAAGTAAAGTGTTAAGCAAATGAAAACTATTGCATTCAGTTCACGGAAATACGGCGTACAAGGTGAGTTTGTAACTACAATGCATGAGTTTTTATAAGCTAGGTCAATAATGCAGTTTATTATTTATTTTGCTTTATTTAATTATGTTAAAAAATCATTAATTTAATTGCTGTTTTTGATTTTGTTTTGTATTTGTTTTGGGTATCATGACGCAGTTTTATTATAAGGAGGTTTTATGTTACGTCGTGCAACTCTCATTTTAGCTTGTAGTGGATTGGTTATTTCTGGCCTAAGTCAGGCGCAAAACACAAACTTAGCAAAACCAACAAATACTGTGCAAAAAAATATCGTATTTGTCCACGGCGCTCATTTTAAAGCATCTGGCTGGCAGCAAGTACAAAGCTATTTAAAATACAGTAACATTGCGAGTGTTGCTGTGGATTTACCCGGCCGGCACACGGATATTGACCCTAAAAGCATCACTTTGCCCGTGGCAGCTAAAGCGCTCTGTGAAGTCTTGGTCGCTAAGCCGCAACCAGTGGTTTTGGTCGTACATAGCCAGGGCGGTGCCGTTGCTCATGCGGCGCTCAAAGAGTGCCCGCAAGTGGTGGTGTCAGATCTCGTTTATGTGACCGCCGTGGCGCCGCTTGATGGCGCTAAACCTTTTGCGCTATTGAGTAAAAAAGATGAAGAAAGTTATTTTAAAGGAGTCACTTATAGTGACGGTTGGCTGCGGGTAACAGACAAACAAGCCTTTGTAAATACCTTTACCAATTCGACCTCGCAACAGGTGCGTGATGAAGTGTTGAATAATGCAGTTGATGAACCAGCAGTGACTGGTGATGGTGAAGTTAATATTACTTTGAAAGATTTAAATAATATTAAAACCCATTATATCTTTGCGCTCAATGATGAGATTATATCAATAGAGAGTCAGCGCGCTATTGCCAACTCTATCAATCCAGCTTCTTTATATATTTTAAATTCAGGCCACTTGCCAATGCTATCTCAGCCAAAAGAATTATCAGAAGCGATTAAGTCTGCAGTGCGTATGTGATTGCGTACATATTAATAGTTCTTATATACCCAAGCTACTTCAAGTTGGCAGGGTATAACCGAGCAGGCAAACATAAGGTCGCTGACCTTATTCGCGCCTGCCTGTAGTGAACTTAACCTTCCCTAAATTGCCTATCTTGGTTTGGTAACGACCAGATACGCCGTGTACACCATGCGCTCTTCATCGTGACGACGAACAACGCCAATTTTGCGCGTTTGGGCGAAGCTATGGCTGTGGTACTACGGGAGGGCGTGTTAAATAGGCTAAGAGTGCTAAAAAAGGGTCTGAAAGCCCGATTGTAAAGGATATTACATGAATAACCTTGTTATTGAGCGAGCTATTGCTGGGCTCCAACAACTACGGCACAGCAAACCGCTTGCTGCACCTACCAGTGTGACGATTATTGGCGCTGGGATCACCGGATTATGTTGTGCTTACGAATTACAAAAGCTGGGTGTTTTGGTCACTTTGTTAGAGGCAGACCCACAACATATTGGTGGTCGTATTCGCACTTTACGAGAGTCCGACACTTTATACGCTGAGTTGGGCGCAATGCGTATCCCAAAAGGACACCATTTAACCCGTTATTATCTTGAAACACTTGGACTTAAACTGCGGCCATTTGTGCAAGAAAGCGACAAGGTCTTTGCTTTGGCGCGAGGCCAAAAAGTGGCGCGCAATGCGGCGGGCTATGAGGCACTAAAGGCCAAATACGCATTGACCGAAAGTGAGCGTTTGATGTCCGTTGACGATATGTGGCATTTGGCGGTTGTTTCGGTATTGGACGGCTTGACGCTCGATGAAAAACAGGCGCTTTATAGCAAACGCTTTACTTCGCCAAAGTTAATTGAATTAGACCGCATGTCTTTGAAAGATGCCTTTATCGCAGCGGGTCTCAGTGCCGAAGCCAGAGAATATGTGACGGTGATTTATGGGGTTTCCACGCTGATGCAAACCGCGCTCACTGAGCATTTGCGCGAAGAATTAGAGGGCGTTTGGTTTAACGGATTTGACGAAGTGGTGGGTGGAACGGATCTATTACCACAGCGTATGTTTGCAGCCATGCAAGGGAAAATAAAATACTACCAGGGCGCCAAAGTGGTTGGAATCCATAATCAGAGCGACCGAGTTGATGTCTGCTATCAGCTGCGTGATGGGACTAAATCCATAATGTCGTCGGATTTTGCCATTTGTACGCTACCGTTTGGGGTACTCGGGAAAATCGATTTTGCCAACAGCATTAGTCATGTTAAACAACGGGCATTTTCCCAAGTGAATTATGACTCCGCGACTAAGGTGTTGATCCGCACTAAAAATCGTTTTTGGGAGCTTAACGAGAAAATCTATGGTGGCGGTAACATATACGATGCGGGTTTAGGCCACACTTGGTATCCCGCCGACAACGCCAGCGCCAAGGATCCCAGAATTTCCAATGCGCCGAGCTATTTATTGGCATCGTACACTTGGGGGCAACATGCACGGCGCATAGATACGATGAACAACTTAGAGTTGAAAGAATTTATCTTCCTCGAATTAAAAAAAGTGCACCCTTATCTGGAACTCACCGACATTCTGAGCGTGATGCGTTGGAGTTGGGGTAATCATACGCACTCCGCAGGCGCCTATGCGTTTTTTAATCCAAGTGATCAGCACGATTACTTTGCTGCAATGCAAGAACCGGAAGGCCGACTGTGCTTTGCCGGTGAACATTGTTCGTTATACCACTCATGGATCCAAGGCGCTTTACTCTCAGCTTGGAACACCATTCAGTACCTAAAAAATCAGTTTAAATAAGGAAATACCATGTCTTATACGGTGTCAGAATTTATCACCTTGCGCTTAAAGCAACTGGGTTGCCGCCATGTCTTCGGTGTGCCCGGAACTTCTTGCTCCGATTTTATCGATGCCCTAATGGCTGACGAGGATATGCACTTTATCAATACCGTTAATGAGCTTGAAGCGGGTTATGCTGCTGACGGATATGGCCGCCAAGGTGCGTTGGGCGCAGTGACGGTTGCTTACGGGGTTGGCACGTTGAGTATGGCCAATGGTATCGCAAGTGCGCTAACCGAGCGCGTGCCTTTGATTGTGATAAATGGCGGCCCAACCGATAAAGACTGGCGAATTGAAGCTGAATATGATGTGCGCTTTTCCCATGGTACAGGGTTTGGCAAAACTGATTTAAAAGTTTTTGCCAGCCTCGCCCTTGCCGCTGAGGAAATTCGTACACTCGACAACGCCGCAGCCATTATTGATGAGTTGTTGACCACAGCTATTGAGGGTTCTGGTCCGGTTTATTTGGAAATTCCTCAAAACTTGTGGAAGCAGCCGATTGGCGAGTTTTCACCTAACCTACAATACACGCCAAAACGCTTTACGGCTGGGCAAGCACAATTTAACCATACTGCTCATTCGCTGTTGCGTACTGCAACGCGGCCAGTAGTGCTATTGGGTGCAGAGCTTATCCGCTTTGGCCTAGTTGAAGAAGCGATGCGCTTTGTTGAATTTCAGCAATTGCCGTTTTACACCACCATGTTATCAAAATCTTTGGTAAGTGAAGATCATCCGCTTTTTTGTGGTGTTTATGACAGTGATTTAGCGCCGTCGACCATTACTCAAGGGGTTGAATCGGCTGATGCGGTGATAGCATTAGGCTGTTTGTTTGGCATAGATCATCGTCATTTAGTGGTGACGCTCGGCAATAAGTTGTGCCGCGTTGCGTATCACAAAGCCATGCAGGGGAAAACAGTCCTGCCCGCGCTGTCGTTAGGCGCAGCGCTTGAAACCTTAAATGCTTTACCGCTACTCAATACCACCGCGCGTCATATCCCATCGGTTGCTGGGCTGAGTTACGTTGAGCGCCGTGCACAGTGGCAAGGTAAACTTGCGCGTAAGCCTTTTGGGCTTGGTCATGATGATATCTTTGCTGCTATCGGCGAATTTATTACTGAAGTAACAGCACCTTACTATGTTTGTTTGGATACCTGCTTGGCGAGTTTCCCTGGGGCCGATATTCCGTTGACCGACGTACAATGCTTTTTAGCTAACCCAGTATGGCTATCTATTGGACAAGGTACGCCAGCGGCGCTTGGTGCCCATTTCGCCACTGGCAAACGGCCGCTTATCGTAACGGGTGATGGCGGCTTCCAAATGGTCGCACAGACGTTTTCAACGTTTGTGAAATATAACATTCCGGCCATTATTGTGATCATTGATAACGGTTCATACGCGATTGAACAATTCCTGATAGACGAAAGCTTCTTTACCAAGCCAGATGTCGAAGCACTGCCTTACGTGCTGCTCAATGGCTGGAAATACGAAAATATGCCTCATGTCTATAATGGCGGGCTAGGGCTGCGGGTAACGGATTATGCTGGATTACTCGGCGCCTTAAACTATGCGCATGCACGGCCTGACCAACCTTGCGTTATTGCCGCGCAAATCCCTATGAAAGATTTACCCGCAGAAAACCGCCGTTTTTTAGGACTTGAGTAAATACGCGAGTTATCACATGTACAAGGAAGAAATAATGTCCCTTTCGCGACGGGATTTTATCAAAGGCGCGTTGGCACTCAGTAGCATGGCAACGATGGAGCTTTCTGCTTCACCGCTGCTACGCAGCGTATTGCGCGAGCAACATAGTTATCAAGTGATATACCAACATCCACAGTGGTATCAGCACTTGCTGAATTTTATGGCTGCACAGTTTTATCTGTTTGAAGACATTGATATTCACGCCAAAGCGCAGACTATCAGTGGCGAGGAAAGCGAAGAAATGCTGGTGTTTGCTCGGTTACAGGCTTTGCTTGCTGAGCATCCCTTAAATTTGGCTTTAACTAATCAGCAACGTTTCAGCGCTTGGCAAGCTCATGCGGCAGAGCTGTTTAATCAACATCTTGGTGCGCGTCGAGTACAAGGCTACATGAGCATTGGCTTGCCCCATAGCGATTATGACCCAGTGCAAAATTGCGCCAATATTATGGGGCCAAAAGTTGCGCTAACCAACCCGATAGCTGCCGATTACTTGTTGCCCAATTATGCCACTAAAGTCGGCACCGCAGGTGTCGAAGAGCTGCCTTTAGCGCAGCTAGAGCAGCTCACCAAGCATAATGCAGGGGCTTTCGATTGTGTTGCACTGCACCAAAGTCCTGAGCGCTATAGCAGCGCCGCGTTTACCACTTTGCTCGGCAATCTACACCATTGTCTTAGTGCCGACGGCATCTTAGCAACACGGTTGTACGATGTGAGTGCACCATTACAAAGCCATTTCGCCGCTGTAATTGCTGATTGGCAGCTGCTGCTAGAGGGACAAAGTTGGCAACAGGCACTCACCCATCGTGCACGTCAGAAGTCCTTATCTGGGTGGCAGACTGAGTTTGCCGCCCACGGCTTTAGCGAAACACATCGAGTGCGAGTTAATCAACATGCTGCATTACCCGAGTATGTCGTTTTTTATCAGAAGGTAAGTTAACAATGAAAGAAAGCTTAGCGTTACCGCTATCGAGAAGAGCATTTCTTAAAAGAGCAGGGCTTGGGGTCGGATTATTGTCTACCAGTACTGCTAGTTTGGCATTGGATTCATTTGCCAAGGCTTCGCAAGGGCGTGTTGCGACGGCCGCCATAGTCAATGCAGGACTATTAGAGCAAAACCAGTTTAATCAGCATTTTCAGGGCTTAGCCAGCGCGCTTGGCTATCGTGCCAGTACCTCACGTCGCACCTTGATATTGCTTGGAGAAATCACCGATCACCCTTATCCAAGGTCGACGGATCTGAGGTTATTGGTGGCGACCGTGGCATCTTTACAAATGCAGCAAGTGCCAATCGCCAATGTGACTATTGCATACCACAGCCAAAGCTTAGCGGCGACTCGTCGCATCACGCAATTTGTTGCCAATAAAGCGGCTGAGCAGGGCGCAAGCTGGCCTGAACTAATTAATTTAGCTGACAACTGTGATTGGCAATTGCTGTCGGTGGCCAAACAGTTACCAGCCGTGAAGCTTGCCAAAGTGGTTGGGCAAGCAGACGAGCTGATTTGCTTAACACAATCTACGGATGCGCAAGGAGGGTCTAGCCATATTTTCTCACAACTGAGCAAGTTGGCGTTTGCGGACGAAACTCAGCGTGATTATTCGCAATTAACGGCGCAGATGTTACAAAGCCAGCAGTTACAAGCGGCGCTACTCAATAAAATCGCTTTGGTTGTTAGTAATACTGCAATGGTGATCGCAAAAGAGACCTTAACTACTAAGCATCTTCATCCCGGTTTATTGGTGATGTCGAGCGATATTCATACCCAGCAGTTGTTTGTCGACAGTTATTTGCACACAGTGACGGCGCCCTCTGCACCCAATCCGCTCATTTCTCACCAATTAGAATGGCTCACTGTGGCACAGTCGCTCGATCCGGTTACGATAGCTGGAGTTGAGCGACGATTGTTAAGAGCGGGCATTCGCTTAAAGCGCGTCGAGCAAACCATGTCAGCCTAATGGTTTTATGGGTTGGTGTTTACCACCAACCCGATATAAGCGCAGACGTAAAATCACTGACAGAGGCTGCCACTATCCAACATCGCGCAATTGTGTCCGATTAACTGCGAAATTTATAAATTGCAGTGTTATTTTGCTGTACTGGAGCGAAATTGAAATGAGGATATGAATAAAGGAGAATAATATTTGATTTTAAGCAATGCTTGAGGTTTTTTAATCAATTTTCTATTTTTTGCCTAGTTTAGTGGTGTTTAATGTTGATTTTTATGTAAACAAACTCGAATATAAAATCGAGTTTGTTTATTTTAACTCAAAAATATGAGCGAGAAAAAGCTATGCATGTAAGCATTATGCACCGAGTGCGGCGAGCTTCTCTTGCATTTCTTCTTTGCTGATCAGGCCCATTTCATGTTGCTTTTTGGTTTTGCGAATATTATCGAAGTTATCTAACTTCACACGTGCTTTAGCTAATTTGGTCTCAAACTCTCCTTGTGAGATCACATCTAGCTTCAGGGCTTTTTCTAGCTTTTCTTTCTCATCATCAAATTCTTTTTGGAAAATTGCCTTTTCCTGTATAACAATTTGATCTTTCATCAGCTTTTCAATCTCGATCAACTCTTCTTCGAGCGCCATTTTGCGCTCTAACAGCGGTTCAATGCGGTTAAGTGTGTCTTGCAAAACTTGCTCAACTTTTTCGCCGTTATTTTTAACTAAGTTGTCTACGTATTTTTTACCAATGTCTTGGTAAGCAATATTCAATTGACCTTCGATAGAGGTGATTTCAGCTTTAAGACCAGTAAGTTTAGCGCTGTCTTTAGAAGAAGAGATAATATCGCTAGATAGTTTGCTAGTAGACTCGCTAATGCTAGAGCCAATAGATTGTGCTTGGGTTTTGAATTTGTTAAATAGACTCATGAGGTAATTCTTCCTTAAATTAAATAAAAACCGAGCAATTGCTGCTCGCTCGTCATGATATATTATTTTTAAGTAATGATTAAATAAAAAGTGGCTAAATATTTCGGATTACGCTGTTGAGTAAATATAACCCTTTAATGTGATGGTGGTTTTAGTGGTAAAGTCAGTGTAAAGCAGCTGCCCTGATTTTTTTCACTGTGCAAAGTAATACTGCCAGCCAACTTATCTTCGACGAGCTTACGAACGATAAAGAGTCCAAGGCCACTGCCGCCAGACCCTAATCGAGTGGTAAAGTATTTATCAAACACTTTAGGTAATAACTCAGCGTCAATGCCTTGTCCGTTATCTTGAATACAGATCATTACACAGTCTTGCTGCTGGGTTGCGGAAACGGTAATGCTGCCGTGGCTGTCGTTTGCGAAGGCATGCAATAAGGCGTTGTTCACTAAGTTGATGATCACTTGTGACAGTGAACCTGCTTGGGTGGTAATCGCGAGCTCCGGTTCGCATTTAATGTCGATGTGATGTGGTGTGCGTTTTACTTTGGGCATAAGTAAGTGTTTAATATCATTCAAGTAATGATGTAGCTGTAACTCTACTACCGCTTCGTTAAACTCTCCCACTACGATATCTTTAAAACTCGCGATGAGTTGGTTGGCGTAGTGCATGCTGGAGCCAGACAGCTTAGTACATTCTTTGCCATAATGAATAAACTCAAGCAATTGCTCTTTACTTAAGGATTGCGCGTTAAAAGCGGTTTCGATATCCAACAGATGGTCACGCATGCTGGAAATCGCGGTATTTGTAACCCCAAGAGGTGTACCAAGTTCATGGGTGAGCTCACCAACAAGCTCGCCTAAATGACTGAGCCGTTCTGATTCTTCGAGTTGTGCTTCGCGTAATTTATTCAGTTCAGCCAGTTCCAAATTATGTTCACGCAGTTGATCTATCAAGTCGTCCCGCAGCACTAACAATTGCCGTAACTGCAAGTGAGTCGACACCCGTGCTAACAGCTCTTCTTGACGAATAGGTTTGGTCACATAATCGACCGCGCCACTGTGGAAAGCTTCAACTATGTCGCTGATATGCGTTTTGGCAGTGACAAATATCACTGGAATGTCTTTTAAGTCGCTCAGCGCTTTCATTCGTCGGCACGTTTCAAAGCCATCTATGCCCGGCATCATAACGTCTAACAGGATCAGTTCCGGTAAATACAGCGTGGCGATATGCAGGGCCTTTTCGCCACTTAAGGCAAAGGCCACTTCATAGCCTTCCGCTTCAAGAATACGGGTGATGAGTTCAAGGTTTTCTTTTTTGTCATCGACCACTAGGATCTTGCTGCCAGCTAGTTTCAAACCACTATTGCGCATGGTCCACCGTTCCTAGGGCGCTTAGCAACCCTTCCATATCATAGTTTTCGATAAACCCGAGTAGATAATCAGCACAGCGGCGGTTATCTGGGTTATTTAACATATCCTGGGTAATGAGCTCGCGCACTTTTGACAGGCGGTTCATCGCCGCAGCTTGTTGAATTTCGTCATAGAGCGCTGGACTCAAATGATAATTAAGGCACACGACGGTTTGTGGTAGCTCAGGTAGTTGTGGCTGTTGGCGCGTCACCATAAATTGTTCGGCAAAGTAATGCTCTAAACATTCATAGATCTCTTTAAAGCGGTAGGGCTTGGGAATAAACTGATTAAAACCAATACTTAAATAGTACTGAATTTCGTGACTGAGGCTAAATGCGGAAATCGCAATACAAATGAGCTTATCAAATCTTGAGTCTTGCCGCAGGCGCTCTATCAGTTCATCGCCGCGCATCACAGGCATCAGCAAATCGACAAAGGCAATGTCGTACTGAATATCTTGAATACGTTGTAATGCTTCAGCGCCATTGGCTGCTTCATCAAATTGAATGTTACAGCCGCGTAGTACTGAGGCTAACACCTCGCGATTGTCTTGATTGTCATCAACAATCAATGCGCGCAAAAAGTGGCCGGGTTTGAGCTGGAGTTGGATAATATCTGGTTGTTGAGAGTGGGCTACTGGTTCGTGGCTTGCATCTAAAGGTAGGCTGAAGTAAAAACGTGCGCCTTGCCCCAGTGTTGATTCAACCGCAAGGTTGCCACCCATCAGCTTCACTTGCCGTGCTGAAATCGCCAACCCAAGTCCGGTGCCACCTTTGGCAAGACCCGCTTCACCTTGACTGAAATTGCTAAATAGCCGTGTTTGTTCGTGTGAGCTTATCCCTGGGCCTGAGTCTATCACTTCGAATAAAAACTGAGACTGCTGGTAGCTTAAACGCAGCGTAATGGTGCCGGAATCGGTGAATTTCACCGCATTACCAAGTAAATTTATCATCACTTGGCGGATTTTGCTTTGGTCAGCAAACACCGCGACTTCTTTACCAACCTGATTATCAAAGATAAATTTGAGCCCCTTTTGCTCGCATTTTAGCCCCAGCATAGCGCCAAGCTCAGTCAGTAAATTAATCAGCGAAAAACTCACCGGTTTTAACACCATGGCACCTGCTTCAATTTTAGAGATCTCCAACACATCGTTGATGATATCGAGTAAGTGCTCCCCTGCTTTGGTGATTTTATCTAATGTCGCAACATGCTCCGTAGCAAGTTGGTTAGAGCGCGCCATCACTTGCGCAAACCCCAAAATGGCGTTCATTGGGGTGCGAATTTCGTGGCTCATATTGGCAAGAAACTGACTTTTAGCAACGCTTGCTTGCTCTGCTTTTTGATTGGCGATGGTGAGTTCTTGGGTGCGTTCTGCCACTTTGAGTTCTAGCTCATCGTTCATTTGTGAGAGCGTCTCAGTGAGCCAAATATTGTTGCATGCCGTTGCAAGGCTGGAGGCTAAGGTATGTAGTAACAGCATTTCGTCTTCACTGATGGCGGCTGGGTAATTCAGTGCTAGAAATAAACGCTCCCCGGCTTGCTGGTCGTGCAACCAAATCAACACTTGCTGTGGATTAAGCTGCTGAAGGGGTAAATTGAGGGTGTGTTCTAAACCCGGTAGTCGCTCAATTAAGCCGTGCCAGTTGGCATCGGCGTGGCTTGCCCATTGTTTGCAATTGTTGCTATCGCATTCGTAGAGTGCCAGTGCAACTTGATTTTTTGCGCGACTGAGTAACGGCAGCATATCGGGTAAGGTTAGAATTAAGGTGTTGATGAATTGTTCAGCGTTGGCGGATTGCAACAAGGCTTGGTTGCATTCCACAATGTTATACAAGGCTTGGTGAAACCCCGCATGGCGCGTTAATTCATCATAACTGCGAATCGCGCCAAGGAGGGTGGCAAAAAGTCGTTCACTGGTGAGTTCGGTTTTATTTTTGTAGTCATTGATATCGTATTTTTGCATGACTTGTTTTTCGGGTGCGCTTCCAGGTTGACCTGTGCGCAAAATGATGCGAGTTAACTTGTTACCTTTGACTTCTCGACACCATTTCGCGACTTCCAACCCTGCTGTGTCGGTTTCCATCACCACATCAAGTAAAATAACGGCTATATCATTATGTTGTTCTAACATGTCACGGGCTTCTTGGCCGCCATAAGCGTCAATAAAGACTAAACTGCGATCGGCAAATTTGAAGTTAGACAGTGCCAATTTGGTGAGCGCGTGAATATCCGGCTCATCATCAACGATAAGCACTTTCCAAGTCGATGTTGTTGAGCTGGCTTCCTGTTGCTCTTCCCCTCCAAACAAGGATTCAAACTCACTCATGGTTGCGGTCTCCGGTTGATGGTGCTTAACTTGCCAGCACTGCATCAATAGCACTTAAATAAGTGTAGTCGAACGCTTAGCAATGCCCAATTATTAAGGGAAGCTACTTTTTAGCTAAGGTTGAGGAGTTATACAGTGTGGTTGGGTTTTCAAAGTAGCTTGGGGGAACTCAACTTCACCCTCAGATGTGGATACCATAACGCTTGGTGAAATGCTTTAAACCCACTGCCGAAAAACGCGCCACGCGAGAGTCTAAATCTTGCTGCGCTCGGTTTGGTTTATTGACTATCAAATATATGCCACTGAAGTGAAACGTCATGACAATTTAGTTACCAGCGTGCTGGTGCAGATATGTAATTAGTTAGCGTAATGAACTTACCTGATTACTTACGACAACATTTTTGACTATCACACAGTTAGTGCCAGCAAGTGGTTAAGTGATGAAGCGCAAACAGCTGGTTGGACGCCAGAACCTACATATCGTTTAAGTGGCGCAGGTAGTTTTTGGTATCGCTATATCAATGCTATACGTCCAAACTTTACTGACTAACTAGCTTTAATCAGGCGTTTGCTGGGATTGGCTGCGTCTGTTTTGCACCGCCATCTTTTGACTGCCAGAGCGAATTACCGTAATCGCTGGGTTTTGCAACAGCATTTGCGGGTCTGTCTGTGCTAAGTTAGCGGCTGCTTGTGGTTCATTAGGATATTTACTTTGTAACCACAACCAGTCGTCTTTCCCTTGTTTTTTAACTAAATACAAGGCTTTATCCGCCAGCTCAAAGGTGTGGTCGATACTCCAATATTGGTCACTATCGCAAGGATGACAGCTCACCCCCGCTGAGCAACGCACCGTTTTTCCGTGCGGCCAATGCGCTTGGCGAATGGTAGTAAACAAACGTTCGATGAGTGCAGCCAAGTCGCTACTATTTTCCGTGAGGATCACAAACTCCTCGCCGCCCCAGCGGACCACATGGTCGTTCATACGACTATGACGCAATAGAATATCTGCCATAGCGATGAGCACTGCATCGCCGATATGATGGCCAAACTCATCATTGATGGCTTTGAAGTTATCTATATCCACTATGATAACCCCAAGCGGCATTTGTTTTTGCCGCGCATCAACTAATAAAGTGGGTAAAGTTTGCTCTAAGTAACGGCGATTATGTAGGCCCGTCAGTGCATCGCGCAAGCTGGCATGGAGTAATTGTTGATTCGCTTTTTGTAATTGCGCATTGGCTTCGCGCAATTCTTCAGTACGGTTGGCTATTTGTAATTCGAGCGATTTTTGGCGTGAAAGCAAAGTCCTTGCTCGCCATTTCCAGCTCAATATTATCAGCATTGACACGGCACAAATGGTAAGTATATAAAACCACCAAGTTTCAAACCAGAAAGGTTGTTTTACTATAGGTAAAGTAGCGGCGGTACTCCAAACTGGATAGCCTTTGTGGCGAGCTTCAACTAAAAATAAGTAATTGCCACCGGATAAGTTAGTGTAGCGTGCTTCTCTTAGTCCCCGCGCGTATTTCCATTCTTTATCATAACCTTGTAATTGATACCGAAACTCCATACCAGCACTACGCTCATAGTGTGGGACGGTAAATTCAATGCGCCAATCGAGCTGCTGAGGGGATAACACCACAGGGCTTGAGACGAGTTGATCATTGGCAAAAAACTGTTCAATGATAGGGGGGGTTAGACGGCTGGGTGAATGCAATAAGTCATGTTGAATTTCTATTAAACCCGTCACGGAGGGCAGGTAGCTGCTGTTGCCACGCCCAAGGCCCTTTCCGATACCGGCGCCGTTACAACAGCGATGAAACTCATTGCGGGTGTCAAAGCCGGTATTGTCAATGATCAATTCAAATAACAGAGGTGGCTGTAGCAAACTGCTGCGTTCAATATTCATCACCCCTTGTAAGCCGGCCCAGAGTAAATACTTGCCAGTATCCTCAGCATAGGTGACATTATCCATAGGTAAGCCTTGTGGGGTGCTATATTGTTGCCAGTGGTCAGTGTGGCGTATCCACAAACCATGCTGAAATGTGCCAACCATCAGCTTGCCATCATGCATCTCGCCAATAAACGAAATAAACGCGTTGGCGAGAGTTTCTTGTGCTACCGCAGAGAAACGCCCTTGGTGATAACGCAGTAAGCCTTTTTCGGTGCCAATCCAAAGGGTTGGACCACTTTGATATAAATACCGGATGCCTGCAAAACGATTGTCGGCGAACTCTTCCACTTCAGTAAGCTGTTGTTGTTCATAACGCCACAGCCCTTGCTGAGTCGCTATCCATATGGTGCCTGTAGAGTCTGCCATGACACCATTAACTTGTATCCCTGCAAGGGCGTCGAAGGTGTCCAGCAAAGTGAGCGCCGGCCATCGATAACGCCAAAGTCCAGCTTTAGTACCGAGCCACAGGGTGCTGTCTTTCGGGTTAAGCCATTGAGTATAAATTGCCATATTATCGGGTTGCGGCTGGAGCGATAACGGCGCAAATTGCTGCGGTGCGGTTTCTTGATAAAGCCCTTCATTGGTGCCTATTAACAGCTTTTGCTCGGCGGTGGAGATACTCCACACAAAAGGTTCTTGAAACCCGTGATCTGAGCCAAGATTCAACGCTGGGTTAAGATGCAGGCGTAACAAGCCCGAGGTTTGGCTGCCGAGCCACAGGCGCTGGTGCTTATCGATAAAGCCACTACGAATACGGTTTAAAGGTGAGTTTGAGGTGTAATCTAACGCTTCGGTGAACTTTCCATCGACAAACCGATATAAGGCATGGTCTGAACCGACCCAAAGCGTCTTATTCGATTCGGTAAACATTGTTTGAATAGCGGATTGCTCAGGTAAAGTCACCGCATACCATTGGTCGCCAGCAAGTTTGTATAAACCCTCCTGCGTGCCAACATAAATAGTCCCGAAGTATTCAGTGGCAAAGTTAACTTGTAAATTGTCGGCAATCGGCATGCCATGGAGTTGAAATTGCGCGCCTTGCAAACAGGCTAGATGGTTGTTTTTAATCACACAGAGTTGCTGGTCCCATAACAACAACTTTTGTACATCATTAATTTCGGTATGCCAAAGATGCAGTGAATTTTGCTCTAAGCGATAAAGTTGACCTGCTGCGACTATCACCTCTCCGCTTGGTAGTTGGATCATATCTGTCACGCGTCGAGACTCGGTTTGGTTCAGTTCTATAGCGGTAAATACGTCGTCCTGCCAGAGCGTCAGCGCACTCGAACTGGCTATCAGCATTTGTTGTTGGTTGGTCCACAACAAACGTTGAATGCGAGGGTTTTCCAACAATGGGGTATTGCTGCGGTTAAAGGTGCGAAATTGCTCACCATCAAAACGCACGACCCCTTTTTCAGTGGCAAGCCACAAATAGCTGTTGTCGTCTTGTACAATGTCGTAGACCGAAATTTGCGGCAAGCCGTCGTTGACGGTCCAATTACGTAAGTCGTATTGCTGCAAAGGCCAAAATTCAGTGGCTTTCGCATGAGTACAGGCAAAGTAAGCGTTCCATATCAGTAAATAAAGCACCACAAATACGCGGATCATTTTCCTAACCACAATAAGATGTTATGAAAATTGTTGGCGAACGGCTGAAAAAGCGCAAATTTTTCATAGGATTTAAGCGGTTTTATTGACGACTAGGGAGTCAACACAGTTAGGCAAATTGACAATAATTTGGTTTGTTTGACCAAGAGAGCTTTAAATTAAGAATGAGCATTTTCTTAACTTACTGAAATATATGTATATAAAAATTGGTATGTGATTTGCTGGACTGTGTTTATAGCAATAATAATTAGTTTTAAGGATTAACCATGTATAAGTTACTTTCTGCAGCTGTCATGACAGCAATACTATCGGGCTGTGTTATTCATATTGATGGTAAGAGCGGTAAACGTGCAGATGTGCGCGAAACAGAACAATTGCAGCTTGATGCGACGGGGCTACGGGGCTTAGTTGCGGATACTGACGCGGGTGATATAAGTATTGAAGGCGTCGAGGGTCTAGATAAGGTTGAAATCTTAGCAAAGATACAAACAACGGATGCGCGCGGTTACCTTATTACGCTCGAGCGCGACGGTGACAAAGCGCAATTGATAGCCAAAGCACGGGGTAAAGAGCCTGCTGGTTTTGCGTGGTACTCAGGAAACAGCCCACGCATTGATTTAGTGGTGCGTGTACCGCAAGGCTTTACATTGGATCTCGATGATGACAGCGGTGATATTGCGATTAGCGGTTTGCAGGGCGACATTACAATTGAAGACGACTCAGGCGACATCGTCCTCAGTGGCGGTGCTAAAGTGACTATCCACGATGATTCGGGCGATATTTTGGTATCGAATGCGACAGGGGATGTATCGATTGAAGACGGCAGTGGCGATATGCTGGTGAAAAACATCAAGGGCAGTGTTTATATTAATGACGGCTCTGGTGATATTCACATAGATGGCGCTAATGGGCTTACCATAGCCGACGCAGGCTCTGGTGACTTGAGCATTCACAACGTTAAAGGTAACGTCAAAGTCGCTGACTAGTCGCTGACTAATTGTATTAGCAAACAAAACCCACGCGCAACTGAGTGTCACGCGTGGGTTTATCTTGAGTTACTCTGACTGAGTTAAATTACCAGTTAAACTGATACTGCACCGCAAGGGTCCGACCACGGCCAGGAATAGAGCTGGTGTTGTTGCCGTTGCGTTGCAACTGGCTGTATAGCGAGAAGTATTGCTTGTTCAGTAAATTCTCAATCCCCACAGTCAGGGTGCCTTGGCCAAGCTCAAAGCTGTTTTGCCAATCAACCACGTTGTAGCTTTGCGTATCGCGGCGTGCAAAGGCATTTTTGCCATCGATACGATAATCGTCACCTGCGACATTTAGCCAAGTCAATTGGCTTGTCCAGCCATTACCTGCGTCGTAGTTCACCACAGCACTCAGCTTACTTGGTGGAATGCTAAAGCCGTTCATCACTGTATATGCAGTTTTGCCTTGGGCTTTTTCTTCACCATCTACTTGGCTGTAATTCAGCTCTAGTGCCCATGCGGCATGGACTAAGTATTTAGCCGACGCTTCAAAGCCGTCAATACGAACTTTGTTACGGGTCAAACTAAGGCCCATATTCTCGCTCTTAACTCCACCTAAGTCAGAGCTTGAGGTGAAGTAAGCCAAGTTTGCTGACACTGGGCCAATCACACCGCGCCAACCGAGTTCATAATCTGTGGTTTCAACTGGCTCTAAATTAGATTGGCTTAAATCAAACTGACTGTTGGCATAACGAATTTGCAAACCTATGTCTGGTAACTCGTAGCCTTCATTGGCGGCGATATAAAAAGTATGGTCGTCATTTAAGTTATAGGTCGCGCCTAAGTTGTACACAAATGAGCTGTAATCATAAGCACTGCCTGTTACCGCAGTTTGTGAGCCAAGGGTGGTAAACGGTTTAAAGCTCGCGTCGATACGCTCGTAACGTACACCCGCTTCAAGTGCTACTGCATCACTGATTTTGGCGCGTGATTGGACAAATGCGGCAAGCGACTTGTGGCTGATCTCAGGCACAAATGCTTTATCACCCAGCGACTTAAATACTAAACCTTGTGATGCATTATAGATGTCACTATCAAAGGTGGTTACTGGCATTTCGCTGCGCTCGTCACTGGCGTCGATACCCCAGTCGAGTTCAATCTTGTCATTTAACTTAGAGTTAAAGGTCACGCGTAAACCAAGATTACTGCTTTCAAGGTAGGTTTGTGCCAAATGGTTCCAAGTGGCAAACTTACGACCATCAAATGGCGCAAAACGTGCGTCATAATCGCGATAATAAAGCTGGGTATTGACGCTGTGATCAGCCGTTAAATTTCTGTGATATTGCGCATTTAAAACTAAGTTATTGATCTCATTTTGCTTATCAAGAGACAAACCTTTGATAGCGCGTGCTTTGGTGATGTAAGGATCTTTAGCCGCACTCGGATCACTGGCATAATCTGAGTCTTGATCTAAAGCATACCACAACATAGATAAGGTTAAGCTTTGGTTATCCCACTCTTTGCTCAGTTTGCCATCAAAGCTGTAAATGGTGCTGTCGTAGTTATCACCTTGGCTTGGCTCTGGCGCTAAGCGGTCACCATCGGCATCATAAAACCCATTGGTTTGTTCAATGCTGCCTGCGGCGCGGTATAACCAGCCTTGTACTTGGCCGCTAGCTGTGTGACCAGCAAGATAACTCAAACCATCACCATCAATTTCGGTTAGGCTAGACTTGAGCCCTACAGTGGTTTGCTGAGCTGTTTGGGGTTGACCCGTTTTAGTGTGAATGTAGATAACCCCACCCGTTGCGCCACTGCCAAATAAAGCATTACCACCACGGAAAATTTCCACTCTATCGACTTGGCTTGGATGTAAATTGTGTAAGTCGCGCGAAATGTTGCGGTTGGTATTCATCGGCACGCCATCAATTAATACCAGCGCATTACGACCACGTAAGGTGGTGCCGAAGTTAGTTAAAGCCGGAGTAGGAGGTGCCATGCCGGGCACAACTTTTGCGAGCACTTCCGCTAAGTTTGCAGCGGTGGCGAACTGTTGCCGTAACGTGTCTTCATCAATTACAGTCACATTACGCGCAATGGCGTTGAGTTCACTGGGCATACGTTCAGCATGGATTTCAATGCGTTCGATACCGTCGTCATCCGCATGAGCGTGGAATGAAGAGATTGCCAAAGTACTGGCCAGCGCAAGTGTGATAGCAGAGAGCGTGCGATTCATAGCGGGAGCATTTCCTTAGTCCGTATTAAATTACACGCATGATAATTCAAATGATAACAATTATCAATAATGAAGCAGTTTAAGGGACACGTTACAATCTGGTAACGGTGTTTTAAATTGATGGCGGGTGCTTTTGGGCGGTAAGCGCACTCCCGCGTTGGCGTATTCCACCACTATTTGCGGTGTCAGCTCAAGGTCTGGGTGCGTGCTCCAAAATTCCACCTCTTCATAAGGCAGCAACAGGCAAGGTACTCTTTTTAAGCCTAACTGCATTGCCACCGTGTAACGATGATGGCCATCCATAATCGACATACTGCGACTATCAACGGTAATGGGTACTCGCCACAATTGCTCGGTAGTGATTTTTTCGCACAACCACTGCGCCCGCTCGGGGATGATCTCTTCATTTGGTTTTAATGTGGCTGGGTTTACAAAACTCAGAGTTTTATCGAGTAACATGATTATCCTCACTAATTAGTAGCGTTTGATCCTTGATATAAACACGTTCTGGGTGCGGGTGGCTTAAAAAGTCATGGTGGGAAATATGCCAACCATAGGCGCCCGCTTTTTGAAACATGACGATGTCGTCTGCACGTAGGCTTGCAACAGTCACTTGCTTGGCTAACACATCTTTTGGCGTACACAGTTCACCACACAACGTCACCGCGACTTTTACGGCCGCTGGGCGGGCGAATGAATAGGGCCAAATATCTCTGGCAATAACCACAAAGGGATGGTTATGTTGCCACGACGACGGTAAGCGGAAATGATGGCTACCGCCGCGTAAAACCGCAAAATATTGACCATGGTTTTGTTTAATGTCGGTGACTTCGCAAAGATACACGCCACACTCGGCACTAATATAACGGCCGCATTCTGTTGCTAAGCGCAAGTGAGGGTAATCACGGCAAAGTTGGGCTAATAACTCACAGTAACGCGCAAAATCAAATTCTTGCTCATGGGGTTGGTAGGTCACGCCAATCCCACCACCAACGTTGATGGTGGTGAGGTTAAGCTTAAATTGCGTTGCCCATTGTTGTGCAGTTTGTACATAATGACGCACCAAAGCCGCGTGTTTATAGGCATCCAAATTATTGGATAAACAATGAAAATGAAATCCAATGACCTCGAGATGCGGGTAATCGCTCAAGCGCGGCAACAACGCCATTAGCTCCATCTCATCAATGCCAAATTGGGTGGCTTGGCCGGCCATTTGTAGCGTTGCGGTCGGTAAATCAAAGTGCGGATTAACCCGTAATAAGCATTTTACGCGCATGCCTCGCTCTGCTGCCAAATGATTAAGACGTGCTAGTTGCAGCTCACTTTCTAAATGGAATAGTTCGACATTTAAGTCGAGTGCTGTTTGCAGTTCGCTGATGGTTTTACCTGGTCCACCAAAGGCGATGGGGACATCGCGACTGACAGCCCGCACTTTGGCAATTTCCCCCATGGAAGCTACTTCAAAGCCATACACATGCGGCAGTAAAGCGGCTAAAACAGCTTCGTCGCTATTGGCTTTAATGGCGTAATAGCTATCGACTTGGGTGGGTAATTGCGCCACCAAGGTTTGCATATGGCTGCTTAAAAAGTCTAAATCATAAATAAACGCGCACACTTCTTTGCTTTGCTTTGCGATATAGTCTTGGATAAGCGTACTATTCACTGCCATCTTGATACTCCTTTAAATGCTGTTGTAGATGTTGAATGTGAGCACGGCGCATAATGCTGCGGTCGTCGCCAATGACAAAGTGTGCAACACCACGTTTTCGCCATGTTTGCACGTCATTCAATTGGCGCGGAATGGCGATAAAAGCACAATGCTGTTTGGCCGTTTGCGCTTGCAAATCTTGGATGGCGGCGACGACTTCTGGATGCTGGGTTTGCCAAGGTAAGCCAAAGTCTTGCGAGAGGTCGGCGGCACCGGCGAGGAGCCCGTCAATCCCCTTTACAGCGGCTATGGCTCCAGCATTAGCAAGGCCCTCACGGCTTTCTATCATGGCAATTACGACGGTCTGTTGGTTTGCCGCTTGATTGCTGGTGGCCAAATCTAAACTGGCATAGCCATTAAAACGGGTGCTGTTGAGGCCGCGGCGCCCCAAGGGGAAATAATAACTCGCCGCAACTAAAGCGTCGGCTTCGGCCACGGTTTTAACATTGGCGGCAATAATCCCCGTAGCGCCTGCATCTAACAGTGGCGCTATCCAATCAAAACGCTGCTTGGCAATGCGTACCAACACAGCGAGCCCCGCCGCTTTGGCGGCAAGCAGCAAATGGTCGATTTCATGTGGACTAAACAAAGTATGTTCGGTATCCACGATCACATAGTCGTAGCCTGCCAGTGCCAATTGCTCAATGGCGATGGCACTGTTGATGGCGCTAAAAAGGCCAAAGCTGGGGGCATCGCCCCTAAGCTTTTGTTTAAGCGGGGTAGAGCTCATACGCTCGCCTCGATATGAAGTTTTGGCGCTTGGCTTGCGGTTTTTGCGCTTAGAGCTTGTTTGGCAATAAATAAGGGGTTATCGACAGCCATTACCCGCAACCTTTGCTCAGGTAAAAAGCGGCGACTGGCGAGTTGTTCAACGGCAATTTGTGGTGCGAAAAAGTCAAACAACTTAAAGCGTGGTGTCAAATGTGGATGTGCTTGCTGATAGTGGAGCACACGTTTTGCGACTAGCTGCCAAAATTGCGTGCCGCTGAGGCCAAAATGCTGTTCTATAAACCAGCCTAATTCACCGAGATTGACAAAGCACAAGGCATCTTGGGTAAAGTCTCTGAGTTCGTCGGCATCCGTCGTTACTAAGAACGAGTTAGGGTTGACCGCCGCGTGAGCTGCTGGCGCATCGGTTAATTGTGGCAGTAAGGCGGCATTGGCAAGCCAAGCGGGGTTGTAACGTACGCCATCATGGAAATCTTTGAGTGCCACTTGGACGGGCAATTCTTGGTCTAAAATCAGTACCATGTTTTGCGCGTGCGACTCCATCGCCAAACCGTGGTGCCAGAGCATATGCATTACGGGTAAATAGGCGACATCAATTAAACGCTCGAGCCATAACTGCAAACCATATTTGGCCACCCAAGGTGCAATCACTGGCTGACCGTCATGGTCTAATTGCATTAACGCGGTCACTGGTACTGCGCGCTGCTCGCCGTGCAAATGACGTTCAATACTATCGCGCCAAATACAGGCTAACGCGCCGTATTGCGCAGGCAAATTCGTGGTTGCTGCGACACTTAACCCCGCCACTTCACGCAATAAAATCGGTTTGACAACGTGTTGCCAAGCATGCACATCGGCGACACATTGGCATAACCAACTGCTGATAGCGCTAGCATTGGCAACCGTATGTGGCGCCAAAACGCGTGAAGTTGAAGTATTGGTGATGCTCATCGCCAGCTTTATCGACAATGCCGCAGGCTCGTCATGTTGACTGAGGGTGCGAATAGATTGCTGCGGCAAATACTGGGGGCCGTTAAACTGCAACGGATAAATGTCATCCTGCGCAAAATACAGTTGCCCAATATGCTGCCATTGCCACGGGTGGACAGGCAGTATGTAGCAGCTGTCTAAACTCAACCCTAAACTCGTCAACTCAGCATGAAGTTCAGCTTGTTGTACGGCGTTAAAACTCGCCTGCAGCAAATCGCTACCTTGAAACTCAGCCAAAGCATCGAAACGCGCTAAACTTTTCTGTACGGCGAGCCACTGTACCGCAAAAGGTTTGGCCAGTTCTGGGCCATAGTGCTGATTGTCGGTGAGGGTAAAGCCCAATCTAGATTTAAAACTGGGGTGATAAAGGTGACCGTTATTCACTTTGGCTTCAAGCTCGGCGTAACCTAGTTCCCGTAGCAGTTCAGTTGGTTTCGCGGCTAGCACCTCGGCATGTTTCATCATAGTGTGGAATAGCTCATCGCTAAAGCGCAGCCAATCTTGGGGCTTAGCAAGTTGTAATAAACTGAGATCGGCTAACAGCAAAGTGAGCGTCGGGGTTTGATATTGGCAACCATGGCAGCGGATGAGCGTTGTGGCATCAAGGCGCAAGCGATTAAAATGGGCACTGTACTTGGCATTAAATTGGTAGCTAAGTTCAGCGTTAATATTGATATGCGCGACATCACCATGCCAATACAAGGGCAGCACTTGCTCGTAACATAAAGCCTCAAGTAGCTGACGGATCACCCGCTGTTCACTTTGCTCTGCGGCTGTTTGCTGTGCTGCCAACGTTGGCGCATGGGATTGCACCAAGGGATTGGCAATAGTTACCCACACTGGCGATTCGCCGCGTGCTTGTAAGGTACTCAATAAATTGCCTTTGGCAGGCAAGCTCGTAGCGCGCAGTAGCGCTTGGCAGTATGGTTTTACTTCGTCAGGTACGCTCTCATCGCTAAGTAGCTCATTACATACTTGCCAAAGTGCCGCCTCAGAAACCGGAAAATGCCGCGCGATGGCGCTTAATACATGAGCGATATGGTTGACTACCACATAATATTGAAAGCGGAACCAAGCCTCGTCTTCACTGTAACTGGCGTGGCTGTCGGCCGCTAAACCAGCATCAGGTGGTAGATTTGAACGCGCGGTAATGCTGGCGCCTTCCATATCCCGCACCACTAAAGTTTGTGGCCAACCTTCGGCCAATAACATCAGGCTATTTTGTAAATGGGCTTCAAGGCTAACCCCTGAGGTCGCAAACAATTCCAGTGCCGGAAGTAGTGAGGCATACACATAGGCACGCCACCACGCCGCAACAAATTGGCTATTGGCCGTGGTGCCATGGTGATGGGCCGCTTCGACGATAAACTCAGCTAAAGGCAGGTTACCAGTCAGTGGACATTCTTCAACGAGACTGGCAACCACTCGAGTTTGCCGCGCTTGGGCTGGGTTTAAACCTTGGCGATAAAGTATCGCAAACGATGCTTCTAAGTCAGGGATCGCCAGTGTTTGTGCGCCAAGTTCAGGTAATACTAACAAGCCACGGGTGCTATCACACAGCTGATTGGCACTTAAAAAGTCGCTGGCGTCCATGGCTCTGGCAATATGGCTCGGCGGGTTATTGCGAATAAAGTTGGTGATCCGCACATCTAAGCTCAGCTTAATAAAAAGTCCTAAATTCGGTAAAAATACCGTGCGTACCGAAGAGGTCGGCCATGCGGTTTCTCCCAAAGGTCCCAACGATAAAATTTCTTCCTGCTTTAAATAGGTTTGCAATTGTGGAGCATCTAGCAACATATTGGCTTGCCAAGGATGACAAGGTAGCAATTGGTAATGTTGGAACTCTTTGGGCAGTAACGCTTTGGCAGCTTGGCTCGCGGTTGGGTCTTGTGGCAAGCTTTGCCCGTTCAATACCCGCTGCGTCATCAACCGAGGCGCTACTGCAAAATAATGGAGCTTAAAGGCGGCGCCTAATTCTGGGCTATAACGTTTGCGGTCTGCTTCGCTAAAACCTTGCATGGCTTTAGAGGTGACATGAAACGGATGGCCCAACAATAGCCCTTGCTCTGCCGCGATAAAATCCTTGGCGATGGTGCGGCTGGGAACATTAGCTTGGCGCGCCTCGGTATAGTAGTGGCAGTGTTCAAGGCTATTTTGAATTTGCTCACGTAGCCGTTTGGCTGCGTCATGATTGGCAAGCGTTGCTAACGATTGACACAACACATCCACCAATGCCTCAACATCCTGCACTGTGGTGTTACCGTCTGTATTGATAAGCGTGATAGGGTAGAGATAACGGTGATAACCTGTGGTTGAATAATGGCTAAGCTTAAATTGCAGTTTGGTGTTTAAACCTTGTAATGGCACTAGGTACACTTGCTGTCCAAGGTGGCAAAGGCCAAGATCGACGGCTAATTCACGTAGATAGGTATTGAGATATTGTTCAGCAAGTTTTTGCTGTAAACGTGTCCAGTTCATTTTGAAATCGCTTTAAAATAAGTTGAATTGAAACTGTGCGGGCCAAGCACCAGTACGGCAGCGGCGATAAACCATAAGATCACCGGCCACAGCACCGCCTCGGCGCCAAATTGGTCATATACCAGCGCCACCGAAAGCGGCCCAAGCAGTTGCCCCACCACTTGACTGCTGCGCGCCAAACCGATGGCGGCGCCGCGCTGCGTGCTACTACTTAATTGAGTCATTTTTAAAAACAGGGTTTGTGGTAACGCCGCAAAGCAAGCGCCTTGCAGCAAACGTAAGAGCGCAAACAGCCAAACTTGATTGGAAAACGGCAGCGCCATTAAGGCTAAGGCGCAGCCTAAACAAGCCAAGGCATAGTGACGGGTGAGGTTACCGGATTCGTTCCGCCGTCCCCAAAATCCTGCGCAGATAAAAGTGGCAAACCATGCTGTGGCATGTAATGCCCCTATGGTGGTGGCTACATAACTGCTGTGTTGCCATACCTGTTGGCAATACAACGCAAATGCAATCACTAACGCAAATGCTCCTGCTTGTACTGCGCTGCCGGCAGCCAGCCAGCAACCCATTGACCAAGACCAAAGCGAGGTGGCGGTTGAATCCGTGTGCGGTGAATTGTTTGCTGTTGGTTGCGCGAGGTTTGGTTTAGGAATCAGCCAAACGCAAGCCACTAACATCCCGCAGCCGCCAATAGCGGTAGCCAACAACAAGGGCTGCATGCCAATTTGGTCTAAGGCGAAGCCGCCACATAAAGGACCGAGTAGGCAAGCGAGGGCAATAGCACGTTGTTGACTGGCTAATTGCACGGCTTCGCTACGATAACTGGCGTGGCTAAATAGCACCGTCAACACCAAGGAGATCCCCGCAAAACCGAGCAGCAAGCGTGCGGCTAAAAATGCATAGACGTTGCTTGCCAATGCCATGGAAAATAGCGCTAGCACAAAGGTGCTTTGGGTGATAAGCAGCATACGTTTGCCACCCAATGTGTCGCAGCCTTTACCAATCAAAGCAGCACTCAATAACGCGCCAATAGCTGGCGCAGCAATAGCTGCCGCTGGCCACAATCCAGACAAAGGCTGGCCTTGATTGAGTGTTTGCAAATACAGCGGCATAACAGGGATAAGCAACATCAGCGAAAAGGTTGCCAAAAACTGCACGCCACATAAGGTATAAAAGCTACGACGCAACATAACGGGACACTTGGCGCAGAGGATTGGCAATGTCAAACAAAGCACTTGGCATGCCAGTCGCTTGGTCATCGGCATTGAGCAACGGCGTTAAAATGGCTTTAAATGGCCAAGCTTTCGCCCTCAACAACGCATCCGTTAAGATTTGCTGCTGTGGTTCTGCAAAGCTTGTGGCGACTGCTTCAATACTTTGCTGTAACTGCTGCCAAAACTCAGCTTCGTTATAGTCACCAAGTTTGCTCAAGGCACAAGCAATGGGGTACAAGTTGACCTGAATACCTAAGGTGGTGAAGTAGGCCAGCAGCTTGGTTTGGTCATCCAACACCAAAGTATTGGGGGTGTGCCAGTTGATTTGGTAATCCGGTACGGGCAATTGCTGTTGCTCAAGCTGAGCGCGACAAATACGCAGCGTATCGTGATCACGCAAAATAAACTGCCAGTCTTGCTGTTCATCCAACCACAGCTGAATATTTTGCCCGTGGCACTCAGGTAACACGCCATATTGCCAAAGCGTCAGCATAGTGCGGGTAAACGCGGTAATTAAGCGCGGCCATAAACTGGCAATATCAAACCCAGCTTGTTGTAACGCGCGCCACGCGGCTGGGTGGTTAAGTGCTGCCATGGTAAAACGGGGCAGTGTGGCGGCTGGTGTCGCTGGGAAATAGCGCAGCTGCACGCCAATTTCGCCTTGGCAATCTACTAAAGCAGGCGCTGCGCCGCTTACCCACCAAGCTTGCTCATCGCACAATTGCACACAGGCAGCAAGTTTAGTGTCACGCTGTAAGATCTGCTGTAGTAACGCAAACGCCGCATCACCATTATGCAGATAGCGAGCAGGCATAGTGCGTTTAGCGCCGAGCGTTGCTTGGCTGGTGGCAAATTTCAGATGTTGATCAGCCTGATAATAAAAGCTGCGCAACGAGCTAGTCGCAGCTTGCACTTCAGACTGAAATGGCAACGGTAAAGCAAATTGCAGTGCATCGATAATTGGCTGCTCACTCGGTAGCGCAGGTAAGGCAAGATAGTCCTGCGCATTTACCCCTTTCGCCTCTAAAGTACCGTGTAATACCTGCTCTAGTTCGGCTTGCAAGGTGGGTGCAAGAAGTTGTGTCGCAGGGGAATTGACCTGTTTACTAAAAATCTGAGCCTTAGGCACGGCCCACCATTGTACTTGAGTGGTGGGTGCCACGAGCAAATGTAATAACTCGCCTTTGGCATGGGCAAATGGGTGATTGGGACGGTCAATTTGCATCGCCAACAATTCAAAGTCTTGCTCAAGTTTGGCTTTGGTCACTGAATTTAGAGATGAAAACTCAGTTGCAAGGTCAGCAAGCTTGGCTCTACCCGCCAGGGCGTGTTGCCACAGAGATTGCGCTTTTTCACGGGTTGCCGCTGGCCACCAAGTGGCAGTGGTTAATACCGTCATAAAGTCGGCCAGAGGAATTTCGCTGGCATATTCGCCACCTTCAACCGCCAACAAAATCGTATCGCCGGTAATGGTCATCGGCAGCATGGCAACGGCCTGCCAACGGGCAGGCAGTTGCACGGTGCGCGACGCATCCAGCGCTATTAGCAACTGATCATGACTAAAATGACAGTAGCGGCGAAAAGTGGCGAAGTTTTCCAGATACAAAGCGGCAACAAGTGCATGTAACTGGGCGGTTTGCCATTGGTGCATGTCGCGCTCCTTGCTTAAAACAGCGGTAAACGAGTACCAACTTGCTGCGCGAGCGCCGCTTGGTAGAACCAGCGTGCACACACTATGTCGTCAATCGCCATGCCCATTGGGTTGAGCAAAATAATTTCGTCATCATTATCGCGACCTTTAATTTCGCCGCTGACGATATCGCCCAGCTCGGCATGTAACTGCTCACGGCTGAACAAGCCTTCTTCAACTAACTGATTAATGACCTTTTTCTCGCGGTTTGATTGGTCCCAATCATCCACCACTACTTTATCGGCTTTGAGGAACACGTCTTTTTCAATGTCCATGATCGAAATATTAGAGACAAAACAGCCGCGTTTTAACCACGCAAACGGAATGTAAGGCGCATCGGACACAGTGCAGGTGACCAACACATCGGCTAAGCGCACCGCCGCTTCGGCACTGGCTTGAATGGTAAAATTGACATTTGGAAAACGTGGTGCAAATTGACTGATCAGCTTGTCAGCGGCAGCAGGGAACAAATCATATAAATGCACATGGGTGATTTGCGGGTATTGTTCTAACAAGGTTTGCACTTGAGTTTGCGCAATTGGGCCACAGCCAATAATACTGACTTCACGGAAATCGCTTTTTGCTAAGTAACGTGTAGCGATACCTGTAATGGCGGCGGTACGCATGGCGCTAATGAGACTGGCTTCAAGAATCGCAACTGGGTAGTTGGTCTCAGCGTCGTTAAGGATGATCACCGCACTGGCACGTGGCAGCTGATGTTTCGTGGGGTTGTGATGACGTGAGCCAATCCATTTGATCCCTGCAATTGGATTATCGCCGCCTAAATAACAAGGCATAGCAATAATGCGGTCGGCAATATGTGGTGCATCTGGCCAGCGTAAATAAGGTTTGAGCGGCTGAGTAAACTGGCGTTTGGCATGCAATTGCAAACCTTCTTCGATGGCACACATAAAGGCATTACTGTGATCGGCACCCAGTTGTTTGAGATCAGATTGGCTTAGGTAGCGAAGTTCAGCTGTGATAGTCATACATAGTCCTAAATTGGTTTTTTACTACAAAAGATCAGGCGATTTTCTCGATAAAAGGCGTGGTTTGCGCTTGTAAGCGTGCTTCATGGCGGGCTTTCACCATGTCCAGCCAAGCTTGGTCATAAACCAGATCTAAATAACGATCGCCGCGATCTGCGAAAAGGGTCAGCACTGTGCTGTGGGAGGGAATGCGTGGCAGAAGTTGTTCAATGGCGGCAATGGCTGAGCCACTGGAGCCACCGGCAAAAATACTTTCACTTTTAACTAGGCGATGGCAAGCCATGGCCGATTCGTAATCATCGACATAGATAACCTCATCGACTTCATCGGCGTTAAGCAGCTCAGGGACGCGGCTTGCGCCAATACCCGGTAATTCACGCGGTGCAGAGTGACCGCCAAATAACACCGAACCGACGATATCAACGGCAATCACTTTTAACTCCGGGTTGGCTTCTTTTAAACGGCGTGAAATACCCATTAAGGTGCCAGACGTTGACGCGCCAATCACCAAATAATCAATCTTGCCTGGCACTTGTTGCAGGATTTCTTCAGCTTCACCGTAATAGTGGCTGCGCCAATTGTCGGGGTTGGCATATTGGTTTATCCATACCGCGTTTGGCATTTTTGCCAGCATGGCGTTAACAGTGTTGATCCGCGTCAGCAAGTAGCCGTTGTTACAGTCCTTTTCTGTGACTTGGACGATTTCAGCGCCAAAAATCTCCAATAGCTTAAGGTTGGTTGGCGAGATCTTTGGGTCGACCACAGCAGTAAAACGTAGCCCTAATTGCAAGCAACTCATGGCCAGCGCAATGGCAAGATTGCCCGATGAGCTTTCAATAATATGGCTGTCGGCCTGAATACGACCAGTTTTAATGCCTTGCTCTAACATATAACGCGCTGGACGGTCTTTAACACTACCACCAGGATTGAGCATTTCTAACTTAGTTAACACTGTGTGTGGATAATCTGCAAAGAGACGTTCCAAACGGACGATTGGCGTATTGCCAATACAAGATAAAATACTGGAATGAATTGTGTCGAGCATCACTAAATGTCCTTTCCCGATTGAGTTCGAGAAGGAGTGTACACTTACGGCAAATGAGATCAATTATTATTTACATTATCAATAGAAAAATAATAACAATGTATTATTAACTTTATTTTTACACTCAAAGCCATCTAAGAGAAAGGTATGGCAGGTCGGATCTGTGACTTTATGGGTGATAAGTGTGTTTTTCCAAGTTCAATGTGAGGCATTTGAAATGGGTTTGAGCGTTAAAAGGGAGCGATTAAATTGCACAAATACTTAAGCGCTTGAAGAGCAAATTAGTGCGCGAAACGGCAAAAAATAAGGCCTGACGAGCAGGCCTAGTGGGGTTGTTTGATCTCAGCTCAGGTTTTAGCTGAGCTTATTTGGTTACCGGAAAGCCACGGTCACGCATTAACGCATCGACTTCGGCATCTCTGCCACGGAATAAACGATAAGCTTCTGCTGGGTCCATAGCATTACGCACGGAGAACAGATATTTCACTAGACGTGCTGAAACGTCTTTGTCGTAGAAACCACCCGGTGCGCTGGCAAATGCTTCTGCCGCATCAGAGGTTAGTACTTCTGCCCACAAATAGCCGTAGTAACCGGCAGAGTAGCCTTCACCAGAGAAAATATGACCAAAGTGAGTGCTACGGTGGCGCATCACCACTTCGCTTGGCATACCTAACTTGGTCAGCTGCTCTTTTTCAAACTGCTGTGGCTCAATCTTCGCAGGATCTGTGGTGTGGTATAGCAAATCCATAATCGCAGAGGCCATATACTCAGTGGTTGAGAAGCCTTGGTTAAAGGTCGCAGATGCTTTAATTTTCGCGACCAATTCTTTTGGCATTGGTTTGCCGGTTTCCTGATGCACTAGGAATTGGTCAATTACTTCGTCAGTTAATAGCCAGCGCTCTAACAGTTGCGATTGGAACTCTGTGTAATCACGTACGCCAGAGTGAGAAGTTGGGTATTTTACGTCTGCTGATAAGAAATGCAGCGCATGGCCAAATTCATGGAAGTAAGTTTCGGCATCAGACCATGAAATGAGCGTTGGCTTTCCTTCTGGCGCCTTAACAAAGTTTGAGTTGTTTGAACTCAATACGTTGGTCACACCATCGTATGTGGTGTGGCTACGGTAAGTGGTTGCCCACGCACCAGAGCGTTTGCCTTTACGGGCAAACGGGTCAAGATACCAAAGACCGATATGCTTGCCGGTGGTTTTATCTTTCACTTCCCATACGCGCACATCTTCGTGGAATACCGGTACTGAACCTTTCGCCACTTCGGTAAAGTCAAAATTAAACAAACGCCCAGCAACATAGAACATGGCCTCGCGCAAGTTGTCCAATTGCAGGTATTGCTTTACTTCGTTTGAATCTAGGTCGTACTTGTCTTTACGCACTTTTTCTGAGTAAAAGCGATAATCCCAAGGTTCAATCTTGATGTTCGCGCCTTCTTTGTCGGCAATGGCTTGCATGTCTGCCACTTCTTCTTTCACGCGGGCGATGGCTGCTGGCCACACTTTGTTCATCAGTGCCATGGCGTTTTCAGGGGTTTTTGCCATACGGTCTTCTAAACGCCACTGCGCGTAGTTTTCGTAACCAAGCAGTTGCACACGCTCATGACGTAGTTTTAAGATAGCCTTGATCACGGCATTGTTGTCGTGCTCATCACCATTGTTGCCACGCTCGTAGTAGTTTTTCCAAACTTGCTCGCGAAGCGCGCGCTCTGTTGAGTAGGTTAAAAACGGATCCATTGAAGAACGTGAGTTAGTAATGGCGTACTGGCCTTCTTTACCGCGTTCTTTAGCTGCTGCTGCGGCTGAGTCGATAAATGATTGAGGCAAACCAGATAGTTGTTCTTTAGTGAGGAACACTACGTAGTTTTCTTCATCCGCTAATACGTTGCTTGAGAATTTCGCGTGAAGAGTTGCAAGCTCTTGATTTATATCAGCATAACGCTTTTTGGCAGCATCATCTAAAGTTGCGCCATTGCGGGCAAAACCGTTGTAAACAATCCAGGTGATACGCTGTTCTTCAGGCGTTAGGGTTTTAAGTTCTTCGCTTTCATATACCGCTTTGACGCGTGCAAACAGCTTACTGTTTTGGGTGATTTTAGAATTGAACGCTGACAGTTTAGGTGCCATTTCGTTACGAATTTCACGAAACTCAGGGCTAGAAACATTTGAGCCCCAAATGCCATAGTAAGTAAAAACGCGATCTAAAGTTTTGCCCGCGCCTTCTAATGCCACAATGGTATTCGCGAAAGTAGGCTGCTCAGGGTTATTAGCAATGGCTTCTACTTCGGCGAGTTGCTCTGCCATAGCGGCTTCTAGCGCAGGTTTGAGCTGTGCAAGGTCCATTTTGTCAAACTGCGGCACGCCTTGGTATGGGCCTGAAAATGGCGCTAAGAGTGGGTTGTCAGTGGCTTTATCAACGATTTCAACTTTAGCAGTTGTGTTGGTATTGGTAGATTCTACGGGAGCTTGGCTACAGCCAAGTAAAGCGGTTGCAACCGCAACGCCGATCAATGTTAGTTTTAATTGCATGGGATTTCCCTGTTGTTATTCTCGCCCGCAGCGCAGGCCTAAAGTGCCAGTGTATTGTATCGTCCTAAAAGTGCAACGGCTTTGCGTTAGAGTGACTGCACGGAAAGTTAAAAGTAGCTGAGTAGGAACGGGTTAAGCTAAGTTAGTAAAAATTTGCTCTGGGGTTGAGGTTTTCTAATACTTTCCTAGCGATTCTAAAAATTCCATAAATTTCCTTAGGTTAGTGTAAACCCCCTTTACAAAGCAAAATTTTACTAAGTAGCGTGAGCCAGCCCTAAACAGTTGGTAAAAAAGTGATCTGTCACATGGCTTTTAATAAAACCATTATAAATCATAGTCATAAACCTTTTGTATTGAGTAATAATGGCTTTTAGCACTTGCCACTTATCACCGAAATTATTGACTGAAAGTCAGTGTTTGCAACGCTTGGCACTGGAGTTAAGCAACAGATCAAAATTTTACTAAGTAAATGGGACAAATTTGTATAAAGCGTGGGAAAACCATACTAAACGCAACTAAAGCTGGTAAAAATCTGATCTATCCACTCAAACTTAGGCAAATGCTAAGTGAGCTGCAGCCGTAACACCTCAGAGATCAGTTTTTTACTAACAGAGCTTAGGCTAGGCGCTTAGTTTAGTATGAAAAACAAGCTAAAGATCAAGCGTGTATGCAGCATGTGAGGCAAGAGCAAGTTCAGATCAAAATTTTACTAACTAAAAATACCACAAAATCCGAAAACGTTAGTAAAAAACTGATCTGTGAAGATAAATCAGCTGCTTAGACCTAAGTATTAAGGCATTACACAAAGGTTTTGTCGATTATGGACTGGAAAATAGCCCAAATTGTTTGGGCTTAGGCCATTACTTAGTAAAATATTGATCCAACCATTCAGACTTACTTAACTCGCTGTAGTCGCAAGGAATAACAGAATCTCTTGCTCGCTATGGCTTTTGCTGTTAACTGCGATCGAGAAGGTATTTCAAATAGGACTTTAATTAAATCAGTAAGTTGTGTTGCTTCTTATTCGGAGTAGAGATTTATACCCAGTCGTATGTAGCAATCTCTTAGCTACAGCAAGTCATCTAATTCATTTATGTTGGGCAATCCAAGTGGTTGACATGAGCACCACAATAACTTCCCAACGAGTACAAACAAGTCGCAAAAAGTTAGGGAATGTAAGCACTAAATCAATATTGGAGAGAAGTAGACATTCAGTCTGAAGATACCTGAGGGATAAAACTTAGGATGCGAGTCGCATCCTTAGAATCGGAAATGGCTTACCCATATCGTCAAGCGGTGAGCGATCATACACCTCAAACCCTTGTGCTTGGTAAAAACCAACGGCTTGTGGGTTTTGTTCATTGACGTCCACTAAGGTCACCGCTGCATGAGCCTTGGCGTAATTGAGCAGTTCTCGGCCAATACCTTTACCTCGATAAGCTGAGAGGACAAACAACATTTCTACTTTTTGTCCTGCAACGCCAATAAAACCAACTATTTGACTAAGGGCATTTTCAATGCACCATAAAGTGACATGAGGAAAAGCCTCGTTGATGATAATAGGCTTAAAATAAGCAATGTCTGCTTCAGAAATAAAATCATGGGTAGCGCGCACTGAATCTTCCCATACTGCGAGGAGCTCTTGATAGTCAGTAGAGTGCACGGAACGAACAACCATTTCTAATCCTTACAATGGGTTATGTTGTATCTATTATTAACACAATGGTAACGAAAAAAAAAGCCTGCCAGAGGATTGAGCAGGCAGGCTTGGTGTGTTGAAGCGTAGCGATTTACTTGTGATGTAAGTCGAAACGATCCAGTTGCATCACTTTGACCCAAGTTGATACAAAGTCATCAACAAACTTTTGTTTAGCGTCGTCTGCCGCGTAAACCTCGGCAATGGCGCGGAGCTCATTGTTTGAACCGAACACTAAGTCGACCGGCGTTGCAGTCCATTTCAGTTGACCTGTTTGACGGTCGTGGCCTTCATACAAGTTTTCTGCGTTCGCTGCCTTTGTCCACTTGGTTGACATATCAAGCAAATTGACGAAGAAGTCGTTGCTCAATTGACCTGGCTTGTCGGTAAATACGCCATGTTTTGTGCCTTGGAAGTTGGCATCAAGACTACGTAAACCACCCAGCAACACCGTCATTTCTGGTACAGTCAGGCCGAGCATATTGGCTTTATCGACTAACATGCCTGTTGGAGACATAAACGCATCGTCACTGTAATAGTTACGGAACGCATCGGCTTTAGGTTCTAGCACTGCAAACGAGTTTACGTCGGTTTGTGCTTGAGTCGCATCTGTACGGCCCGGTTTAAATTCAACCGCCACTTTAACACCCGCATCGGCTGCGGCTTTTTCAATTGCGACTGCGCCACCTAGTACAATTAAATCTGCGATAGACACCTGTTTTTTACCGGCTTTTTTGTTGAAATCAGCCTGAATGTCTCCGAGCTTAGCTAACACTTGTTTTACTTCACTTGGATTATTCACTTCCCAGCTGATTTGCGGCTCTAGGCGTAAACGTCCTCCATTGGCTCCGCCGCGCATGTCGGTAACACGATGGCTGGCTGCAGCTGCCCAAGCAGTTCTAACGAGTTCTTGCACGGTTAAACCTGACGCGGCAATTTTGTCTTTAAGTGCTTTTATATCTTTGCTTTCAATCACTTTGTAATCGGCAGCTGGGATAGGATCTTGCCAAGTAAACACATCCGCTGGCACTTCAGCGCCAACATAACGTGCACGTGGCCCCATGTCGCGGTGGGTGAGCTTAAACCAAGCTTTAGCAAAGGCGAGTTCAAACTCTTTCGGGTCGGCACGGAAGCGTTCAATCACTTTTTTGAACTCAGGGTCAAATTTAAGCGCCAAATCTGTGGTAAACATGATTGGGGCATGACGTTTACCCGGAATATGTGCATCTGGCACTAAGTTTGCCGCTGCTGGATTATCTGGGATCCACTGAATGGCGCCAGCTGGACTGCGTGTTTGTACCCAATTAAAATTCATCAGATTGTCTAAGTAGTTAGTAGACCACTGCGTTGGTGTTACCGTCCAAGCGCCCTCTAAACCACTGGTGGTGGCATCTGCACCGTGGCCTGTACCACATTTGTTTTTCCAACCAAAGCCTTGCTCTTCAAGGCCAGCGGCTGCAGGCTCTTTGCCTACGCAATCTTTAGGTTTTTTCGCGCCATGGGCTTTACCAAAGGTGTGGCCGCCTGCAATCAGTGCGACGATTTCTTCATCGTTCATCGCCATACGGCCAAACGACATACGAATATCATCAGCGGCGAGCAATGGATCTGGTTTGCCATGAGGGCCTTCTGGGTTCACATAAATTAAGCCCATTTCTACCGCGGCAAGTGGACCTTTAAGTTTGCCTTTACTATCGCGGCGCTCGTCAGTCAGAAACGCTGTTTCTGGACCCCAGTAGACTAAATCAGGTTCCCAGTCATCAGTGCGGCCGCCGGCAAAACCTAAGGTTTTGAAACCCATAGATTCAAGGGCTACGTTACCAGAGAGCACCATTAAGTCAGCCCAAGAAATGCTACGGCCGTATTTTTTCTTAACTGGCCATAGTAAACGACGTGCTTTATCTAAGTTGGCATTATCTGGCCAGCTGTTTAAAGGGTCAAAACGTTGTTGGCCGCCTGCTGCGCCCCCGCGACCATCGTGAATACGATAAACCCCGGCACTGTGCCATGCCATACGGATCATCAAAGGCCCATAATGACCCCAGTCCGCTGGCCACCAGGCTTGCGAATCCTTTAAAGTCGTTGCGATATCTTGTTTTACTTGCTGTAAATTGAGTTTGCTGAATTCACTGACGTAATCGAAATTGCTGCCGTACGGATTGGATTCTGCCGCATGTTGTCTTAGTGGGCTGAGGTTAAGTTGATCTGGCCACCAAAATTGGTTGGTTTTGGCTTCTAGTTGACTCGCTGCAATGCTCGCATTAGACATTGTCACCGCTACGGCAACCGCTGATAGTAAATGCCATGTTCTTTTTTTCATATGTTTTCTCCCGACCGAGTGTTTAACGATAATGTTTCTCAACTGCAATAACTTTAGTTCACATTTCGTTGACTGGATATTGATAAAAATGAATTGGCGTATTCGGAAAAATTGATAGCAATAACTGTCAAATGGTGAAGGCAAAGCGACGAGGGTAATTGAGGCTATGTCAGTAAACTTTGCAATTAGGCCATGATACGCTCGTGATGGCCGATGGGTGGATGGCCGATGGGTGGAAAACAGTGTTGAAAACACACCGTATTCATGTTGCAGATGTAATGGTCAAAGAATTATTTAAGGAGTGATTTTCGGCCGAATCGCATAAATTTTGCTGGTTTTAGTATCGCCATCGTTGATGGTAACGTAGATCTCGCCATTGGGGGCACTCACCACATCGCGAATACGGCCCAAGCCATTGAGTAGTACTTCGTCTTCAATCACCTTACCATTTTCAATACGCAGACGATGGAGTTGCATTTTGGCTAAACTGCCAACCAACAAATCGCCCTGCCAAGCTTTGAACAAGTCACCGGTGTAGAAATTAATGCCAGCAACTGCGATAGAAGGAGTCCAGTGCAAAATGGGTGATTGCATATCTGGTAATTCGGTATTGGGCGTGATTGGTGTGCCGTCATAGTTCATGCCAAAGGTCACGGTTGGCCAGCCGTAATTTGCGCCTTTTTTTACTAAGTTAAGTTCATCGCCACCGCGAGGGCCGTGTTCAGTAGACCAAATATTGCCAGTGGTTGGCTCTATGGTTAAACCCTGCGCATTGCGGTTGCCGTAAGTCCAAATCGTCTTTTGTGCGTTAGCTTGGTGATAAAATGGATTGTCTTTTGGAATCGTGCCATCTTTAAAAATGCGGTGAATTTTACCGTTTTGAGTGGTGATTAACTGTGCATCGTTTTGGTGACCTTCGTCGCCATTGGTGAAGTACAAAAAATCACCTTGGATCACGATGCGCGAACCAAAATGCCACCCTTGGTTCTTACGGTTGTGAGCGTCGGCTTCAAACAGAGTTTGTTGCTCTACCCAGTTACCGCCCCTGATTTTACCTCTGACTATCGAGGTAAAGGCGATTGCTTCACCTTTGGCGTTGATGCCTGCGGGCTTACTAAACGACAAGTATATCCAGCCTGTGTTGGCGTAGTCTGGATCTGGGTAAACATCGAGCAAGCCTCCTTGACGCTGATGCCACACCGTTGGCGTGCCCTTTATTAGGGTTTGCTCACCCGTTGGCGATAAATGCCAAAGCTCACCATGGCGAATAGTGTACAGCAACGAGCCATCTGGCAAAAAGTCCATAGCCCAGATGATCCCGTTATTTGAGGTTACTTCGCTAAGTTCTAAGGTATAGTGTTTGGTTGTGAGCGGCTTATCCAGCTTGCTAAGACTGTCATTGGTTTGTGTCGCGCGGTAAGCAGATTCACGAATATACACCACCAGTGTGCGGATCTGCTCTGGCGTTAGTGTTTTACCAAACGCAGGCATAGAGGTACCTGCTAACCCTTCCGTGATAGCACGTTGCAATGCACTGTCACTACCGTCGGTTGTCCATTGATTATCTAGTAAAGAGCTTGCCATGGCCCCTTTCAAAGACTGGCCATGGCAAGCTGCACAGGTTTGTTCAAATAGCTGCTCTACTTTTTCATTGGCCGCAAATTCATTGGCCGCAAAACTCTTTGTTGCCGCGCTTAACAGGATAAGATTTAAGGCAATTTTACTTGCTATTGGCTTCATCATTTTTTTGCTGATTGAGAAATAGATAAGATGTGATTGAGTATAATCAGCAACTAGTAAAGTAATGAGAGTAGATTCGATAAAAAGGGGATTCTGTGCGAAATTCGGTAGGTAGTGTATTGTTTTCACTGATCATTGTTCCTGTAATTGCGGCAGAGCAAGACGCTGCTTTGCAACCAATAGAAAAAATTGTGACAACAGCCAATCGCGTAGAAGCAGCGCATTTAGACTTGATAGGTAACACCACCGCGATTAATGCTTCGACGCTCAGCGAGATTAACGCGGAACATTTGAATCAAGTGCTTAGCTTTAGTGCTGGCACTTGGTTGAGCCGTGGTAACGGACAAGAATCGTTATTGGCGATTCGCTCCCCAGTATTGACGGGAGCTGGTTCTTGCGCTGAGTTTTTGATGCTTGAAGACGGCTTGCCACTACGTGCCAATGGTTTTTGTAACGTCAATCAACTGTTTGACAGTCATTTCGAATCGACACAGCGCATTGAAGTGGTAAAGGGGGCTAATTCGGCAAGATATGGCTCAAATGCGATACATGGCGCGGTCAATATTGTCTCAAAATCCTTAGATACCGAGCGAGGTTGGTATCTTGAAGCAGGTAGTTATGGCTATAAACGCTTACATACTGATTTACCCTTTATGCAGGGCAGTAATGCAGGACTTGTCAGCCTCACCTTAAGCGATGACGATGGTTTTCAAGAGAGTTCAGGATATCAACAGCAAAAACTTTCGTTTGCTTTTGAACATGAATTTGCACAATGGCAGCTCACTCACCGAGCACATTTCAGCAATTTGGCGCAACAAACCGCAGGGTACTTACAGCAAGGTGAAGCGGCCTACAAAGACAAAAGTCTGCTAAAAATTAATGACTTTCCTGACGCTTATCGTGACAGCTGGGCATTTCGTTATGCGCTTTTCGCAACCCAGCAAACGCATGATGGTGTTTGGCAAATTACACCATACCTGCGTGCTAACGATATGGAGTTTCTCATGCACTTCTTGCCAGGCACCCCGATAGAAAAAAACGAACATCAAAGCCTTGGTGTAAACGTGCTGCGAACGCTTAAGCTCTCAGATGGGTTGTCTCTACGGGCGGGAATAGACAGCGAATGGACAACAGGTGCGTTGTTGCAGTACCAAGTATCTGCGACTGAGTCGGATTCCGCGTTTTTGCGTGCGGTGTTGCCAACGGGGCGTCACTATGATTATGACGTTAACGCAAACACCATCGCTGGGTATCTTAACCTTGACTATCAGTTAAGTGATGACCTCAGCAGCTTTGTTGCACTTCGTTTCGATACTGTGCAATACGATTATCAAAACAACATGTTAGCGGGCAATAGTAAAGAGGATGGTAGCGCCTGTGGATTGGGTGGTTGCCGCTACAGTCGACCAAGTGATACTCAAGATAGATTCTCAAATTGGAGCTTTTCTGCCGGTTTGAGTTATGCGCTCAATGCGCAGCAACGCATTTTTGCAAAAGTGGATGACGCATTTCGTGCGCCACACACCGGCGAACTTTATCGCTTGCAAAATGGCCAAACAAATAGCGACATAGACAGTGTAAACGCCAAGCAAGTGGAAGTTGGCCATCGTTTTGCTAACGGACGTTGGTTTAGCGAAATCGTACTGTATCAACTTAACAAATACGATGGGATTTATCAAAATACAGAACGGCGCTACGTCAATGGTTTTGAAACCAGTCACCGAGGGGTTGAGTGGGACTTGCAAGTGACTCTGACCGAAAGTCTAAACGCGTCGTTTAACGCCACATATGCAAAACATACCTTTGAGAATGACGGTACACAAAGTACCGCCGTGACGGGGAATGACTTAAACACCGCACCAAGGCTGATGATGAATAGCCAATTGAGCTGGAAAGTGGTGGATGATGTTACCATGAGTTTACATGCGCAGCGGCTCAGTAAGTACTATTTAAATAATGAAAATACTGAGCAATATGCAGGCCACACCCTAGTTAACCTACGCAGCAGTTGGCGTATTGATCCGCAACTGACATTACGCTTAAACCTTCTGAATCTGTTTGATGAAAGGTACGCCGAACGCGCGGATTATGCATTTGGCAATCACAGATACTTTGTTGGTAAACCACGCACTGCGAGCATCATAGTCGATTATAGGTTTTAAAACTGGGATTAGTTTGCGTATTTGAGCATGAAATACGCAAACCCATTTCTAAATGTCGATAGGTGTTGCTGCACCGTAAAAATACGAGTTTATTGGTACATAACTTTGAGGCGTAGCTTAGGCCAAGGCAATTTCAGCTAACATATCTTCGTTATCTTCATCCATCCCGACTTCAACAAAACCAAATTGGCTATAAAAGTCTTTGGCGACGGGGTTGCTTGGGTTATAGCAGATTTCAATATTTGTCAGGCCGGGAGTCGATTTGATCTCATCTAAGGCCAACGACAAGGCTTGACGGCCAATGCCTTGCTGTTGAAAGGCGCTATCTATCATAAAACGCCAAATGGAAACTCGGGTATCAGATCCTTGTACCCACATCAGAAAGCCCACAGGCGTGTCGTCTTGATAAATTGCTCTACAGGTATGACCTTGATTGTAGAAGGCTTCAACTAACGACCACATATTGCAAGCAACATAGTCTTGTTGCAAAGGACAGACGTCTAAATCGCAGACGGCTGCATAGTTGGCTTGAGTGATAGGCTGCAAACTGATTAAGTTTGACATAATAACATCCTTGAAATGAGATATTCATGTGTACCTATATGGGGTGTTTTTGTTGATTAGCCAAGCCTTGACTGAGACGCTCGCGAGTTGCAAATTGAGAGGGAAATCTTGAACGTTCGAAATTAGGCACAGCCGTGTTGCCATGCCTAGGAGAGATCACTTTAAACTCGATCAGTTAATCTGTTTGCGCTGTCGTTTTAGGTACATTAAACAATATCGCCAAACCGCCCCGCATGATAGTCTCGCACCGCTTGTTGCAACTCTTCTTGAGTATTCATCACAAATGGTCCCATATGCGCAATTTTCTCGCCAATGGGCTGCCCTGCCAGCACCAGAACGCCTGCACCTTGCGAACCTGCGATAAGGCTAAGCGGTGCTTTGGGTTCAACATCAAGTAAATATAGCTCACCATACTCAGGCTCAGATAACTTGCCCGTATGGATATACACCAAGACTTTTTGGTGTTGGCTGACATCTAATGTGGCGCTACTGTTGGCAGGCAATATCACATCTGCAATGGCGCCGTTGCCAGCTAGCCCTTGCAGCGCAGAGCTCACAGAGTGGCCGTCAATCAGCCAGTCACCCGCTAAAGCACGCAAAGTCACTTGTGCATCGGTGGTGATGGTTGCCACGCCAGTTTGACTGCTATCTTGATAGCGCGGCGGGCGCATTTTGTCTTTGGCGGGCATGTTTAGCCAAATTTGAAACCCATGCATGCCGTCAACGGCGTCAGCCAGTGGCATTTCGGAATGGATCACACCACGGCCAGTGCTCATCCATTGCACATCACCACTGCGAATGGCTTTAACATTACCCATTTGGTCGCGGTGCTCAAACCCGCCTTTACGTATGTAGGTAAAGGTTTCAATACCACGGTGTGGATGAGCCGGAAAGCCAGCCATGAAATCTTGGCTGTCATCGGATTTTAGCTCATCTATCATCAAGTACGGGTCGAGGCTTTTGCCATCAAAACCAGCAATACGGCTAATATTTACCCCTGCGCCATCGCGGGTTGCTTGTGCTTTTTGAATTCTTAAAACTTTTATCATGGGCCCCACATATTTGCCACTGTATAGCACAATAGTAACATTCTCTAGGCATAGCGAAAATTTCAAACTTTAATTCGTTATATTCGCTTTAGCAGAATGAACTGAGTGACCTCAAATGACCGTTTTTGCAGTAACGACTTATGCGAACGCGACGTATAATAAGCAAAAGCCATGTAAACGAGTTAAAACATGAAACCAAAAATTACTATTCATTATTGTGTGTTGTGCCAGTGGTTGTTGCGGGCGGGTTGGCTGGCGCAAGAGCTGCTTTCCACATTTAGTGATGACCTAGCAGAAGTGGCGATTGCGCCGGCTTCTAAAGGGGTGTTTAAGATTTTTTATAACGACACGCAAATTTGGTGTCGTGAGGCCGATGGCGGTTTTCCTGAGGCAAAAGTTCTTAAACGTCGAGTACGAGATTTGCTCGACCCAGAGCGGAATTTAGGTCACATTGATAAGTGAACACATAAAACTTAAAGGAACTTGTCATGTCTGCAACGGCTCATATCCGCCTAATGGCGCAATATAATCAATGGATGAACGACAAGCTTTATGCTGCGTGTGGGCAATTAGACGAGGGACAACTAGCGCAGCCTTGTAATGCGTTTTTTGATTCGATATTGGCGACTTTAAATCACATAATGGTAGCGGATCTGATTTGGTTACGTCGTTATGGCGGGTTGCCAGCCGCTCATGAGTTACAAACAGCACTGCGTGAATATCCAATTCCTAATGCGCTCAATGCGATTTTATATGCGGACTTTAGTGCTTTAACGGCAGCACGAATGCAACTCGATGGGCTTATCTGCGCGTGGATAAATGAGCTTACTGATGCCCATCTTGCGCAAGTGTTGGATTACCGCAATAGCCAAGATCAGGCTCACAGTAAGCGTTTTGGTGATTTACTCAGCCATTTTTTTAATCATCAAACCCATCATCGCGGGCAACTCAGCACTTTGTTGTGGCAACAAGGTATTGATATTGGCGTGACGGATTTAGTGGCAATGATCCCCGATAGTTAAGCAAAGCAAGCCTTACGGGTTTTCAAGTGCGGTGGCAGAAATCGCTGCAAACTTGGCCTCAACACGTAAAAAGCACTCCACTAGGTTTGGGTCAAAGTGCTTGCCTTTTCCTTCTACAATTAAGGTTTTTGCTTCCTCGTGGCTAAATGGACGTTTATAGCAGCGTGGGGTGGTCAGCGCATCATAGACATCCACTAGTGCGACTATGCGCGCACTCAAGGGAATGGCTTCACCCCTTAAACCCAGCGGATAACCTGAGCCGTCCCATTTTTCATGGTGGCCTGCGGCAATATCGCGACCCATCGCTAGAAAGCCGCAATTAGGCGCGTATTGCATCAAGCTTTCTAGAACATGGCCGCCAATCACCGGGTGTGCTTTGATTTGCTCAAACTCTTCACTGCTCAACCTACCGGGTTTAAGCAAAATTGCATCGGCGACGCCGACTTTGCCGATATCGTGCAAAATCGCTGAGAGACTGATGTTGGCGATAAATTGCTCATTTAATTCAGCTGGCGCGTCGCTGTCCTGCTGCCGAGTGCAAGCTAGCAGTTCGGCATATTGGCGCATTCTTAGTAAGTGTGCGCCAGTTTCGTTGTCACGGTATTCGGCAAGTTTTGCCAGCCCATATACGGTGGCTTGGCGTGATGCCAAAGACGAGGCCAGTGAAGCGATTAAACGGCGCGTTAAATAGCCGATAGAGAGCGTGACCATGGCATTGGTGGCGATAAAATTGACCGCTAACACCCACCAGATGGTGGTATTGAAGATGGCTAAGTTTTCCCAGTGTAAAAGCCCTAAGTGATAGCAAATACCAATTAAGATTAAGCTGAATGTTTGTAGCCCAAGCGCATAAAAGCTGGCGCGCTGGCCAAGTAAAATCGCCACCAAAGGGGTAAAGGCGAATAACCACATAAAGCCTGCGCCAGCGGGCCCAACAGTCCAAATAAATGCGATGCCAATAACGTAAGCGAGCATACAGCCAAGGCCGTAGCGCAGTTTATCGGGGAGATTAGGCAAATAGAGGATAGCAACCAACACCGCATAGCTAATGGTGTCGAGCACTATCATGGCGTAAAGGCCAAGCTGCCAACACAGATAAATACTCGTGAAATAAACCGGAATACAAATAAGCGCCAAAATGCCAAATAAACGTTTAAAAATAAGCTTTCGCCACAGCGGCAATGCATCGTCGAGCGGAGCTTGAACAGCATCAGTCATGAACAACTATCCCTGAAAATTAGCGCGGTATCATTATTGCATTAAGCGTAGTGAAGGAAGGCACAATTCGCCAATTCAGGTGTTTTGATTAATTCCCTTTGATGGTGGAAGGGGTTGCACCAGTCCAACGTTTGAAGGCGCGGCGAAAATTACTTAAGTCACTGAAGAGCAGTGCGCTTGCAACATCTTCATTGCGTTGCTGTTGCTCAACTAAACGTAGCATGGCTTGCTGGCGCAAAAGGCGGTCTTTGATTTCCACTAAGCTGGTGTTGTGTTGCTGCAATTTACGTTTGAGCGTGGCTTGGCTGATGTTGAGCTGGAGCGCCAATTGCGCAAGGCCGAGTTTTGGCTGGCGTAATAACCGCCATTCCAAGCTTTGAATAAAGCCAAGTGGGCGAGGCTCAAGGGCTGCGGAGCGTTTTAAACGTGTAACCAAACTACTTAAAGCGCCGGGTTGCGCAAGCGACAGATCACTGCGTTTAAATACCACACTAAAATCATGGTGATTAAAACTTACATCGAAATGGATATGGCTATGGTACTGCTCTATGTGCGCCGGAGCTGGATACGGGAAGCGGATCTCGGCGTGTAAAGTTGGCAAGCGCCAGCGGCAAAATCCAGCAATGACACTGGCAAGCAGCTCGTAATAAAAAGGTTTTAGTGCCTGCGCTGGGTCTTGAATCGCAAAATTAAAAAACAGATGCCAATGCTCAGCAGTGGTGAGCCGATGCGCATAACAGTAAGGAAAATACTGCGGTTGCAGTATGCTCAGTACGCGTAATAATTGCTGCAAGTTTTTGCAATGGCATAGCAACTGGCTGTGATACCCAGCTAAGGTATGAACATAAAGTTGTCCGGTAATAAAGCTGAGTTCGGCATTGTGGTGTTTGAGCGCATTTTTAATGACGCAATCAAGTTGGTTAAGGCTTACCGCGTGCACTTTGGTGCCAAGATCCGGATAAAACAACTTACTGCCAGATAACAATTTATCTGGATGCGCACCGCGCTCTACTGCAAGCTCAACTAAGGGCAGTAGCACTTGTAACACTGGTAAGGTGGCGTGATGCGCTTCCAACATTTAGGCAACCAAGGCTTTTTGCTGGCGACAGTGGTCGTGTAATCGTGCCATTAGGGTGTCGAGCGTATCGTCGTGCTCTGGTGTGAGGCAATGCCAATCAACCGCGCTGATATGGCAACATTCACGCTGCTCATTGTACACTGGATGGTGGTTAATCATTTCAGCAATGCGCTTGGCGGCCGCTTGTGCGGTGGGGAGCGAGCCGTGGCTGAACAGCACGATAAACTTATCGCCTGCATAGCGGCAAACTAAGTCGCCATCAGGCAAATTAAGGCTGATCAATTGACCCACATCGCGTAATAAGCGGTTGGCTTTCACTAGGCCAAATTCGCGGGTGAAATGGGCAAATTGTTTGATATCAAACAGCCCTACACAGAATCCGCTGCCGTGCTCGCGTTGGATATACAACTCACGTTGCAGCTGCGCTTTCATATAGTCGGCATTGTACAAGCCCGTAATGTAGTCAAGGTGACTGTGGCTGCGATAAAAACGCTCTTTTTTCATCAAAGTTTGGTTTAACAGCGTTTGTTCTTGATACCATAAACGAGCTGCAACACTCATTAAAATCATCCCAACCACAGCTGGGTAAGCTTCAATATTAGAAAACCAAGCCGAGTCGTCAGCAAAACGCACAAACTCATCGAAAAAATCCAACAAAGTTGACACCAGTAATGCACTCAGGCCAAAAAACATCCAATTGGTTACGGCGCCTTTGGGTCTGGCGCATAAGGTGGTGGCAAGCCAGATCAACACCATCAGGCAGATCCCACCTTCGCCGATTGCATCTAACCAAGTGATCTCGTGAGTTTGCTTGGGTTTACCAAACAAAGTTGCAAGGCTACAAGTCAGTATAAGTAACACGCCAAGGCCAAGCCACAGCGAGCGGTGAAGTTTGAACAGTGAGAAAGTTTGCATGTGCCACATCAATTAACTGGATTTGTCGGCATTACAGCACAGCTGCAACAGCACAATTGAGGTCAGATTAGCTCAGCAAAGCAGACAAAATGATGACAACGTCGCGGCAAACAAGAAAAAAACGCCAGAATAACCGTTGCTGTACCTAACTTCTCTAGGTCATTTCAGCTCAGTACAGTCATAAAGTGGTGTAAAAAAGCCCGTTTTTACCCGAGTTCTCAAGGCATAGTGAGTTTATTGCAATATTCACGTCATTTTTAGGCCGTAGTTTGCCTCTCGGAATAAACGGCAGGCGCCGTTTACAACTATCATCCTTTCTGTGCGAGTAATAAAAAAATGGATCACAATCTACCGTCTACGTTGTCGCGAGCTGTGTTGTCACTGGCTGTGGCGAGCAGTTTGTTCTGTGCCGTGGCTGAGGCTAATACCTTGCAGGGGCGAGTTCAGGACAGCAAACAAAAAAACAACTTTGAAGGGGCTGAAGTTGTTATTAAAGAGCTGAACAAGCGCGCTTACTCTGGCCGTGATGGTCGTTTTACCCTGACTCAGTTACCAGCAGGTAGCTACACCTTACAAGTCAATTACATAGGTGCAGAGCAAACGGAGCAAGTGATCCAAATTCAAGATGGCCAAACCACCACTGTGGGTATTGCACTACGTGCTGCGGATACGCAACTTGAAGATGTGATTGTAATTGGCCAGCGTGCAGGCCAAGCAGGTGCTATCACGCGGCAAAAAAATGCCAATGGCATTAAGTCTATCGTAAGCGCCGACGGTATTGGCCAATTACCAGACCAAAATGCTGCTGAAGCGTTACAGCGTTTGCCTGGGGTATTTATTGCCCGCGACCAAGGTGAAGGGCGCTTTGTGGGTATTCGCGGTATTGACCCCAATCTTAACAGCGTGACCATCAATGGTGCGAACGTCCCATCGCCAGAAGCCGGTGTGCGCAGTGTGGCGATGGATGTGATCCCAAGCGAGCTTATTCAAAGTTTAGAAGTGAGCAAAACTGTGACGCCAGATATGGACGCGGGTGCGATTGGCGGCAGTATTGAAGTGAAAAGCCTAAGCGCATTTGACCGCGACGGGCAAAGCTACAGCGCCACATTGCAGGCGGCACATAATCAGCAAGTGAGAGAAACCAGCCCTAAACTGGCCGTGAGTTTTAGTGACGTGTATAGCTTAAATGCGGGCAATGAGCTTGGGGTGGCAACAGCCGTGTCGTGGTTTAAACGCGAGTTTGGTTCGCACAATATTGAAACCGACGGCGGTTGGATGGAGCTAAGCCTAGATGATGCAGAAAGTGGCGATGAGGTAAGCTTTTTTGGTGCCGAAGAAATTGAACAGCGCCATTATTTGATCACCCGCGAGCGTTTAGGTGCGGCACTGAATCTCGACTTACAACAAGGCACCAACCACAAATATTACTGGCGTACTTTGTACAGCAAATTCTCTGATGATGAATACCGTCTTCGCAATGAATATAAATTTGCCAAAGGTGATGTGGTTTCTCACAGCGACAATGGTGCAAGCTTTAGCGACGCGAGAATGGACCGCGATACCAAAGACCGTTACGAAGAGCAAAAGATTTTCTCAACCGTGCTAGGTGCTGAACATCAACTACAAGATTGGCTGGTGGAATATAGCTTAGGTTATAGCAAATCAAGCGAAGCTGAGCCGGATCGTCTTGATATCAGTTTTGCAGGCAAAAAATTAGACTTAGGTTATACCTTAGGTGGTGAAACACCTGTACTAAGCCAATCCGCCAAAGCCCATGATTTAGGGATTTTCGCGCTAGACGAGATAGTATCTGAACACAACTTATCGGAAGATGAATCAACCACCCTACGCTTGGATGTTAGTAAAGACTTACTGCTTTATGGTAATAACGCTGAAGTGAAGTTTGGTGCCAAATACCACGACCGCGACAAGTTTAACCGCGTTGATGCTAAGGTTTATATCGATGGCTTTGATGATGTGCTAGCAAGTCAGTTTGCAACTGAGACGCCAGATTTCAGCTTAGGTGAATTTGGCCCAGGTTTGAACCGCGGTGCACTACGTGATTATTTCCGCACTAATCGCAAGCAGTTTGAATTGAATCAGCAAGAATCAGAAGTTGAAACCAAAGGCCGCAGCTATGAGTCGTCTGAGCAAATTTTTGCCGCCTACGCCATGCTTACCGTCGATATTGGTGACCTTAATGTGATCACTGGGCTACGTTTTGAAGACACCCAATATGACACCAAGGGCTATCGCGTCGAGCTAGTTACAGACGAAGTGGCCGACAATGCCAACGTGAATATTAACGCGTGGCAAGCAGAGCAAGATTACCAACATTGGCTCCCAAACTTAACTTTGAAATATGCGCATAGCGATAAACTGCAAAGCCGTTTTGCCTATACCAATACCGTGGCACGACCAACCTTTGGTGATGCGGCAGCCAGTGCGTTAGTAGAAACCGAGCGCACAGAAGACGACGGTAAAGTCAAAATCAAACGTGAAGCGGAAGTGGGTAATCCGAACCTGAAACCTTACGAAGCGACCAACTTTGATGCCTCGTTAGAATATTATCCGGGCAATATCGGAGTTATGTCGGCGGGGGTGTTCTATAAAGACATCGACAATTTTATCGCCAAAGCCGAAGTGCAAGATAACGGCCAATGGGATGGTTTTAAAAAGGTGATTCAATCGGTCAATGGCGGCGCTGCATCACTCAGTGGTATTGAACTGGCCTACAGTAAAAACTGGCAAAATGGCTTGATGTTGAGCGCCAATGCGACCTTTGTTGATGCTGACGACAAGCTGCCAAACCAGTCTGATACCGTTGGCAACCTGATGTTAGGTTATGAAAACAATTACTTAAGTGCGCGTTTAAGTGCGACGTATAAGAGCGAGGCCTTTTTGTTCGCAGAAAATGACGCGGACGTATTTGAAGACAGCCACACTCAGGTTGACCTTAGCATGAAATACTACTGGAACGACCATGCGCAAGTGTACTTTAACGTCACCAACTTAACCGACGAACCTATGTATCTGTATCACGGCAGTAGCCGCTACAGCTATCTCTATGAAACTTACGGCCGCTCTTTTGAGCTTGGCATTACCTTCACATCATTCTAATCTGTTGGAGCTGCTGGCTGCGGCCAGCAGGATATTACTATGAAAACCTTGTTGCGATTAGCGGGTTGCGCGTTGTTGCTAAGTCACACAGTGCAAGCAAGCGATACTATTTCATTTTTAGCGTTTGGCGACGGGGGTTATCACCCCGATTATCCAAAAACTAAACATATTAAAAACCCTCGTAATGAAGCGGCTTTTATTGCCGCAGAGCGCCAAGATTGGCTAGCGGATCATCGTCCTGCCAGCGAGTTTGATCATACGCCAATTTATGTTTACCCAGGCACTGAGATAGCCTCAGAGCACACTGGCGCTTTGGTGGTTGGTCAGGCTATGGCAACGCTTTGTAAAGCCGCCAAATGTGATTTTGCCATTCAACTTGGCGACAATATTTACCCCGATGGCGCAGATGCGGGCGATGGCAAAGACGACCAAAAGCGCATGGACGACCTTATCAAAAAGCCGTTATTGCCATTGTTTGCAGTTAAACCGGACTTAATGGTGTACTCGGCACTTGGCAATCATGATTGGAAATCCTCCCGTAAAGGGGTGGCATTGCAATTGGCATGGATGAACAAAGAGGCCAATTTTACCTTAGGTGAAAAAGGGTACTACAGCTACAAAGTGGGTACACCCGGTGCTGATGTCGAGTTTTTTGTGTTAGATACCAACATGTTGCTCTCGGGGCAGCATTATTACGATATTCCTTTACGTGCGGACGGCACAGAGCAAGGCTTAGCCAGCGCCCTTGCCAGTGGCCAAGCCGAAGTAGAAGAAATTGAAAAACACGAGACGCCGTTAAATGGAGAAGACCATCAACAGCTTGCTTGGTTAGCATCAGGTTTGAAGCAGTCAACCGCGAAGTGGAAAATCGTCTATGGCCACCATGTGCTGTGGTCAATTGGCGGCACTAAATACAACGAAGCCCATGTGCTAAGAAAAATCCTTCTGCCGGAATTGTGCGAATATGCCGATGCTTACATTGCTGGTCATGAGCATGATTTAGAACTACTCACTGATGATTGTAGTCGCGTGCTTGGCAAAGATAGTACGCGTCCGCCTTTACCACTTATCATCAGTGGTGCTGCCGCGAAAATGCGTGGCGTACATACGCCATTTGCCAAGGCCCAAGCCGCACATTACCCAGAATACGCGTTACTTTGGCATAAAGCCTTTACTTGGGGGTTTGCGCATATCAGTTTAGATAACCAAAAAGATGAGCTGCAACTACAGTTTTACTCTACGCCACGCGACCAAAGTGGTGAATTAATCACGGAAGCGGCGTTTAGCTTTAAACATCGTAGTCAGTAATTAAACTCTTCTTTCTCATTCCCACGCTCTGCGTGGGAATGCAGTTATGTGTTCGCACGAGAACGTATAGGCATCATTTTTGCTTGAAAACTGGACAGATATGAAAGGAGTTCAGTTATGAAAATATCAAATAATCAAGCTATTTACACCATGCCCAATACAATGCAAATAAGTAGCAAGCAAGATGCTGTTGCTGCAAAATCGTTTGCTATCGAGACTGAAACGCAACAAGACTTACATGCTAATACAGGTTTAGATATGAGGAATATTTCACAACAAGACCTTAAAACCTTAGCGAAAGTGACAGGAGATGATCGCATATGGCAATACATTCCTTTTGAAGCGTTTGAATTTAACGGTGACACGTTAGTCGGTGTAGAAAATAAAGATTATCTAGGGGCATTGGAGCGCAGAATTGAGTACAACCGCATTACTGGGCAAACTACGCAAGGCTATGAAGCGACCTTAGCTGCTCTCAAAAGTTATCAGGGTTATATTTTACCGAAAAACATCAAAACAACGGCCTAGTCCTTCTTCTCGTTCCCACGCTCTGCGTGGGAACTCGGAGAATGTAGGTATTCGCTTGGTGGAAATCGCATTTCCACGTAGGATTTGGAAATGAATTCTGATGCATTCTTACAAGGATATTTCACTCTATGTTACAAAGATTTATCGCTAAACAATTAGCAAATCCATCGGGTTGGTTTGGCCGTTTTGTGACCGCCAAATGGCTTGAGGACAACAACGTTTTAATGAACCAAATGACGTTAGATACTCTCGCGATTGAGGAAAATACCCAAGTCTTAGAAATAGGCTTTGGTAGCGGCCATTTACTCTCTTTATTATTAGCCAAAAAGTGCTCGGTGACTGGCATTGAACTTTCGTCAGAGATGCTGAAACTGGCTACTAAGCGCTTTAAATCTAAACTAAATGTAGGTCAATGTGCGCTGCAATTAGGTGATATTCAAGCGCTGCCATTCAGTGCACAACAATTTGATGCAGTCTGTAGTGTTAATACCTTGTACTTCTGGTCTGACCCAGATAAGGCGTTACAAGAGTGTCATCGAGTGCTTAGGGCACAAGGTAAATTGGTGCTAACATTTGATGCTAAGTCCAGTTTGGCAGCTTGGTCAGGGTCTAAATATGGTTTTCGACTTTATGAATGTGATGAAGTTGAAGCTCTGCTCTCACGCAATGGCTTTGCCAATATAACTTGGCAAGCAGCCACTAACCCCGCCAGCGGCTTGTTTTATGTGGTTTCTGCCACGGCATTGTAGTCTTCTGCGTGGGAACAAATACCTGCGCGGATACCCACATAATTCCCTCCTGTAGTAACGGGTTATTACCCAAAGTGCTTACATACCTGCTTTAATGGTAGTGATACAAAACAACCAAGGTAGGACAATCCATGAAAATTTTAATGATCACTGGCGACTATGTAGAAGATTACGAAAACATGGTGCCGTTTCAGGCTTTGCAGGCATGCGGTTATCAAATTGATGCGGTGTGCCCGAATAAACGTAAAGGCGACACCATTGCCACCTCAATTCATGATTTTGAAGGGGCGCAAACTTATTCGGAAAAACGCGGCCATAACTTTACCTTAAATGCCGATTTTGCCAGCGTCAAAGCAGACGACTATGCGGCACTTTACTTACCGGGTGGCCGTGCGCCGGAATATCTACGTTTAAACCCAGAGGTGATTGCCATTATTCGGGCGTTTGCAAGCGCCAATAAACCAATTGCGTCTATTTGCCACGGCCCGCAATTGCTCACTGCTGCAGATGTGGTGCGTGGTAAGCGGGTATCGGCGTATCCTGCTTGTGAGCCAGAGGTGAAAATGGCGGGCGCGGACTATGTGGCATTAGAGATGGATCAAGCCATCACCGATGGTAATTTAGTGACTGCGCCAGCTTGGCCTGCGCACCCTGCATTTTTGCAGCAGTTTATGGCTTTGCTGTAAAATTTTTAACGGAGGTAACATTATGTGCCAGTTGTTTATTCACGCGGACCCAACTCTTTGGCAAAGCAGCACACGTTCGCTACGCATTGATGGGGTGGTTACCTCCATTCGTCTTGAAAGCTATTTTTGGCAAATTTTAGATGAAATCGCCTTGCGTGATGGTATGAACGTGACGCAATTGATCACAAAGTTGTATTTAGAATCTTTAGATGCCGACCATGACATCAGCAATTTTACCTCGTTTTTGCGAGTGTGCTGTGCGCGTTTTCTGTCACTGTTGGCCGATGGCCATTTGCAACGGGAACCGCTACAAGCGCTTGAGGAGGTTGATGCCAAACAACTGATGCATAGCGAAGCGCAAGACATGCAGCGCCGTGCGCTGTGGCAACTGCCCTCAAAGCCAGAACAACATTAAGCTGGGGGCGTTATGCAAGATTTTCGCGATACCTTATTGAATGACCTGAGCGTGCTGATTGGTAAGCGTAATGTGATTACCGATCAACAAAAAATCCAACCCTACGCAACGGGGTTTCGGGTGGGGCAAGGCACTGCGATTGCCGTGATTAAACCTCGCACGCTGTTAATGCTGTGGCAAGTGTTGCAGTTGTTGGTGAAAACCGATGTGGCAATTGTGATGCAAGCTGCCAATACAGGGCTTACTGGCGGTTCAACACCTGCTGAAGGGATGGACCGCGATACGGTGATCATCAACACCTTAGCGCTGACTGATATTCAATTGCTACCCGAGCAACAGCAGTTTGTTGCCTTTGCTGGAGCCAGTTTATTTGCGCTAGAAAAAGTCCTCGACCCTCACGGCCGCGTGCCCCATTCAGTGATTGGTTCGTCTTGCATCGGCGCGTCGATTGTTGGTGGGGTGTGTAATAATTCCGGCGGTGCGCTGGTGGAGCGCGGGCCAGCCTATACTGAGCTGGCGCTTTATGCGCAATTGGATGAACACGGTGAGCTGCATTTGGTTAACGAGCTAGATATCGCATTGGGTGAAACACCCGAAGAAATACTCGAAAATCTTCAAGCGCAGCGCTACCAACTCAAAGACATTAAAACCACCGCAAAAAAAGCGTCCGACGGCGACTATAAAACTTGGCTGCGAGATACCCAAAGCCCTACGCCTGCACGTTTTAATGCTGACCCGCGACGTTTACACCAAGCCAGTGGCTGCGCGGGCAAGCTGGCGGTATTTGCGGTGCGACTCGATAGTTTTGCCAAGCCAGAACAAAAAACCACTTTGCTTATCAGCACTAACAGCGCAGCTTGTTTAACTGAACTACGCCGTGACCTGTTAGAGAAAATGCACGAATTGCCGATATCGGCGGAATATTTACATCGCGATGTAATTGACCTTACTGATCATTATGGTCGCGATACCATGCTGATTTTAAAACACTTTGGCACCAGCGTGATGCCGCGCTTTTTTAATCTGAAAAAATCGCTGGAACAGTTTTGTCAAAAGTTTGCACTCACGAATGAGCGGACAATTGATTGGCTCAGTAATCGAATGGCGCGGCTATTACCAAGCCAAGTCCCCGATTATCTGCAAACGCTGAAAAGCGAATTTGAGCATCATTTGATTTTAACCGTTAAAGGCCACTCGCTTGCCGAAGTGCAAACGCGCTTAACGCAGTTAAGTCACACCCACAGTTTAGCGGTAAAAAGCTGTAACGATGCCGAAGCTAAGCAAGTTTATTTACTGAGGTTTGCCGCTGCTGGCGCCGCTATCCAGTATCAAAAACTTCATCATCAACACACTAGTGGCTTGCTGGCATTAGATATTGCCTTGCCACGCAATTGTCAGGATTGGTTTGAGCGGCTACCCAAGGCACTCAGTGAGAAAATCGCACAGCGTTATTATTACGGCCACTTTCTCTGTTATGTGTTCCATCAGGATTATATTGTCAAAGCGGGGTTTGACCCAGACGAGGTTAAAGCGGAACTGTTAGCGTTTATTGATAGTCGTGGTGCAGAATATCCAGCAGAGCATAATGTCGGTCATTTATACTTGGCCAAGCCTGCCTTGGCGGCGCAATATCAAAAGCTCGACCCGACCAATCGTTTTAATCCCGGTATTGGCAAAATGTCAAAGCAAAAATGTTATGGCGTATGTCAGCATGGCGACAAGCAAGGGTAAACCACGACTTGTCGCCATTTAACATCCTTACACCTTAAAGTCGTGAGGATTAATTCGTGAGAATTAATTAGTGAGCAAGGTTAAATTCGCCACACTGCGCACACCTGCGTGGCTCATATAATCGTTTTTGATCCCTTCAACGCGTAGGCGTTTGCCGATAAGCGCAGGGTTCAATGCTGGGCTATAAGCATCACGTTGGCTTGTTTCAAGCTTCACGTACAAGGTTGCTCCCGCATTTTGGCTATCTGCCAATTCAAGCGCATATTGGCCATTAATGGCGGCTTTGATCACCCCAGTTACAACCACCGGCGTGCCATTGGCAAGTGCTAAAACATCAGTGACTGAGTTGTCACCCGTTTGATCGGGCAGATTGGCATTACTCACTTCTTCAATCAGCGAAACTTGGCGCACCCCCGGTTGGCTCATATAGCTGTCACGTACGCCTTTAATCAACAACTGCGCACCTAATATGCTTGGGTTAAGCTGTGGGCTAAATTGATTGCGTTGACTGGCCTCCAGTTTAATGTTGATGGTAAAACTTGCATTGCTGTTGTCTTCAAGCACTAAGCCATAAATATCATTCATTGCTGATTTAACGCGGCCAGTCAGCTCAATGCTGCTGCCTTGTGCCGAGGCAAGTGCTTGCTCAACTGACAATGAAGTAGGGGCTAATTTAATCTCAGAAACGTTTCTGACCCCAGCGGCGCCCATATAGCTGTCGCGCGTACCCGTAACAATAATGTTTTGGTTGAGAATGTCAGGGTTAAGCGTGGGACTAAAGTCGTTACGCTGCGCGCTTTCTAGCTTCACATTTAAGTGTAAAGTGCTGTCACTGGTATCTGTTAGCTCAAGGCCATAAATGTCGTTCACTGCAGCCGTTACTTTACCTAAGATCACTAATGGCGTGCCGGTGCTGGCATTTAACGCCGTAGCCACCGAAACCGTACCAACAGGCGTTGGATCAGGGTTTGGCTCAGTGGTTGTGGTGCCGTATGGGGCATTGTAAGCGTTGTTTTTAAATGTATCGGTATTCCACGCGTTGTAACCACTGGCTGGAGTGCCCCAAGGTTGACCATTATTGGGGTCAGTCATTTCCGTACTAGCCATCGGTTGTGGTGTGGCAAAACCACTGACATGGCCATTGTTACCATCAAAATGACTATACGCTTCTGGCGTGGCGAGCCAATTGACGATGTTAACTGCTAATACTGCGGCATTGCCGGAGTCAGTCCAACCTGGGTAAGTTTTTTTGGTGTTGCCGTTATCTTCACGGCGATATTTTGGCGTAGCGTCTTCAATTGGCGATGAGTCGCCGATAAACGCCGCTTTACCGGCACCAGATTTCGCAATCGCGGCGTAAGGGCCTTCGGCTGTGCCACCAAAATAGAGACCTGCATCTTTGGCGTTCGACCACTTCACTGGGCGATCAGAAGCCGAAAAATACACTAAGCCTTTGGCTTTGGTTGGGTCAACAATACTGAGCGTTGCACCACCGGCCATTAAAATAGGTTGTACACCTGCAGTAATGCCTTCGGTTTTGCTGCTTGGTTCAATGCCGCTCACCCCTTGTTTGTAATCCACGGCGTTAAAGCGAAAACGAATGCCGAAGTTTTCCACTAACCAACCTTTGCTGGCATCTTTCGGATTACGCCAATCACCATAGGCACCACCTAATTGATATTTGATGAGATCTGAGCGGTTATAACCGTTAAAAACTTCAGTGGCATCCCAGGTATTAAGGTTACGGTCGGCGTCATAGTGGTCAGCGATAAAGAAAATGCCTTTACCGTCAGCGACAAATTGCATTAGCGCTTGTTGTTCTGCCAAAGTGAAAGGACGGTTTGATTCGGCAAGCACGAATACGTCGGCAGCTTTAATCGCATCGTAGCTAATAATGGCTTCGTTTTGGTTGGTTGAATTACTACGGTCGTCAAAAAAGCGAATGCGACCGTCGTTATTTAAGTCCACTCCGCGGTATTCTTTGACGGTATAGCCCAGTGCCACTAAGGCATCGGCAAAATCCGAAAAGCCGCCGTCAATGACCCAGTCGGCATTGCCTTCCACACCACCGTGAGAGACATCAAACAACACGGTTTTGCCGTTATTGTTGCTGGCTGACGGGGTTTTAATGGGCGCAAGATTGTTCCAGCTATAGGGGTCAACTGCGTAAGCGCTTGATATCGCGAACGACGTAACAAGCAATAAGGTTGTTTTTAGCAATGGCATTTTCATCACTCAATTCCTGTTGTGTTTTGAATGTTTGTTGGGGTTTGGTGCGCGAGATTGAAAAGGCCCAACGGGCCTTGTCAAATTGGGTGCAATTACGGCTGAGAGGGCTGAGAGAGATCCAGCTGATAAATTGCAAAGCCATCGGCGTTGGTTTGTCCGGTTGGCAAAATGTGTGGAAATTGCTCCGCGTAGCTCACGGTTTTATCGTTATTGGCACTGATAAAGGTGATGTCGACATTAGGCACTGGGGCAAAAGTCCAGTTCATATCTGCTGAAGGGTCTAACCCTTGGCCCGCATTTTGAGTGCTTTGGTATTCAATGTAATCAGCCACCACTTGGCGGTTTTCATTCGGTGAATCCACCACAATCTTGCTGGCGTTAATATTAGGAAAGTTACCGCCACCCGACGCGCGATAATTATTGGTTGCAACTAAAAACGCCGCATTTAAATCAATCGCTTGGTTGTTGTAGCGTAAATTAACGATACGTTCGCCATCAGAGACTTTCTCACCTTTGGCGTTGTAGCGGGCGGGTTGCGTCACATCAATTTGATAAGTCACGCCATCCAGCACGTCATAGTTGTAAGAGGGGAAATCCGGATTGATCAGCGCTTGAGCTTGGGTAGCCGTTGGGTTGATCTGATTAAACTGACCTGCTGACATTTCAAGCCATTCTTTGACTTCGCTACCCGTCAGTTTTAGTACTTTTAACACATTCGGGTAAATGTATAAGTCAGCAACGTTGCGATACGCAATATCACCCACTGGGATTGAGGTAAAATCTTCAGAACCACCACGGCCGGCTCTAAACGGTGCGCCCGCAGAAAGAATAGGTAGGCCTTCAAGCTCAGTACCTTGCACTATTTTCTGGGTATACCAAGCTTGCGCGTCGGTCACGATTTGGATTGAAGGGTCGTCATTGACTAGCGCAAAGTAGCTGTAAACTGGCGCGGTAATTCTTGCAAATGGCTTGTTGACCCATTCTCTGGTGGCGTTGTGTTCTGGCATCACCGCGGCTTCGACTTGTGCGTCATTTTCAACCAGAGCCACGGTTTGCTTGTTTTCGTCGGTGCGATAAATCGGTTGTAGCTTTGATTGTGAGCTAACTACTTGCCATTGCTTGTCTTTGTATTGCAGAGTTAAATCGATAACACCTAAATTATTGCCCCAAAAGCCCGGCATGACTGCGGCAACACCATTAATTGTGCCTTTTTCTATGTCTACGCCTTTGTCTGTCATATTGGCATAACGAGAGCCTGGGAAGTCGGCATGAGCGTGACCAAACATAATGGCATCGATGTCGGCTACTTTAGACAAATGATAACTGGCGTTTTCCGCCATAGGTTTATCATCACCCGTTTCCAAACCTGAATGCGGAATAGCAACCACTATGTCGGCGCCTTCAGCTTTCATTTTTGGCACATAGAGTTTGGCCATTTCCACTATGTCTTTAGCAATCACTTTGCCTTCTAAATTGGCTTTATCCCACTGCATAATTTGAGGTGGTAAAAAGCCAATAAAGCCAACTTTAAGTGTATGGATTTTACCGGCATTATCTTTAAAGGATTTTTCTAAAATCACATAAGGCTTAAATAGTGGCTCGTCGTTGGCGCTGTTGTCGTCCCCATCGTATTTAAATACGTTAGCGGAAATATATGGGAAGTTGGCGTCGTTAATGGCTTCTTGTAAAAAAGGTAAGCCAAAATTGAATTCATGATTACCGATGTTTGCCACGTCATAGTTTAAGGTGTTCATGGCTTTATAAACGGGGTGAACCTCACCTGTGTTAAGCTTATGGATCTTTGCCATATAATCGCCAAGCGGGCTGCCTTGAATTAAATCCCCATTATCAACCAGCACTGAGTTGGCCACTTCTTCACGGGCTGCGCGGATCAGTGCTGCTGTTCTTACTAAACCCACTTTGTCATCTGTAGAATCACTAAAGTAATTAAAATTCAGCAGGTTGGCGTGAAGATCTGTAGTCTCTAAAAGGCGTACCGTCATTTGCGCGCCCTCTTTGACTTGATTGTCGTCTTTATCTGAGTCTGAGCATCCAGCAAACAAAGCAGCAGTACCACAAATAAGCGCTAACGGGAGGTGTTTTATGTTCATAGTCCTTTCTCATGATCAATTTTGAGCGGCAAATATAGAACATCAAAAAGACAATTTAACGAAGATTAGATGGCAGCTAGATGCCAAAAATATGGCAATTTGGGGACAGGCTTGTGGCTTTACAGCTACGCCGCCTATTTTCTTTTCGCACAATGACTAATTTAGTGATATTTTTCAGTAACACGCTGTGCAGATTGAAAATTACCGCTATGTCTGAAGAAAAAAAATGGACACTGAAAAGTATTGCTTTGCACCTTGGTGTGTCTAATGCCACGGTTTCTAATGCGTTTAATCGACCAGATCAACTATCCAAAGATAAGCGTCAGCAGATCTTAAAAGCCTGTGAAGAGCTGGGCTATTTTGGGCCAAATAAAGCAGCGCAATCTCTACGTAAGGGCACTTCTAACATCGTTGCTTTGGTGTTGCCGGACAGCGTGGAATATATGGTGTCTGATCCGGTTGCCAGTAGTTTTATGCGTGGTGTCGCTGGCATCATCGAAGAAAGAGGCAATAACATCCTGTTATTTTCCGGCACGCAAGACAACCTCAATAATGTTGTCGACTTTGTTGATGGTTTTATTTGTTATGGCCGCCCGCGAAACCTAAATTTGTTTGCGCATTTAAGTAGTGTGACCAAACCTGTGGTGACTGTCGATTTTGATTTACCGAACCGTGCTTCGGTCAATATTGATAACACCCAAGCGGCGTATGACGCAGCCAGCAGCGCGTTAACGCAACCCCAAGCGCAGGTTGCAATATTGGGTTTACGGTTGTTAGATACCAATGTGGTGTGCCGTGTATATGATGAAAATTTACCTGAAGATTTAGGCACTTCCATTGCTCATCAGCGTTTGGCTGGATATCAGCGCGCGCTACGAGAAAAACATCTGACATTTTTGCCAGAACTACTCTGGAGTATTCCAGAAAGCAGTGAAAAGTACGCTACGATAGCCGCGCAAGAGGCGCTGTCATTAACGCCAAGACCTAACGTGTTGTTATGTATGAGTGATTTAATCGCGCTCGCAGCAATGCGGGTGGCTAAAAGTAAAGGCATACGTGTACCTGAAGAGCTTAAAATTGTTGGTTTTGATGGCATTCAAGAGGCGTTACTTCATAGCCCAAGTATCACTACCATACAACAAAACAGTGTCGAAAAAGGTAAAACCGCAGCCTTGCTGTTTTTAGAGCGCTCAACGCAAAAAGTGCAACTTGGCTACAAGCTTATTCAAGGTCAAAGTAATTAACTATATATAGCCGTCGTGTTTCAACATGTACGGTTGTTGGCTGTGCTCATGTAGCCCACTCACTTAGTCCCGCTAAGCTCATGGGCTTGATTCACTTGCCGCCTAGGTGCATTTTTGAAATCCACTGGGTGTAAACCTGTACTACTTGAAAGCATATAGGTATCGCGCAGCCCAGCAGTCAGTGTTGTCTAGCAGTAATTGGATTAGCAGCAACTGGTTTAGCTGTAACTAGATAAATCTAAGCGTATAGTCACTTGCTCGGCTTCTTCTACAATCAAGGCCTGACGGGTTGCAAGGTTAAATTGCAGCGCTAATGACGTGGTTTTTTCAGTCCATTTCATAATCGCAGTCGCACCACTCGCAAGAAACGAAAATTCGCCGTCAAACGCGCTGTGGGAGTTGCGCAGGGCAATCAGTGCCAGTAACCCCTGTGTCACGGTTTTCGCTTTGGCAGAGGTTAAGGTCTCAGGATCAATATAAGGGCGGTTGATATCCCGGCCGACATTGGTTTTTGCCAGTAAATCCATATCGTTACTTAAAGTGAGTAAGCCACCGTAATACACTTGTGGTACACCTGGGGCAAAAAATTGTATGGCGCGCGCCAGTAAATAATGGAAATTGTCCTGTCCTAGCGCATCGTAATAGGTGCAATTCACTTGGTATAAATCAACATTGCTTGCCGCGGCGCCCGTGGCTTTACGACTTTGCCCTTGGCTCTTGTCGTGAATGGTTTCAACTAAGGCATCAATTTGCGCTGCATTCAACAGCCCCGCTTTATCCCCAGCAGGACCTGCGTCAATAATACCGATGCCATCATGGGTATCCAGCACAGTTAAACAGTTGCGCGGCGCGATTTCCAACCATTTAAATAATGCCGTGACATCTTGGCTAAATAAGGTGTGGAGGATAAGTGGCGGCAGGGCAAAATCATAGACGCGGTCAACGCGCGTGGCGACGTTTACTTGGGTTTGATAATGGCTGTGAATTTCAGCCACCGTTTCCATGCCTAACTCGTTGGCTCGCTTTGACAATGCATTGACGAATGCAAACGTTTCATCGAGCATAAAGCAGCTGGTGCCGGCTTTTTTAATCGCGTAACCTGCGGCATCTAAGCGAATGATTTTTACCCCATTGGCGGCAAATAACTGCAACACTTTTTCTAAATAAGCTTGTCCGGCAGGGCTGTAAACATTGATATCAATTTGATTGTCAGTGAATGTGGTCCAAAAGTTAATTTCGCGACCATCTTTCAAGGCTTTTTTGCTAAAACAACTGCCGGGGCGCGGGCGATAGATTTGCTTTGCTTCCTCTGGCGTAATGCCAGCGGGGAAAATATCTTGTTCTTTTAAAAACAAATCCCAAAACTCAGACGCCTCAGCCTTTTCTAGCACATCCTGAAACTCAGGCGATTGAGCCGACATATGATTGACGATGAGATCAGCCATGATCTCAACTTGATCACTGAGTGCTTTAACATCAGTCCACGTTCCTAATCTATGGTCGACTAAGCTGTGGTCTATGGGGTCAAACCCGGCATCGCTGCCGTCAATAGGGTAGTAAAATGGCAATATGTGAGCGCCCCCAAATACGCCGGAAAACTCCTTTTTTATTAATGTTTCCAGAGTGTTAAAGCCACCACCTGAGAATCTATCAACATATGTGATTAGCTGGACTTGATTTTTCATAATGTTTCGCTCAAAGTTTACTCATGACTTAATCGATTAAGTTAATCATTAATCAATGGGTCAAAAACTGCAAGTACTAAATCCTAAAAAACCATTAAACAAGGTTAGCCTGTTGAAAATTAAGTACTAAAATACTTCAGTAGACAGCGACGTTGCTGCTGATTGCAAGCTAACTAACTAGAGAACAACGAGGCCACATATGCAGCAAGATAGCCCAACCCATTCAAATCACGCCATTCGTTGGCTGACCTTTATGATGTTCCTGATGTTTGCCATGACGTCTGACGCAGTCGGGGTCATCATTCCAACTTTAATCAAAGATTATAATTTGTCGATGACAGAGGCCAGTGCCTTTCATTATGCGCCGATGATAATGATAGCCTTAAGTGGCCTTGGACTTGGCTTTTTGGCGGATAAGTTAGGTCGCAAGGCAACCATTCTGATTGGTTTGGGTTTATTTGCGCTGTCATGCTTTTTATTTGCAATTGGTGATAGCTTTGCTTTTTTTGTAGTTTTACTTGGCCTAGTTGGTACTGCCATTGGGCTTTTTAAAACCGGTGCCATTGCTTTGCTTGGGGATATTTCAACCACCAGTAAAGAACATACTAAGACCATGAACCAAGTCGAAGGTTTTTTTGCAGTCGGCGCTATTATTGGCCCTGCGGCCTGTAGTTTTATGCTCGCCAAAGGCGTGAGTTGGACTTACCTGTATGTTGCCGCAGCAGTATTATGCTTGCTGCTGATTGTTGTGACCGCCAAAGCCTCCTTCCCCAAGCCGCATACTGTGGTTCCAAGTTCAGTGGGTTTTGCGCAAACCCTTGCTGCACTTAAAGATCCGCTCGCGTTGTTTTTTTCGCTGGGGATTGCCTTATATGTTGCTACAGAAGTCGCGATTTATGTCTGGATGCCAACCTTATTACTGGATTATCAGGGAGATATGACATGGCTTGCCGCCTATGCGCTGACGCTCTTTTTTATTTTGCGCGCAATTGGGCGTTTTTTGGCGGTGTGGTTATTAAATCAGTTTCGCTGGCAAACTGTGATGGTGTATCTATCTGCCGCAATTAGCTTATGTTATCTCGCCACCCTTATTTATGGGGTCAATGCGGCGGTATTTGCCTTGCCTTTGTGTGGGCTGTTTATGTCGATGATTTACCCAACCCTCAACTCTAAAGGGATCTCTTGTTTTGCAAAACATCAGCATGGTTCCATTGCGGGGGTGATCTTATTTTTTACCGCGGTTGCCGCAGCGGTTGCACCATTTTTAATGGGTGTAGTGAGCGATCACTTTGGCCATGTTAAGTATGGTTTTTATCTTGCCACTGGGTTTGCTATTGGGCTGTTTCTGCTAATGCTGTTTAATTGGCTGCGCGACCCTTCCGCAGCAAAACTCGCACCGCATGCTTTAGGTTAAATTTTATACTTCTCAATAGGTTAAAAAATAGTTTGTAAAATACGTAAAAATTTAATTGCAAAGTCGCTTTCTTTTGCTAATTTACTTAATCGATTAAGTTTAAAAATTGAGACACTGCAGCAAGTATCTCCCAAATCAACAAGAGGCACCTTATGACAACAAGTAATGTAGTGCGGTTTACGTTAAGTGCGCTAACACTGGCAATGAGCCTTAACGTCAATGCACAAGAAGAGCAAACCACCCAAAAAAATGCAGCCCAAGATCAGTTCGAGAAAATCATTGTCACGGGCGTGCCAAAGAAAACCACGGTAATGGCGTCGAGTGTCTCAGTGAGCAGTGTCTCGTTGGAGCAAGTGTCAGTCGCCACCCCGCGTAGCACCGCCGAAGCATTTCGTATTATTCCGGGGGTGCGCTCAGAATCGACAGGCGGTGAAGGCAATGCGAATATCGCGGTTCGTGGTTTGCCGGTGGCATCGGGCGGCGCAAAATTTTTGCAACTGCAAGAAGACGGTTTACCAGTACTGCAATTTGGCGACATTGCGTTTGGTAACGCCGATATCTTTATGCGTTTAGATAACACCGTTGAAACCATTGAGTCTATCCGTGGTGGCTCGGCATCAACAGCCGCCAGCGACGCGCCCGGTGGCATTATCAACTTTATTTCTAAAACTGGTGAGTCCGAATCAGGCAGTGTGGCATTAACCACTGGCCTTGACTACGATGAAACCCGCACCGACTTTGAATACGGCGGTTACTTATCGGATTCTGTGCGTTTTCATGTCGGTGGATTTGTTCGCCAAGGCGAAGGCCCGCGTGATACTGGCTATACCTCCAATCGTGGCGGTCAAATAAAAGCCAACTTAACCAAAGAGCTTAAGAACGGCTACGTGCGTTTGTATTACAAACACTTAGACGACAAAAGTGCCGGTTATCTGCCAATGCCCATGCGCGCCAACGGCGACTCCATCGCTGGGTTTGATGCCTTAGCAGACACCCCACATTCTGCGTATTTCTTATCAACCACTGGGCTTGGTCGAGATAACCAAATTCGCCAAGGCGACATGCGCGATGGCATGCACCCAGTAGTGAATAGTGTTGGCTTTGAAGCAAATTTAGAGTTGGGAAATGATTGGACGGTGGAAAACCGCTTACGTAAATCCAGCGTGAGCGGCACATTTATGTCGCCATTCCCTGCAGAAGTTGGCAATAGCCAAGGAATCGCCGAGAGTATTGCCGGAGCGGGTGCAACCTTAAGTTATGCCAATGGCCCACAGGCGGGGCAAGCTTTTGACCACGACTTGCTAATGCGGGTGCATACGTTTGATGTTGCGATGAATGATTTTGGCGCATTGATGAATGACTTCAAACTCAGCAAAACCATTGGCGACACCAGCTTTACCTTCGGCTATTTTGTGTCTAACCAAAGCATTGATATGTCTTGGCTATGGAACTCCTACTTACTTGAAGTAAAAGGCAATAACGCCGCACTGGTGAATGTGAGCAGCGCCGATGGCACAGCGTATTCTGAAAATGGCCTATATGCCTATGGCGTGCCTTATTGGGGCAATTGCTGCCAGCGCAACTACAATACCGATTACGATACTAAAGCACCTTATTTTGCAATCTCCACTAAGTTTGACAACCTCTCGTTAGATGCCAGCGTGCGCCATGATAGCGGTGAGGCAAAAGGTAACTACGCAGGTGCAGCTCTAAGCAGCGTAGACATTAACCGTGATGGCATGATCTCAAAACCAGAAGAAGCGGTTGCAGGTATCGATAATGCCAATGCCAGCGCGGTGAATTATGACTGGTCGTATACCAGCTACTCGGTTGGTGGTAATTATCAACTCAGCCCTGATCAAGCCGTATTTGCGCGCTACAGTAAAGGCGCCAGAGCCAATGCAGATAGACTGCTGTTTGGTAAAGTACGCGCTGATGGCAGTGTGGCAAAAGAAGATGCGATAGACGAAGTCACCCAACTGGAACTTGGTCTCAAACAAAGGTTTGATAATTTACGCTTGTTTGCAACGGCATTTTTTGCGCAAACCGAAGAGCAGAACTTTGAAGCAACTACACAAAAGTTCTTTGACCGCAAATACGAAGCACAAGGGATTGAACTAGAAGCCCAGTATTTTGTCGGCTCCTTTGATGTGCGCGGTAATGTTACTTGGACAGATGCGGAAATTGCCAAAGATGCACTCACACCAGAGGTGGTCGGCAATACACCAAGACGCCAAGCAGACTTTATCTACTCGCTAATGGCACGCTACAACTTTGAGCAAGGCGCCGCAGGGGTCACGCTGATTGGCACCACAGATGCTTATGCCCAAGACAACAACGACCTCAAGTTTGATGGCTATACCCAAGTGAATGGCTTTATCAGTTATGACTTGTCGAGTGCGTTAAACCTCTCACTGAATGTCAACAACCTGTTTGATACGGTTGGGATCACCGAAGCAGAGGAAGGCAGCATTCCTGATAACGGCATTATTCGAGCGCGTACCATCAATGGTCGCACCACTTCTGTCACCTTAAAATATGTGTTTTAAGAGGTAGTTATGACGGTTTTAACGTGTTTTGGGGAATTGCTCATCGACATGTTACCTAACGGCAGTGGGGGCTTTGACCCCATTGCCGGCGGTGCGCCAGCTAATGTGGCCGTTGGGTTTCGCAAATTAGGTGGCGAAAGCCGCTTTATTGGCGGCCTAAGTGACGATGTTTTTGGTCAAATGCTGCGAAAAACGGTCGCTGAGTATCAAGTGGATTGCCAACACTTAATCGCAGTGCCGAACAGTTTAACGGCGCTGGCGTTTGTGCAGTTAGACGCCCAAGGAGAGCGGCGATTTAGCTTTTATCGCCATAGAACCGCAGACTTACGCTTTCCGCCCTCGGAGCTGAAGGCCATCCAATGGCCAAACAATGGGATATTCCATATTTGTTCAAATACCTTAACGGAAACGGACAGCGCCTACACCACCCTTGCCATGTTAGTGTGCGCTCGGCAAAACCAGCAGTTAATAAGCTTTGATATTAATCTGCGCTTAGGGTTGTGGAATGATGTGGAAGAGCTGACTGACAGAATTGAACAAGTCTTTCACTTTGCCGATGTACTAAAGTTTAGCTTGGAAGAGCTAGAATATATGGCGGCAAGCAAGGCCATCTCCAACGAAGATTACCTGCAATGGTTGTTTGCATCTTTTGCGCTGAGCGTGGTGATAGTCAGTAATGGCGGCTCGGCGGTACAGCTCCACATGCGCGATTTTTACCGCGAAATTCCCGTGCCACAGATAAACGCCGTCGATACCACAGGGGCAGGCGACAGCTTAGTCAGTGGTTTTTTCGCAAAGCTAAGCGATATTTCGCACCAGACTCAACTGGCGCCAACGGCGTTATTGCAAGATAAACACGCAGTAAAAGAAGCACTAAAATTTGCCGTACTATGCGGCGCTTTTACCTGCCAAAGTAAAGGCGCCTGCCCAGCCATGCCAACTCGCAAAGATATCCTGTGATGATAAGCAACCCAAATGGGTTGCTTATCTATTCGTTTTTGTGAGTTTAAATGGCTAAGTTAAGTGGGGCTGAGTAAGTTTCTATGGCCTAAGCCGTTACTGCGGTTTAGATATCGCAAGTTTGGTTATTGGTAGGCTAATTGCGGTTAAAAAAAGTACGGTTAAAATAAGCACAGTGACAACGCACTTAGTTGCCATTTCATAACCCGTATAACCGTCAGCATATTCTGTAAAGTCAAAATACAATACCGATAAGTTAGCGATAAAGTAAGCAGGTAACGACACGCGCCAAATCAGTTTATGGTCAAGCAACCGCTGCTTAAAAGCACAGTTATAAGCGGCAACCAGCAGGAAAATATCGATAATAAAAACTGCAAGACTAACCAATAATAGATGGGGTGCAGCGAGACTGTCTGCGGCGATAAAGGAATCGTAAAGCGACGCCAGCAAAGCGGCACAGATGATTATAAATAACAGTTTCCAAAGCCAATTAGCCATTGGTGTTACCACCTATTTCCGCTCCCACGCTGAGCGTGGGAGCGAGAAAAAAGCCCTTCTTCCGTAAGCCAACCATGGTCGACCGATAGATTTGCACTGACAACTTTTCAGTTAGAACAGATAGGTAGCAATTCTAAATCTTGTTCAGTGTTAACAATCTTCGTTAAGGAGGAAAAATTCATCAAATTAATTGGCTTGCTATATTTTCAACAATCTGAACCATGATAAGCAATTTTGATTTGATAGCCTAAAAGATTTTCTAATAGATGACAAGCACACACAGCTGCCGTAATGTTGTTCTCTGAGTAGACTCCAAAATTGAGTATAGAAAAATAACTTAAATGGGTTGATTTAGGTTTTGCTTTAATGGCTACATTTCCTGCGCCTTTGGCTGGGCTTTGATAACAAAGCTGAAATTCCTCATAATCAGCCAGTGATGCATGCTTAGCAAGTGAGTTTGATATTACCCATACTCTATCGTTACATATTACGATATCTGTTTCATCCGACGCTGCATTCATCATCAAACATCTAACTTTTTTCGGTAATTCAATATCAGTAGATGATAAGCTAACCCCCTCTGTTGGTCTCATATACATCTCAGTTTTGAAATTTAAACTGGCTTCCATGCTGTACCTAATCTAAAAAATATACGCCGTGCTAAGCGGCAGAAAAGTTTGGCTTAAAATTAGTGAGGTACGAACGACAAGCCAAACTTTTGTGTCCGCCCTTGAGCCCCTTGATACTTATTGTTAGATCAGGTCTTTGACTTTCATAGCCTTGTCTATTTTTTTTATATCATTTGTCCAAGCCACAGTCCTATTTAACCTTTTTAAATTACTAATTAATGTGGTGATATCATCAGCATTTCCATCAGCATATAAATAAAGTTTACGGAGAGTTTTTTCTCTCGGCTTACTACCTGTTGGAAGTGCCTTATCGCCAAGTAAGATAGTTTTTTCGTCTTCGTCTACAATTTCTTTTGGTAGGTCTTTTGATACTTCAGGCCACAAATCCCGTAATTTTTTAATTTTTGCCTGTAAGGGTAAGGTCTGAGGAATAGAGTTATTTAAAGAAGCAAAAAAAACATCAAAATCAAAACGCTGGGTAGAGTTTGCACTATCGATTAATAGCTCTTTTTTAAACCAGTCTTTCACGTAATCTTTAAGGTATAAATAGAATTGTCCTCTATGGTGGTTTCCATAAAGCTTTAGTTTCACCATTCTCTGGGTATTTCGCATAAAAACGAATAATTGATCTTTGGTGGACTCATCTTCTGAATCGAAAAACATCATAAAGAGGAATTTTCCTTGTCCATTATTTAGCTCAAATACGATGGTAGGTTCGTCTCTCTCAATTGCTTCATTGTAAATACTTTGCAAACCAGATAGGTCATATTTATCGTCCATTAACACCTCTATCTAAAATGTGCTCTATACGTATAACATCTTAGTATTTATGGGACACGTTGTTTGTGTCACATAATCATGTGTTGAACTGAGCCGCTACCTGCACGTAGCTTGGTGTAGTTTATGCTATGGGAATTTGCTTTTTAAGCCTAAGGGGTAAGTGGTTGGTTTGCTCAATCCGTTACCTTACTTTGCGTTTCCTAGCATTGCTCAGTCGTGTTTTTTTATGATTTCATTACAGCCAATTCAGGGGCTTTAAGCAACCTTTTTTAACCGCGCAGCGCATCCCATCCCAAATCAGTTTATGGTCAAGCAAGCGCTGCTTAAAAACACAGTTATAAGCCGCAATCAGCAGGAAAATATCGGTGATAAAGGAGCCGTAAAGCGACGCCTACAAAGCGGCAGAGGTGATTATAAATAACAGTTTCCAAAGCCAATTAGCCATTGTAGTCACCACCCATTTCCGCACCCACGCGGAGCGCGGGAGCGAGAAGAATACATTTAATCGCAGAAACTATAGTATGTTGTAAATGGGGGTTTTTTCGTCAATAATTTAAATTGTTTTTAGAGCACATTTACACTTTAAAAGCGTGTCAATGAATGGATTTTTAACGATTGGCGTATACTAATTGCTCAACATGTTAGTCGAGCATTTTTTATCATTTATTCTGGTTTTATAGGTTATACCGATTGTGAAAAGAGTAAAAAAGACGATATTAGAGATAAATACTAAAGCTGATATTTTAAAAAAACTGAAAGAAGTCGGCAGTAAGCCCCTTACAGTAACATCGCATTCATATGAAAAGTATGGCGCTATCACAATAGCAAAAGCAGCAAAAAAGTCACTTTCATCAATTGGACGAAAAGGAACTGAAAAACCAGCTATCGGAATTATTGAAGTCATACTCTCTGCTAATAGAGACTATAACAAGGTCGTTTTGCCGAATCTTAAACGAATTGAAAAATTGCATCCAAACCTTAAAAGCGTAAAACAGTTGGAAAATCTTTTAAAAAGAACATCAAAAGAAGATTTTTTCGAATTGTGGGGGCACAGGGACAATAAAAAATACGAGACCCTTTGTGAAATTATCAAGGCGATAAACGCAATGAGGAAAAGCAAGTCAGAAAGTGACTACGACACTATCCATAAATGGGCGATTAATGTTGATCTTTATAACTTAAAATCAGATCCAATAGGTAAGATTAAGAATGTCGCTATCGCCACTACTCAGCACTTAAGAATGGTATTTGGTGTTGAAACCGTAAAACCTGATCAGCGAGTAAAAGAAGTTCTTGAAAATGAGTTCGGACTTGAAAAGATAAGTGATATTCAAGCAATAGTAGCCGTTCAAGACATAGCTAGAATTTCCAATAAATCTGAGTTTGAGGTTGATCAGATACTCGTGAAATACGGTTCTGGCTATTATTCGAAATATACTAAGCAATTGAGCGTAAAAGATATTGCAAAAAACTTAAGAGAACTTCAGGTAGACATTGATATCATTGCTAAAGCTACTAGGCTCAGCAAAAAGCAAATTATCAATTTATAACAATTAACGATGGAAAGCTTTTCTCGCGTTCACTCATCGCTAATTACAACTCCAATGTTGGCTTTTTTCGAGGCTAATGAGATTTTCGAGAGTGCTTTTATCCATGTAGAAATACTGTCTAGAATGGTCACTCAACGTGCTTCTAGTGGTGTAATAGATGCTATTTTTATGGGCATTTAATTTGAGGGTTAATAGGTTTTGGCGTTTTTAGTAAAAAACCACCGCACAGGGGATGAGTGCGGTGGGGTTGGCAAAACACGCAGGTGCGTTGTCTCCTCAGTTAGACTGAGGCACTAGGGCAGAAGTGTGCCAAACGGGTTAGAAGCGCGTACGTACCCCAAGGGTGACGCGGCGCTCAAAGATATTTTGGGTGATCACGTTATCTGACCACTGAGCGTAAATATCTTCTTTTTCTTCCGTTAAGTTGCTGACCGACAAGTAAACGCTGCTGTCTTTAGCAAACTCATAACCGGCATAGAGGTCGTAATACAAAGTGCTGGCAGTCCAAAATGGCACCACACCTTTGCCAAGCGCACTACTTAGGCTATCCAAACGGTCGCTGCGGTAATTGGCCGCTAAACGCAGTTGTAGGGCGTCTTTTTCATACCAGAGCACGGCATTGGCGGACTTTTCCGAGTTATCTTGAATCGGTAAGGTGTCGCCATACACATCGACGTTGGCGCTGTCGCTGGGTGCATAAGTAAAGTTTAGTGCCATACCTAAGCCGTCAAACGGTGCGGGCAAGAAATCAAACGCTTGTTGGTAAGTGAGCTCAAAGCCGTCAATTTTACCGCCTTCACCATTCACCTCAGTAGCAACAGGCACTTCACGACGCACCACGCCATCAATATCTGGTAGTCCTAACATCACGGTGCCGCGCTCAATAAAAGATTCAATGTCCATTTTAAACGCGGTGATACTGAGTAGACCGCTCTGACTGAAATACCATTCCAACGCGAGGTTATAGTTATTGGCGCGCCACGGTTCGAGATCTGGGTTACCGTTTTGCGTGCCTTGCACCGCAACTAGCAAGTCTGGGCTTACGCCCAATTCTGCTGCTAGTACATCGCCTGCGCGAGTACGGCCAACACTGATACCACCAGCGAGCTTACCAATATCTAAATTGGTCATGGTTTTACCGGCGCTGGCGCGCAAAATAAGTTCATCCGTAAGGTTTAAATTGAAATTGGCGGTGGGTAAAAAGTCTGAGTAACTGCGGTCGAGCCATTTTTCACCGGTTTTTTCACTGGCGGTACACAGTGAGCAAGGGCGGCTTGAACCCAGTTGATTTTGCAGCATATCTAATTCAGTGCGCACGTATTGCGCGCCTAAGTTGGCGTTGTAATCAAGGCCTGCTATGGTGCCTGCAAAGTTAAATTGCATATAGGCGGTTTGGGTTTGCTCTTTAACTTGATAGGTGCGCTCGGGGTTGGCGAGCTTTTTATTGCCGGGGTAGAGCGCATTTTGGAAGGCAAACGGGTCGTCCATCACTTTTGGATTGATAAGATAAAACTGTAAGTCGTCACCTCCTGGGCCAAGGCCATTGACTTGCTGCACCCAACCCTCAGGTAAGTCGGCAAAATAATGCGGCTGGCCTATGGTTAAATCGCCATCCGCGACGCTATTTTTACCATCGCCATTGGTATCACCGAGTGACGCGCCAGAATCTTTCCACATTACATCGGCGCTAAAGTTACCACTGGTAAAAGGTGCCACCAGAATATAGGTTTCACGCTCAACATCGCGTTTGCCAACGCGCACCCCAAATTCGGCATTTTGCAGGTGTTGTAGGGCAAAATCATATTTGCCGTCAAAGCGCAGCACATCTAATGTGGCTTCCTCTTCAAAGTTATTTTCTGAGTAAGTTGAAACCAGATTGTACTTGTTGATATCGCTACCAAACCCCGGCGCAAAACCTAACTGGATATAATCGCCGCCTCGGCTAAAGCTGACATCGACGGGATCAGGGCCATAACCGTTGGGGTTCACTGGGGTGGGGCCGTCGCCGTTATTTTTTAGCAAGCCATGCTGGGCGCCAGAGGTTAAATAGCCGTGGGCAACGTTTTCAGTATGGCCACGCTCCGCACTACCATGTAAGTAGCGCGCAGTACCAGACCAAGCACCATCGCCAGCAAACTCTAACATTAGGCTTAAGTTGGTGGACTGTCGGTCGTTGGTTAAGCTCTCTGAGTACGCACTTACCCGACGGACTTTTAAGTTCATGTTGTTGGCGGTGTAAATTTGTCCACCGCTGTCATTGGCAAGCCGCGGAATAAACTGATCTGAGTAGGCCCAATTTGGCCCGCGGGCATTGTCTACCATCACCCCTTGTTTGCGGTCTGCGTCATCCATATCGGTGTAAAACAGGTCGCCGGTAAAAAGCAGCGCATCGCTAAAGCGGTATTGTACTGTGGTGCTCAGGCCAAGGCGGTCACGTTCGGTTTCACGGTCCATAATGCCGTAAAAACGTTGGCTGTAGAAACTGTCGTTCAAGTCGCCATCTTGGTTGATATCACGAAAATCACGGCTGTTTTCGCTGATCACTTCCGTTGAATTGAGAATGGTACCATTGCGGTAGTTGGCCAGCGTGTTACTGTCGTAAGCGGCAGTGACTATGATGCCAAAATCATCCTTTTGGTAACCCGCAAAGGCGGCAATTTTTGGGTCGTTTTCTTGTGACAAACTACCACGAGTGCCCTCTGCATTAAGGGAGAATGTATAACCCTCAGTTAAATCAAACGGTTTACGGGTTTTTAAATCCAATGTGCCAGAAATACCGCCCGCTAAGGTGCTGGCTGCAGGGGATTTAAGCACATTGATGCCAGAAATGAGCGCGGCGGGAATATCGGTAAAGTCGGGTTGTACTTGGGTAATGGCGCCGGCACTTAGAAATTGCTCACCATTGAGCAAAGTCGTGACTTGCGGCATACCACGCACGTTAATGGTGGAACCTTCACCTGCCGAGCGACGAATTTGTACACCGGGGATGCGTTGTAAAGTATCAGCAATGGTTACGTCAGGCAGTTTGCCGATATCTTCTGCGGTGATAGAGTCCATAACGCCATCATGAAAGCGCTTGTTATTGAGATCTTGTTTTTTACTGGCGTTAATACCACGAACTTCAATGACTTCGAGTTGTGTTTCGTCGCCGCTGGCGGCAACACTGAGCTGGCTAACGCAGCCTAAAATGGTGGCAATGCTGGCCGCGACCAAATTACGGCGCAGTGGCTGATGATGGCGAACATGCTGACCCATGTTAATACTCCTATGCTACTTGTTGATGTGTGTTGTGGTTTTTGTTTTGTTTTAAAGTAACATCTGTTGACTGTTACTGTGTTATTAATTAACATTAGATTTAATAGAAATGCAATTGACAATTGCAGTTAAGTCACAAAATATTTTCCAACTTAGGTTTAATCTGTTGACTGGTAAGGTTTTTTAACTATGAAAAAAATAAGTGTGCAAGATTTATCAACAATCTGCCGCAATAACAAAGGCCTTGGCCATTACGAGCAGTTCTACGCCCAAGGTTGGAACTTGGCGCACCACGATGTGAGCTTACCGGCGGCCGTTATCTATGCCGATAACATCGCGCAAAATATTCAATGGATGGCCGATTTTGCTGCCCACCACCAAGTAAAACTGGCGCCGCATGGTAAAACCACCATGATCCCCGCGTTGTTTAAACAGCAATTAGCGGCAGGTGCGTATGCGATTACCGTTGCGACCCCACATCAAGCGCGCGCGGCAATCACGGCGGGTGCTAAACGTATCTTGATGGCCAATCAATTAGTCGGCAAAGCCAATATGCGAGCAATTGCCAACTTACTTAAAAGCCATGAGGTTGAGTTTTACTGTTTGGTGGATAGCGCCGCCAATGTGAGCGCGTTGAATGATTTTTTTGCAAACCAGCAGCTTAAGCTTAAGGTGTTGGTTGAACTTGGTGTGCCACAAGGGCGCTGTGGCTTAATTGACGCCGCTGAGTGCGATACGCTTATCGCCGCGGTGCAAGCGGCACCAGCGTTACAGCTCGCAGGGATAGAATTGTACGAAGGGGTTTTAAACGACCTTGAAGCAATTAAAACCTTGTTGGATAACGCGGTGCAATATTGTTTGCGTTTACATAGCGCAGGCGCTTTTGGCAGTGACACTGTGCTACTGACCGCAGGTGGCTCGGCTTACTATGATTTAGTGTGCGAAGCGTTTAATCGGGTGCCACTGCCTGGCGCGATTGTGCCGTTAATTCGCCCCGGTTGTTATATCAGCCATGATATGGGCATTTATCAACAAGCACAAAACGCGGTTTTGGCGCGCAGCCAAATGGCCTGCTCACTACAAGGCGAGCTGGTTTCCGCGCTGGAGATTTGGGCCTATGTGCAATCTGTGCCAGAGCCGGGGAGAGCCATTATTGGCATGGGTAAACGGGATGTCGCCTTTGATGCTGGGATGCCAAAACCAGTACGACAGGTTACCCAAAGTGGTGAAATTGTCGCCGCGCAACCTGATTGGCAAGTGGAGCGGATGATGGACCAACATGCCATGATGCGGTTTGCCCCTGCTGCCAACGTACAAGTGGGCGACATTATCGCCTTTGCCACCTCGCACCCTTGTTTAACATTTGATAAGTGGCGCTACCTTAACGTAGTCAACGCCGAATTTGAGGTGGTTGATATCTATGCCACTTACTTTTAATGGAGCGCTGCAACATGGATATTATCGCACGAATTAAAGAACGTATGGGGCATCTGCGCCAATCTGAGCAACAAGTGGCGCAGCTGATCTTAGCTGATGTTGCCTTCTGTGCCGCCGCCAGTATTAATGAGTTGGCGGAACGAGCCTCGGTCAGCCATGCCTCCATCACGCGTTTAGCCAAAGCACTGGATTGTGACAATGTGCGGGATATGAAACTGCAATTGGCGCAGGCACAAGCCGTTGGCGAGCGGTTTAATAACGACCAACCAAGTGTGCGTGAAGATATTCCCGCCATTTATCAAGCCATCCACGATATTTTGACCATCAATGCTGGTTTAATTGAACAAAACGTGGTTGAAGCCGCAGCTGAATGTTTGGCCAAAAGCCGTCATGTGCTGATTTTTGGGGTTGGCGGTGGCAGCAGTGTGGTGGCGGATGAATGCCATAACCGACTGTTCCGGCTTAATATTCTCAGCAATTCATATAGCGACCCAGTAATGATGCGAATGACTGCCGCCAGTGTCGATGCCGACGATGTGTTGGTGTTGTTATCGCTGACGGGGTTTTCACCAGACTTATTGGCCGCAGCGGCCATTGCCAAAGATTACGGTGCCAAAGTGATTGCCATTTGCCCAGCGAGCCCATTGCAAGAAGTGGCCGATTATCACTTACCGATTAAAACCAACGAGTCGGACTATATTTTCACACCCAGTACGGCGCGTTACGCGATGTTGGCCGCAGTGGATGTGTTGGCGGCTGAAGTTGCCATTCGCACCCAGAAAAAATCCCGCGAGAAATTACGCCGCATTAAACACGAGCTGGATGAATACCGCCACGGACCAGACCGTTCACCGTTAGGAGACTAAACAATGGCAGAGCTCAACCTTACTTCGGCCACGTTCGACACTTTGATTGTCGGTGCCAAAATTTATGATGGCACGGGCGGTCACCCGTTTGTCGCTGATGTGGCTATAGTGGCTGAGCGAATTGTCGCCATTGGTGATTTAAGTGCGCTGGCAACGGCGCAGTTTAGTCGAACTGTGGTCGAGGCCCATGGCCTATGTTTAGCACCGGGTTTTATTGATGTGCACACCCATGACGACCTTGAAGTGTTTCGCGCCCCCGATATGGCGGCCAAAATCACCCAAGGCGTGACCACAGTGATAGCCGGGAATTGCGGCATTAGCGCCGCGCCAGCAACGCTTAGCGGTGAAGCACCAGATCCAATGAATTTATTGGGCGCAGACACAGAGTTTCAATTTAGCTCAGTGGCAGGCTATCGCGCCCGTTTTGAGCGTGCGCCCGCTAATGTCAATGTGGCGTTATTGGTCGGCCACACGACGCTGCGTAATAACCACATGGCCGATTTATCCTTACCTGCTACTGCTGCACAAATTGCCGCGATGCAAACCCAGCTGGCCGATGCGCTGCGCGATGGCGCAATAGGTTTAAGCACGGGGCTTGCGTATGGCAACGCAAACGCCGCGCCTACCAGCGAGGTGTCGGCGCTGTGCGAAGTGGTCAAGCAGTATGACGGCATTTATACCACGCATTTACGTACTGAATTTGATGGCGTTTTAGAGGCCATGGACGAAGCTTTTAGCCTTGCCAGCCAACATCAATTACCGCTGGTGATCTCGCATTTGAAATGTGCCGGCAAACAAAATTGGGGACGCGCCCCAGAATTATTGGCGGCGCTTAGCGCTTACGGACAACATCATCAATGTAGTTGCGATGCCTATCCCTATGCCGCCAGCTCAAGCACTTTAGATCTTAAACAAGTGACTGACGATTTTACGATTTTTATCACTTGGTCACAGCCTTACCCAGATATGGCTGGCATGACGCTCAAGGAAATCGCGGCGGTTTGGCAAACCTCGTTATTAGATGCCGCCACGCGATTACAGCCTGCGGGGGCGGTGTATCATGGCCTTCATGAACAGGACGTTCAAACCATTTTAGGCTTTGAAAAAACCATGATTGGCTCGGACGGTTTACCGTGCGATCCGCATCCGCATCCACGCTTGTGGGGCTCGTTTCCACGGGTACTTGGTCGCTATAGCCGCGAGTTAGGCTTACTTTCCTTGCCGCAGGCAATTCACAAAATGACGGGCTTAAGTGCACGCAATTTTGCGCTTAAAGGTCGCGGGGAAGTGCGCACCGGGAATTACGCAGACTTAGTGTTGTTTGATGATAAAACCATCAATGACAGCGCTGACTTTGTTAACAGTAGTCTACCTGCCAAAGGGATCCACCAAGTATGGGTCAATGGCGTCATGACTTTTACACAACAACAAGTGCTTTGCGCGCGCGCTGGGCAGTTTTTAGCAGCAACAGGAGCAACTAAACATGATTAAACGCTTTGGAATTGAAGGTGGTACAGGCACGGGCGGACAACATTTACCGTTTGCCCGCGCGGTGGAAGCCGGTGGTTGGTTAATGGTATCAGGCCAAACGCCAATGAAAGATGGAGAAGTGGTTGAGGGCGGTATTATTGAGCAGTCCCGTTTGGCGATTCAAAACTGCCTCGACATTATGACGGATGCGGGCTACGGCCTCGCTGATGTAGTCCATGTAACGGTAATTTTGACCGATGCACGCTATTTTCAGTCATTCAACAAAGTGTTTAAGGAAGTGTTTGGCGCACATCCACCAGCGCGCATTTGCGCAGTGGCAGACTTAGTGGTGGATTGTAAAGTCGAAGTGGATGTGACCTGTTACAAGGCACCGAATTAAGCCAATACCCCATAACAAAAAATAATAACTACGCCAAGCGAGCAAGCGGCAAGTAAGCGCATCCACAAGCAGAGCTTTGCTATGTGATTGCGCTGAGCGAACCTAGCCAACACGGTGTGACTTTCAATAGCCAGTCTCGCTTGGTGAACAACAAGATGGCCTTGCGCTTTAGTACTTTAGCTTATTCCATACAATTATAGGGCTAAGGGCGCGTCTGGCCAGACACAACAACAGGGTGTCGTATGAAGTGGCAATTATTGATGGCATTTGTCGGCTATCTGCTGTTTATGATTTGGTTCGGCTGGTGGGTCAGTCGTAATAATCGCAGCGGTGACGACTTTCTTTTAGGGGGCAGACGCCTGCCGTTTATTCTGACCTTAGGCACTACGGTGGCCACTATGGTGGGCACGGGTTCCTCAATGGGGGCGGTAGGGTTTGCTTATCAAAATGGTTGGGCTGGGATGATTTACGGCCTTGGCGGTGCCTGTGGCATTTTGCTGCTGGCGAAGTTATTTGCCCCCGTGCGCGACCAACAATTTATGACCATGAGTGAAGAAGTGGCCTTTTATGTGGGGGCTGAAGCCATAGTGAAGAACACCATTGCGGTGGTGATTTTTGTCGCCAGTATCGGCTGGCTTGGTGCCCATATTCTTGGTGGCGGCATGTATTTGGCGTGGCTCACTGGAATTGACCCGCTTTCGGCAAAGTTACTGATTGCGCTTGGCTTTAGCGTGTATGTGGTGATTGGCGGTTACGTTGCGGTGGTGTGGACTGACTCTATCCAAGCGCTGGTGTTGTTTGTGGGGTTTTTCTTAATGGCCGCTGTTGCGCTGTATCAAGCGGACGGATTAAGCGCCATTGCCAGTGCGCAGCCAGTTGCTAACCAAAGCTTTTTGGCGCTGGATAAAATTGGTCCAGTGCATGGCTTATCGTTATTTATGGCGGTATTGGTCGGGGTGTTGGTTGCCCCTTCGTTTCGTCAACGTATTTACTCTGGTGAGCACGTTAACAGCATTAAACGCTCGTTTTATCTTTCTGGTGGCTTGTATTTGGCCTTTGCGGTTGTCCCTGCGGTGATTGGCATGGCGGCTTATAAGCTAGACCCAAGCCTTGATAATCCCGCCTTTTCATTTCCGTTTATGGCGTTTCACTCCTTGCCGCTGGCGTTAGCTGGGTTGGTGATCATCGCGGGGCTGTCTGCCACCATTTCAAGTGCGAGCTCAGATGCCATTGCTGCAGTCAGTGTGGTGGTGCGTGATATCTACCGCTTGTGCTTTAAGCGCATGCCAAAAGCCTCGGAAGTGGTGCTGATCTCACGCTTAGGTTTAGTTGCCACTATTGCTTTGGCGCTACTGTTGGCACTGCTAACCAATGATGTGATTGGTTATATCACTAATATGGTGGCTACTTTAATGTCAGGGTTATGTGTGTGCGTGTTGCTTGGGCATTTTTGGCCAAGGTTTAACTGGCAGGGCGCTATGGCGGCGCTTGGTACCTCAAGTCTGACCTCCATCACGATATTGTTAATCCCCAGCTGGCAAGCATTTTGGGGCAACCCCATTGTGCCTGCGCTATTGATTGCCACGCTTGTCGCGGGTGTAGTGACGCTTTTAACCCCACCGCAGCGTCATAATGCGGTTGCAGCACAGGCGATTTTAGCGGCTGAGCGGGAGCAAATGAACCATGACTAATTGGGTATTTTTTGGCGAAGCGATGCAAGAGCTTAACCCTGCGCAGCAACTGCGGTTTGGCGGCGATACCTACAATAGCGCAGTGTATTTTAAACGTTTATGTGGGACTCAGTGTGAGGTGCAGTACGCCACGGCGGTGGGGAGCGACGCTTTGAGCGCCGCAGCATTGCAGCAATGGCAAGCTGAAGGTCTTGGCGTTACGTATCTTGCCATAGATAGCAAACGCACTTTGGGACGCTACGGCATTACGCTGAGTGAAGGCGGTGAACGAACGTTTCATTATGACCGTAGCAACAGTGCGGCAAGAGCGTATTTTCAAACCCCGCTAGCCGCGAAGCTGCAAGCCGCGATTGCAAATCGTGAGGTCGATAATTTGTATTTTTCGGGCATTAGTTTGGCGATTTTATCGCCCGCCGACCGAGCACAGTTATTGACCTTGGCTGTGCTACAAAAGCGCCTTGGGGGGCGCGTGATTTTTGACAGTAATTATCGCGCCAAGCTGTGGCAGGCCGCACTTAATAATGAAGACGACAATGCGGCGGAAAGTAATGTGGAAAGTACGCTGGAAAGTGCAGCGCAAGTGGCAGCCAAGTGGTATCACACTTTATATCAATTAGCCGATGTGCTGCTTATTACCAATGACGACCACAGTGCGGTATTTGGTGACAGTGACGAAGCGGCGATGGTGGCGTTTTATCGTAGCTACCCGCAAGCCGAAGTAGTCATCAAGCAAGGCACACAAGACACCTTAGTGTTAACCGCAGCGCAATTACAACGCTTTGCGGTTGCCGCCATCAGCAAGCCTGTAGACACCACAGCAGCAGGGGATGCTTTTGCAGCCGGTTATTTGGCCGCCCGTAACCAAGGGCAATCCATAGCAACAGCGGTAACCATCGCCCAGCAATTGGCTGGCCAAGTGATCATGGCGCCCGGCGCCATTGTTGAGACGAGCGTTGCTTTAGAGGAGTATTCACATGTTTAAAACTTGCTTTGCAAACCTGACTTCGGCTGCGCTATTGATACTAGCGTTACTCACCACAACGCCTTTATTTGCTAGCGACTATTTAATGCCCAAACCCTATGCGGTGAATGTCTCAACCAATAACGTTGCGACAAAAGCCGTGCAATTACCAGCAACGTTAAGCGTGCAATTACCCCAAGCACATCAGCAAGCCTTGTTGCCATTGCTCGAACACTCGGCACTCGCCAAACAAGTGACCTTCGCTTGGCAGCCGCAAGGCTTTCTCAAAATTGATATCGACACCTTAGCGCCAGCTACTCCAAGTTTAGAACAAGACGAAAGCTATACATTAACGCTCACCGCCGAGCAATTGACACTCAAAAGCGCTAACCAATACGGCATGCTGCGTGGCCTTGCAAGTCTTAGTCAGTTGTATTTTCAGCAGCAACACAGTGGCTTTGTGGCCGAGCAACAACTCGTGGATAAGCCGCATTATCGCTGGCGCGGTTTATTGTTTGACAGTGTGCGGCATTTTCTCCCACTGGCGGATGTAAAACGCACTTTGGATGGCTTAGCAGCCGCAAAATTCAATGTCTTTCACTGGCATTTAACCGATGACCAAGGGTGGCGAATTGAACTGAACAGCTATCCCAAGCTCCACCAACTGGCCTCAGACGGCCTCTATTACAGCCAAGCGGAAATCCGTGAGGTGGTGGCTTATGCCGCCAAGCTGGGGATTCGTGTGGTGCCAGAGTTTGATGTACCGGGCCATGCAAGTGCAATTATCAAAGCCTACCCAGAGCTTGGCAGTGGTGAGCCAGTAACAGAAATTGAAAGGCACTGGGGGGTATTTAGACCATTACTCGACCCCAGCAACCCAGCAGTATACGAGTTTGTAGATCAAGTGGTGGCTGAGCTAAGCGGTTTATTCCCCGACCCTTATCTGCATATCGGTGGCGATGAAGTTGAACCCCATGATTGGCTCAATAACCCCAAAATTCAAGCCTTTATGGCTGCCAACCAGCTTCAGGATGCAGAAGCGTTACACGCCTATTTTAATCAGCGCGTGAGTACGATTTTACGAAAGCACCATAAAACCATGATAGGGTGGGACGAAGTGCTGCACCCTATGCTGGATAAATCCACCTTAGTGCAGTCATGGCGCGGCCATCATTCACTGCGGGCAATTCAACAAGCCGGGTTTGCGGGCTTATTATCAAGCGGCTATTACATCGACCAACCGCAGTGGACCAGTTACCACTATCGAAACCACCCGCAACCGCTTGAGACGCCAATCAAACAAGCTGATACCTTACTCCCCGCAGCGGAGTTTACGTTAACTCGCTTAAAAGGCGCAGCAGTCACGGGGAAAGTCCAACTCTTCTCGTATCAAGGTCAGCTTGCGGCGTGGCTAGCCATTAACGGCAAAGGCGAATTTGTTACCACCCAAGTGCAGCAAACTGAACGTGCTTATGTGGTGAATGTTGACACTTGGCTTGGCCCCACAAAACTCTCCATCGGCAAAAAGCCACAACATAACCACGCTGAGATAGGCAATACCGCGTATCAATTTGCCGCAACCGCCATTGAGCCGCTCAGTCTATCGGCCTTAAATACCCAGCTTAGTGAAGTAGCCGAGCAAGTGCTTGAAGGCAAAGTCATCGGCGGTGAAGTGCTGGGCGGTGAAGCCACCATTTGGAGCGAAATTATCACCACCGCGAATTTAGATGTGCGCATTTGGCCGCGCTTATTTGCCATTGGTGAGCGGTTTTGGTCAGCGCCCACCGTGCAAGACGAACGTGATATGTATCGCCGTTTGGCTTTTGCCTCCGATTACGCCACCCAAGTGGTTGGCTTACGTCATCAGCGACAAGCAATCCAGCATTTGGCCATGCTGGCCGAGCAAGCGAGTTGGCCAGCGCCGTATTCCCTTACCGCGCTGAAGTGGTTGAGCCAATTTTTAGAACCAGTTCATTATTACACTTTGCACCATCAGGCGTTTTTGCGTGGTGAATACCATCAACTCGCGCCACTGAATCGTTTAGCGGATGGCCTACCAGTCGAAAGCCTTACCCTGATCCAATTGGCGTATGACATTAATGACTATGCCAAGCAGTGTAAACCGCAGCAACACGCCGCCATCACCGCGCAAATCAACACTTGGCAAAACCAATGGCGCCAATTGCAAGGACAATTAGCCAACCACACTGAATGGGCAGCGTTGATGAAAACCTTAGGCGCACAACTCGCGATGAACTCGACAAACGTGCCAGCAATATATGAGCACCAAGGCGTGATTGTGCGTGTCGGTGAACTGCTGGCACAGTTTAAAGCGGCAGCGCAAACCTGTCGGTCATACCTAAAGTAAGCGCCACCTTGCAAAATAAGGCGAAAGGCGCTTTGAAAACAGGTATTTTATAATATGGCTTTTCCTGCAATAGTGATGTTTAAAACTGTTGCAAGAAAAGCAGATTAATCCCTTCCTTTGCCAAGCACTCTAAGTTATTGCAAATAGTTCGTTGCTAAAAGTAGCACGCTGTAACGCCGTGTAATTGCATTTAGACCTGTAAAAAATTTTACTGGTTAAATAAGCAGGATTGCATCTGCAATTAAAGCGGCATAAGTTCAAAGTATTACAAACTAAAAAAGCACGAATGGCACCAATACCGAACAAAAACCAGCGGTGATTTAGCACCCATTGCCATAAAGTTTGGATGCTAAATTGGAACGGTTTAGCGGCCCCAGAACTACCCAGCATAAGGAATAAAAATGAACGGTACGCACTATATTGCACACCCCAATTTTGCGGGTGGTTCCCACCAATCGGTTAAGCAGCACCTCGAAGCAGTGGCAAAACTTGCGGCACAACTTGCGGAAAAATTAGGGTTTGCAAGGCAAAGGGGTTTCAGTAAGCGGCAACTTGCACAATCAAAAAGGTATCGATCATGAGTAAGTACTTTGGACATTCAGGAAATAGGGAAGACAAGTCTGACTGGCAACCATTAAAAGATCACCTATGTCGAGTTGCTTTGGGAGCGGAATTTAATTCCCAATATTTTAAAGCAGCTAAATTATCGTATCTTGCAGGTCTTTTGCATGACTTGGGTAAATATAGCCGAGAGTTTCAGGCGAGACTTGAAGGTGCTCCAAACCAGGTAGATCATGCTACGGCTGGCGCTAAAATTGCCACGGAACTTTTACCCTCTCCCTTCGGTAATCTGATCGCATACGCTATAGCAGGGCATCATGCAGGATTAGCAAATGGCTCTGGTGAGGGAGCTGGACGTCGTGCTCTAAAAGACCGGTTGAACCTGCAATTTGGAAAAGACATACCTGCGCTGGATAGTGAAGCTTGGCAGTCTGAACTTGTCTTGCCATCTATCGAGTCTCTTATTCCTGAAATATCACCAAATCCTAATGCGGATCTGCAAGGTTTCCAATTTGCATTTTTAATTCGAATGATATTTTCGTGTTTAGTTGATGCTGATTTCATTGATACTGATAAATTCTATAAACAGCTTGAAGGTAAGCCCTTATTACGCGGAGATTATCCTCAATTAGCAGAGTTAAAAATACAGTTTGATCAAGCTTTAGCTGACAAGATCAAAAGTACTGACCAAACGCAAACCGTTAATCAACTTCGTAAAGAGATTCTAGATACTGCTCGTATCAAAGCGAAACTTACTCCTGGATTATTCACTTTAACTGTGCCGACGGGGGGCGGAAAAACCCTTAGCTCAATGGCCTTTGCATTAGATCACGCTTTAGCACATAACATGCGCAGAGTTATCTATGTCATCCCGTTTACCAGTATTATCGAGCAGAATGCCAAAGTGTTTCGTGAAGCATTTGGTGATTTAGGTGAGTCAGCCGTTTTAGAACACCACAGTAATTTTGACGATAGTAAAATAAAGGATGTAGAAGGAGCAGAGGAAACTCGCGATAAACTAAAACTGGCAATGGAAAACTGGGATATGCCAGTGATTGTGACTACGGCAGTACAGTTTTTTGAGTCCTTGTTTGCTGACCGTCCCTCCCGTTGCCGCAAACTACATAACATCTCGGGCAGTGTGATTATTCTGGACGAAGCACAAACTCTCCCGCTTAAATTTCTCCGCCCAGTAATGGCCGCAATTGATGAGTTGGCGCGCAACTATGGCTGCTCTGTTGTACTATGCACCGCGACTCAACCGGCACTATGTGAGCCTGATTTTACGGACGGATTTAAAGATGTCCGCGAGATTGCCCCTGATCCAACCAGACTTTTTGACGAACTCAGTTTGGTGAATGTCTCTCATTTGGGAGAATTAAGTGATGATGAGTTAGTCTCTCGTATTCAGGCTAACAAACAGATTCTTACTATTGTAAATAATCGCCGTCATGCTCAGTCGCTTTTCCAAACACTTAAGGCAATGCAGACAGAAGGGGTTTTTCATTTAACAACCTTAATGTGTGCCGCACATCGAACGGCAACCTTGGATAAAATTCGTAAGCGTTTAAATCCAGATAACCCTCAGCCATGTCGTGTAATCTCGACGTCGCTGATCGAGGCTGGCGTGGATGTCAGTTTCCCGTGCGTGATGCGAGCTGAAGCTGGCTTAGATTCAATTGCACAAGCGGCAGGACGCTGTAATCGTGAACGGTTATGGCTAAAAGCGGATAGCCATGTTTGGATTTTCAGATCTCCCGACTGGCCTATTCCACCCGAATTGAAAGGGCTCTCTGCGGATATGCGAGCGGTACTGAGAAAAGGTCATGACAACATATTAGACCAAATGGCTATCAAAGATTATTTCTCCAATGTTTATTGGCGCAAAGGGGATGAGCTTGATCAGAAACAGCTTTTAAAAGCCTGTCGAATTGGTGCTTCGAAGTTAGACTTTCCACTTCAGAGAATTGCTAGTGATTTCAGAATGATTGACAGCTTTATGTGTCCGGTTTTAATCCCTTATAACGATGAAGCGCGCAAGTTATTGAACGAACTTGAATCTACGGATGAAGTGAGTCGCGTTTTAAGAAAGCTACAGCCGTATATTGTACAGATCCCACAAAGTGGTTTTGACAGCTTACGATTTGCTGGGGTTATTCAAACAATTGCCCCACATCGTTTTGACGAGCAGTTTTGGGAGTTAGTAAACATGGACATTTATGACTCAGAATCTGGGCTCAGTTGGAGTGAACCTAATTTTATCAAGACTGAAAATTTAGTATGGTAATTATTTTTTAATGTCGCCCTTAGGGGCGCGGATTATTTTGTGTGGTAAATCAAGCCAAAAGGAGAGCATCATGGCTTATGGCATTAAATTGCATGTATGGGGCGACTATGCGTGCTTTACCCGACCGGAAATGAAGGTGGAACGCGTTTCTTACGATGTTATTACCCCATCAGCCGCAAGGGGAATTTTGGAAGCCATTCACTGGAAGCCCGCCATCTGTTGGGTAATTGATCGTATTCACGTACTGAGACCAGTTCGTTTTGAGTCTATTCGGCGCAATGAACTTGGGAATTGTAAAATATCCGCTGCCAAAGTCAGTGGAGCAATAAAACGAAAAAGTACCCAAGATTTAAGTTTTTTGATTGATGATGGTGATAATCGTCAGCAAAGAGCGACGACCTTGCTACGTGATGTGGCTTATGTCATTGAAGCGCATTTTGTACTAAGCGACAAAGCTGGTGCAGAAGATTCAATTGGGAAACACTTGGATATATTCAATCGTCGTGCTCGTAAAGGGCAGTTTTTCCATCAACCTTGTTTAGGTAATCGTGAATTCCCAGCGTATTTTTCTCTAATTGAGCATGAAGGGGATTTTCCTCAATCAGAATTGGCGACGGCCAGTAAAGATCTTGGCTGGATGCTGCATGATATTGATTTCGCTAACGGCGCTGAGCCTAGATTTTTCAGAGCAGAATTAAAAGGCGGAATGATAGATGTGCCTCCTTTCCAATCGTCGAAGGTGGTGAAATGATTTTATCGGCCTTAACCCAATACTACGAACGCCTTAATAATGATAACCAAGGCAAAGTTCCTACGTTTGGATTTAGCGAGGAGAAAATAAGCTACATTTTGGTGCTTTCAGAACAAGGAGAGCTAGTTGATCTGGTTGCAAATTTGACGGACGAAAAAAAGCCAAAGCCAAAATTAATGCAGGTACCTCAATCCTTCAAAAGACCAGGGAAAGTTACCAAACCTTTCTTTCTGTGGGATAAAACAGCTTATTCTCTTGGCGTTTCGTCATCAAACAATAAAGACAGTAATACGGTATTTGAATTATGTTTACCAACATTTGAAGCCTTTCGAGATTCTCATTTATCGCTGCTAAAACATTCTGAGGACAAGGGACTAAAAGCCTTAACTATATTTTTACAAAACTGGCAGCCTGAGAGCTTTGCAAGCTCTATCCTCACTCAAGATGTCTTAGACGCCAATGTCGTTTTCCAATTGGATGGAATGCGTCAATACATTCATGAATCAGCTGAAGCAAAAATGATTTGGGGCAGTTTGCTGCAATCGGATGATGTCAAACAAGCCATGTGCTTAATTACAGGTAAAGAAGCACCTATCTCTAGATTACATCCTGCCATTAAAGGAGTGGCAGGTGGGCAGAGCTCAGGCGTTTCCATTGTCTCTTTTAATAAAGAATCGTTTGAATCTTTTGGTAAAGGGCAAGGTGACAATGCGCCAGTATCTGAACAGGCGGCCTTTGCTTACACGACAGCATTAAATTACTTGTTACGCCGAGAGAATGATCAGGTCATCAACTTAGGTGACACCAGTGTGGTGTTTTGGGCGCTGGCAGAGAGTGAGCAAAAGGCCAAGAGTGCAGAAGCATTTTTTGTAAGGGGTTTTAACCCACCAATGCCGACCGATGAAAGCGAAGTGGCGGCGCTTGGTGCTGAATTGGAAAAGCTGGTAAAAGGGCGATCACTAGCAGAAATATCACCTGATCTTGATCCCAATACGCAATTTTTCATCTTAGGATTGGCTCCTAATGCTGCCCGTCTTTCTATTCGGTTTTGGCTGCAAACTGATCTTGGGCATATTCAGCAGAGATTTGCGGAACATTTTCAAGATTTGGCGTTAAATCCATTGCCTTGGAAAACTGCGCCGTCAGTGTGGCGTTTATTGCTGCAATTGGCACCTCATAGAGAGGGGCAAAAGCCGAAAATTGACGATGCGCCAGCCCATTTAGCTGGTGAATTGATGCGTGCTATTTTAACGGGACAACGCTATCCAAGAGCGATATTGGCGCAATTGTTATCACGATTCAGGGCTGATGGCGATATTAGTGGGTTGCGAGTCGCGATGGTAAAAGCGGTATTGCAAAGAGAGCTCAGATTACTAGGAAAAGAGGAGATTTCTATGAGTTTAGATGAGTCAAATTCTAACCCAGCATATTTGTTAGGAAGGCTATTTTCTGTTTTGGAAAATATTCAACGAAATGCTTTGGGTGACAAAGTCAATGCGACAATTACAGATAAGTATTACGCGTCAGCATCGACAGTACCTTACTCAATTTACCCAAGGCTATTGTCTGGAAGCAAACATCACCTGTCGAAATTGCGCAAGGAAAAACCTGGTCTAGCCGTTACGTTGGAAAAAGAGCTTGGCAACATTATGGCGATGCTACCAACAGAATTTCCACGACACTTTTCAATTGAGCATCAAGGCCGCTTTTCGATTGGCTATTACCATCAAAAAAATGCTCGCTTTTCTCAATCTGAACAAATAAAAACCGATGAATCAATGATAGAAGGGAATGACTAATGACTATCCAAAACCGCTATGAATTTGTTTACTTTTTTGACGTGACAAATGGTAACCCAAATGGAGATCCAGACGCGGGAAATATGCCGCGACTTGATCCTGAATCGAGCAAAGGTTTGGTAACGGATGTGAGTCTTAAACGCAAGATCCGAAACTATATTCAGCTCAGTGAAGAAAATTCACCAGGTTATGACATTTACGTGCAGGAAAAAAGTGTTTTAAATCAACAAAATCAAAAAGCGTATGATGCGCTTGAAATTAAGTCTGAGCCAAAAAAATTGCCAAAAGATCAAGCTAAGGCAAAAGAAGTAACGGATTGGATGTGTGCTAACTTCTTTGATGTTCGTGCTTTTGGCGCTGTAATGACCACTGAAGTGAACTCAGGGCAAGTTCGCGGGCCATTACAATTGGCATTTGCGAAGTCCATCGACCCGATTATTCCACTAGAAATCTCAATTACACGTATGGCAGTCACCAACGAAAAGGATTTAGAAAAAGAACGAACTATGGGGCGAAAGCATATTGTTCCATATGGACTTTATCGCGTGCATGGCTTTGTTTCGGCTAAATTGGCTGAGAAAACAGGCTTCTCTGAAGGAGATTTAGAGAAAGTTTGGAAGGCTTTGGAAATGATGTTCGAGCATGACCACTCTGCGGCCAGAGGTGAAATGGTAGGGCGTAGTTTAATTGTGTTTAAGCATGAAAATGCTTTAGGAAATGCCCCTGCACATAAATTGTTTGAGCGTGTTACAGTCGAAAGGGTAAATGGGGAAGAAGGTACTCCAGCTGCAGCATTTTCTGACTACAAAATTAGTTTTAATGCAGATGGGTTGGAATCTTTGGGCGTTGAAGCCAAACAATATTTTTAGCCGATGAGTTAAAGAGTAAGGTCTATGATTAATGGACTTTACTCTGATTTTGGATGTTTAAATCATGGACGAACAAAAGCTAATCAATATCTCTGCTTTGCAACATTTTGTTTTTTGTCCGCGCCAATGTGCGCTCATTCACCTTGAGCAAGTGTGGCAAGAAAACTTCCTAACGGCACACGGGCGGCAGTTACATGAGCGAGTAGATAGCGGCGAGCCTGAAACGCGCAAGGGTGTGCGGTTTGAACGTGGCGTGGTGGTGAGTGCCCCTTTGCTTGGTGTAACGGGTAAGCTGGATTTATTGGAGTATCATCAAGCTACGCAACAGTTTGTGCCGGTGGAATACAAGCGTGGCAAACCAAAAATCAATAATTTAGACAAAGTACAGCTCTGCGCCCAAGCTTTGTGTATTGAGGAAATGTTGGCCGTTCACATTGAGCAAGGGGCACTTTGGTACTGGCAAACGCGCAAGCGTATGGAGGTGGTGTTTGAGCCGAGCCTGCGCGACCAAACGCGGGCGTTAATTACGCAAGTGCAGCAGTTATTTGCTGCAGGGAAAACCCCACCACCGAGCATAGGCAAACATTGTAAAGCGTGTTCGCTGCTTGATATTTGTCAGCCGGAATTAACCCACAATGATGGCTCAAACCGCTATATCCAAGCGCTATTCAACATGGAGAGTGAATGAAGAGAATACAAAACGCACTCTATATCACTAAAGACGGCGCGTATTTACATAAACAACGCGAAACTTTGCTGATAGAGCAAAAAGTGGAGGGTGAAAAGCTCAAACTGATGCAATTGCCTATTCATTCCATCGGCAGCATTTTTTGTTTTGGCAATATTATGGTGTCGCCGCAATTGCTCGGCTTTTGTGGTGAAAATGGCACCCACTTAGCTTTCTTTGATATGCATGGGCGCTTTTTAGCCAATGTCGTCGGTAAGCAAACGGGTAATGTGTTGCTGCGCAGGCAACAGTTTTCTGTCACTGAACTTGCTGCCACCACCCTTGCCAAACATATTGTCGCCGCTAAAATTCGCTCGTCACGGATGCTGTTGTTACGCTTTCGTCGTAATCACACTGCAACGCCACAAATTGAACAAGCCATTGTGCGCTTAAAGCAAATTATTGAACAACTTAGTGCTGTTACTGCCTATGACAGTATTCTAGGTTTGGAGGGCGAAGCAGCTGCGCACTACTTTGCTGCCTTTGCCGATATGTTTAAAGGCAATGACAATAGACAATTGTTCGATAAACGTACCCGCAGGCCGCCGAAAGACCCTGTCAATGCGGTGATCTCCTTGCTCTATTCCGTACTTGCACAAGAGATCAGTGGTGCTTTGCAAGGGGTTGGGTTAGACCCGCAAGTGGGCTTTTTACACAAAGAGCGGCCGGGCAGAAATAGCCTCGCGCTTGATATACTCGAAGAATTTAGAGCCTATATTGTCGATAGCATTGCGTTAAAGCTATTTAATAACCAAACGTTAGGCGCAAAAGATTTTACGCAAGATTGTTTAGGTGGCGTAACCTTAAAGGACGATGCGCGTAAACTGGTGTTTCAGGCTTATCAAGCTAAAAAGCAAGAAGAAGTCATGCATCCCTATTTACAAGAAAAAGTGCAGCTTGGTTTGTTGCCACATGTGCAAGCCATGTTGTTGGCGCGCCATTTGCGAGGCGACCTTGCCCATTATCCGCCTTTTGTGATCAAAAAATAAGGATAGCCAAGATGATGGTGTTAGTGACTTATGATGTCTCGTTTAGCAACGAAGACGGGCAAAAACGGTTACGGCAACTTGCCAAAGTATGCCTAGATTATGGGGTGCGGGTGCAATATTCGGTGTTTGAATGTGAAATAGACGCCACCCAATGGTTGCGCTTTAAAGAAAAACTATTGTCTATTTACGATCCTGAAGTGGATAGTTTGCGATTTTACAAACTCGGTAAAAATTGGCAAAACAAAGTTGAGCATCACGGTGCCAAAGTGGCGATAGATATATTTCGCGACACATTAATCTTGTAATCGCTAGCGGGCAGTACTCAGTAAAACCCCGGTGATCTAGCGATCTTTTAAGTTCTTTAAAAATAAAGAAAATATACTTTTAACTCGGTATACCATAGCGAAATGTTGCCGCTTTACCTAAGGTTAGCGGAAAACCCTATGATATGTTAGGTTATACCTGCCTTTGCCAAAAGGCAGTCGCGCCTCCCGCAGGCGCGTGGATTGAAACAATCCGATTATGACGTAGCAAGTTACAAAGAGAGCGTCGCGCCTCCCGCAGGCGCGTGGATTGAAACATTGTTTAACGTTGTGCTCACCGCGTCATAATCATGTCGCGCCTCCCGCAGGCGCGTGGATTGAAACTAGCATCAAATAAAGCTAACATTGAGTCGTACCAGTCGCGCCTCCCGCAGGCGCGTGGATTGAAACTCGCACACCGTTGTGACTTGGCGCGCTTACTAAAGTCGCGCCTCCCGCAGGCGCGTGGATTGAAACCTAGTCTGTGAGATTTTTTCGGTCATGCTGCCATCGTCGCGCCTCCCGCAGGCGCGTGGATTGAAACATTTCTGGCGGATTACCAACTGCCGCCACGGGTGGTCGCGCCTCCCGCAGGCGCGTGGATTGAAACAGTGTCAAATGGGACTACCGCTTTCACAAAGAATGTCGCGCCTCCCGCAGGCGCGTGGATTGAAACACCATACAACTTACCGACTAGGTTGGTTGATAATGGTCGCGCCTCCCGCAGGCGCGTGGATTGAAACGTGCTGTTCGGAAATCGAACTTAGGATAGAGCACAGTCGCGCCTCCCGCAGGCGCGTGGATTGAAACGCTTGTTCACGATTTCAGGATCTATACCGCCTGTGGTCGCGCCTCCCGCAGGCGCGTGGATTGAAACTGGAAAAACTCAAAGGGTCTTGCGCTATTGGTGTGTCGCGCCTCCCGCAGGCGCGTGGATTGAAACAATGCTTAACATCATTGCGATCACTAGCGACCCAGTCGCGCCTCCCGCAGGCGCGTGGATTGAAACCTTGATGGCGTTTAGCGCATCCAGCTCCCCGACTAGTCGCGCCTCCCGCAGGCGCGTGGATTGAAACTTTTGGCAGGCCGCTTTGACCTCTAGTATCAACAGTCGCGCCTCCCGCAGGCGCGTGGATTGAAACTCTGTAATGTCGTCTAAGTAGCGAGTGTTAATTTGTCGCGCCTCCCGCAGGCGCGTGGATTGAAACATTTAACACACGTAAGCCTGTTAGCTTTTCACCAGGTCGCGCCTCCCGCAGGCGCGTGGATTGAAACCTAGTCTGTGAGATTTTTTCGGTCATGCTGCCATCGTCGCGCCTCCCGCAGGCGCGTGGATTGAAACTAACTATTTTCATAGTAAGCTACTCCGAGATAATAGTCGCGCCTCCCGCAGGCGCGTGGATTGAAACTAATCCTGACAGCTCTAAAGCCTTAACAATTGTTGTCGCGCCTCCCGCAGGCGCGTGGATTGAAACATCATAATAAAAATTATTATCCTGACTCTTGCCGTCGCGCCTCCCGCAGGCGCGTGGATTGAAACCATATCTGAAAGTAAGGTCACGTTTTCATCGGTGGTCGCGCCTCCCGCAGGCGCGTGGATTGAAACTATGATGCCAAAAACAAGCAGTACCGCCGTCGCGTCGCGCCTCCCGCAGGCGCGTGGATTGAAACCAGAAAAACTGAGGTGCCTTACTGTTTTACAATAGTCGCGCCTCCCGCAGGCGCGTGGATTGAAACAAGACCAACTCTAAACAAATATCTTAACGGTGAGTCGCGCCTCCCGCAGGCGCGTGGATTGAAACAGTAATGGTGCCCGTATTGTAATCAAGCAAGGCAGTCGCGCCTCCCGCAGGCGCGTGGATTGAAACTATTATCTTTTTCTAATTCGAACACTTTTCTTTTAACCATAACACCCAGCTCATCATTTTTGTCTTAACAATGGAAACGAGTCATGCTAGAGTTTGTGTTATAGTATATCATAATTAAGGAAGTGTTAATGAAGTCTCTCCCTCCTACTGCGCGTTTAAGCGTGCTTGCGCTCTCTTTGATGGCTGCTTTTCCTGCCTCAGCGGATGACCAATCCAATATCGAAAGAATTGAAGTCACAGATCAAAGACAAGCTTATCGCGGTAAATTTACTTTTTTACAATCGCCAGAAGCGATGGCGACTTTTGACGCAACCTTAATTGAAAATACCGGCATCACTGGTTTGGCGCAGGTGTTAGATATGTCGGCGTCAGTCAGTCGGCAAAATAGCTTAGGGGGATTGTGGGATAGTTTTGCTATTCGTGGCTTTTTTGGTGACGAAGATGTGCCAAGTGGCTACTTAGTGAATGGCTTTAATGCTGGTCGAGGGTTTTCTGGTCCGCGTGATGTCTCAGGGGTGGAGCGGGTCGAAGTATTGAAAGGCCCAAAAGCGGCATTGTTTGGTCGTGGTGAGCCGGGTGGTTCTATTAATATCATCACCAAAAAGCCGACTTTTCAATCCTCTAGTGAATTTGAATTGACTTTAGGTAGCCGTGCGCATCAGCGTGTTGAGGCGGATATTAACACCACGTTTAGTGAAAATACCGCGGGTCGATTTATTGCGTTTCATCATACCGAAGATAGCTTTCGCGATACCATTGAAATAGAAAAGTCGGGGCTGATGGCGTCAATGCAGTTTGATCAGTCAGAGCGCTCAACGTGGACTTATGAACTAGAATATGCGGAGCAAGAGATCCCATTTGACCGTGGCATTATCGCGCCAAACGGTAACTTTGATTTTATGCCGATTGAGCGCTTTTTAGGTGAGCCGGGTGATGGCCCGACTACCACCTCAGTCCAGGGACACCAATTGCAATGGTCTTACAAAGTCAATGATTCATGGCAATTAAGTTCTGCCGTGGCGTTTAGGCAAACTGAGCTTGATAGCCTCTCAAGTGACGCAGACGTGTCGTTTAGTCGGCAAAAACTCTATTACGATGGTCGCACCTTAACCCGCCAACATAGACAACGTGCATACGATACTGATCAGTATGTGGTGCGGTTTGAGCTTGCGGGCGAGGCTGATTTACTGGGTTTCAAACATAACCTGATTATGGGGGTTGATTACGACAGGTTTGATTTTGACCGCGATTATCGGGTTGGACGTGCGCCAGCATTGAAGACTAACCCAACGGATGCGCAGTTGTATGCCCTTGATGTCTTTAATCCCATTTATGGGCAGTATACCCCGCCAACGGCGAAACCTGTGACGGTACGCCAGCAAAACCAATGGGCGACTGGATTGTATATTCAAGATCAAATCGCCCTGACCGAGGCGCTGCAAGTTAGAGTCGGTGGCCGTTTTGATGCGCTTAAGCAAACTATCGACGATAAACTCAAATCTCAGTCAGTCGAGCAATCAGAAAATCACTTCAGTCCACAGTTGGGGGTGGTATATCAGGTATCCGATAATTGGTCACTTTACTCCACTTATGGGCAAGGTTATCGCTTAAACTTTGGTATTGACTATCAAGGGGAAGCATTTGCGCCAAATGAAAGCGAGTCGATTGAGTTAGGGAGTAAATGGTCCTTACTCGACAATAATCTCGAGCTGAGTGTGACTTACTTTGATAGCAAGCAAACCAATATTATTGTAGCTGACGTTGATAACCCAGGCTTTCAAGCGGCGATTGGTGAAGCCAGTAGCCAAGGTGTGGAGCTGGATATCGCAGGCCAACTGCCTGCAGATATTGAAGTGCGCTTTTCCTACGCCTACGTCGACGCGCAAGTCGATAAAGATGATATTGATACCGGCTTATATGTGAGCATCAAAAAAGGCGATGATTTACTCAATATTCCTGAAAACACAGCGAGTTTGCAGCTCAGCCAATACTATACGGTGGCGGGCAATACTTTAATTGCCGGTGTTGGAGTGCAATATGTTGATGAACGTTTAGGGCAGCGTGGCACAGATTTTTATTTGCCTTCTTACGTGACGGCTAATTTCTTTGCCTCGTATCAGTTAACCGAGCGCTGGGCTGTTAAAGCACAAGTCCACAATCTCTTCGACCGTACTCACTTTACCAATTCATATACACAAATGTGGGTGCAACCTGGTGAGCCGCGTAAGGTGCTGCTTTCGACGTCTTATCAGTTTTAAACGCGGTATCTGCAGCGTTTAACGCGCGTCGCAGATGAGAACATCTAAGCCTTGATGAAGAAATTCATCAAGGCCGTTTCTGCGCGTCTGCGAGGTGTGCTGAGCGAGCATTAACCCACACTTGTAACTCGTAAAATATTTGTTTGCTGAATTGGCTTGGTGACTAGATAAACCTGAAGCCGGTAATTCATTTCTGTTTACATTAATGTAAACTAGGTGTTATGTTATAACGAAATTTAAAAATGAAAATTGTGTGAACTTAGTTATGAATGTTTCAAATCCAGTACATACCCACGCGGCTAAAATAGTCGCTGAATATCATCGCCTCAAGTCTTTGTCGGAATTAACCATCACCGCAGAAACCATGATGATGTTCCATCAATTTCTGAATTTACTCTCCAATGAACATGGCAGCGAATTTGCCGATGCGGTGTTGGCTGAACCAGCCATTCAAGGCATTAAATTTGGCATCCAGCAATTATTTAGCCAAGCATCAAGTCTTTATGAAAGGCATTGGGCAGAGCGTATTATCGCAAGCCAGCATCCTAACGCAGTGCTAAGTGAAGAATACCCCTATTATTTGCACTATCAGCGCGCCACCGCACTTGAGATCAACGCGATTCAAGCGTTAGCAGATAAGCCTACTCAGCAGGTTTTGATGGTAGGTTCTGGGGCATTGCCGTTGACCTCACTGGCATTGGCAAACTCAGGTTTTACCGTCGACAATTTGGATATTAGCGCTGCGGATTTAAGCTTGGGCGAGCAAGTGTGTGGGGGAGTGGCTAAAAATCAGCACATGCGCTTTATTCACAACGATATTTTGCAGCAAACTGATTTACGCCAGTACGACGTCATTTGGCTTGCCGCCTTAGTCGGGGATGAAACCATCAAAAACAACATCCTCCAGCATTTGTTCAACCATATGCAAGCGGGCGCACTACTTGTGATCCGCACCGCGTTTAATTTGCGCACTTTGTTGTACCCCAGTTTAACTGAGCAACACATCGCGCCGTTCCAACTTAAGCTCAAAATTCAGACTTATGCTGATAATTTCCATTCCATTTTAATTGCACAAAAGCCTAAGCAATGACGATGTCGGTATTGAGTTCATTTTCGCAACTGACCGCCACATATCGCTGGATGTTAGCCGCGGCATGTGTGTTTAACCTTGGTTTTTATATGCTGATCCCTTTTCTTGCGGGTTACTTAAAGCAAGACTTGCTGCTCAGCGCGACCTTAGTTGGCGTGGTGCTGGGTGTCAGATCGTTTTGTCAGCAAGGGCTGTTTTTAGTCGGCGGGTTAGTGGCAGATCTGATGGGGGCCAAGCTGCCAATTGTTGTTGGGTGTGTGCTGCGCGCAGTTGGCTTTGGTCTGTTTCTATTTTCTGAGCAGACCTTAGTGCTGTTTTTAGCTGCGTTTTTAACTGGGTTTGCAGGGGCGTTATTTACCCCCGCGGCACAAGCGTTCTTTGCAAAACAAGAGGCGATATCAAGTACGCAAATGTTCTCTTTGGTTGCAATCGCGCGTAACGCAGGCGAGCTGCTAGGGCCGGTTTGCGGCGTTTTGCTACTTAGTATTAGTTTTGATCTTCTATGCCTTATCGCAGCGCTCCCTTTTGCGCTATTTGCCGTGGTTTTTTATCTATTACTACCCAATAAAACGGCGTCAGCAAGCACAACAGCAACTGAAAAAACTGAACAGAATCAGCAAAATGCAAGTATCGCCAATACTATTCGCACTGTACTGAGTAACAAGGCGTTCCTGACTTTTTCGGCGGTGATGTCGGGTTATTTTATGCTTATCAACCAAATTTCCTTTGCCATACCTATCCATCTGGTGGCGAGCTCTGGAACACCACAAGATATTGCTTGGATCATGACGTTATGTGCTGTGGTGGCTATTGCACTGCAGTTTCCTGTGACTAAAGCGTGTGAGCGACGGTTAACGCCACAGCATTGGATCAGTATCGGCATCGCTTTGATGGGGCTGTCTTTTTCCACCTTAATACTCGATTGGCCTTACCGCGATGGGCTGCTGGCTTTGTTGCCGTTATGCGTTTTAGCCATCGTCTTTACCCTAGGTACTTTGGTTAGCTTTCCGTTCATCATGAGCCAAATTGCGCTATTAGCGCACAATAAATCAGTGGCGACGCATTATGGTTTTTTCTATTTGTTTGCGGGGCTGGGTTTAATTGCTGGCAGCAGCCTAGTGGGGCTGGCATTTGATTTGTCGCATCGGAGCGAACATTTGGCTTGGTACAGCTTACTTGTCATCGGTTTTGGTACATCGCTATTGAACATGCTTTTTATGTCCTCGAAGTCGCAACCAGAGGCAGCGCAACCAATCAAGTCCTCTATCATAAAATAAGGAATACAACATGATCCAATTAAGCGCAGCGCAGCAACGAGCTTACATGTCTGACTATTTAACAAATGGTTGGCGTGAAGAAAGAATGTCGTTTAGTTCAGTTTCGCTCGAACCTGGCTATATCGAAGCAAAAGTGAACGTTGAGCATTTTCAAATGCCGGGTGACGGCCGATTTCACTTCAGTGCGCAGAGCGCCATCATTTGGCTTTCGCAGCTGGGGATTATTTACGGTTGCTGGGATAACCAATTGGCTGCAAAAGCAGGTGAGGTGTATTTAAGAGATCTCGACCTGAAATTCAAGCGCACCATTAATACCACGCAAGAAGTGCGGTTCGAGGGAATTTTCCCGAAATATTGCAAAAAGCAGCTAGCGGATGGGCTGGTTTACTATAAAAACGCCCACTTTCGTGTCGAAAGCGGTGCTTTTACTGGCACTGCGAGTTTTTTAGTGCCTATCGGAGCGGCGCAATAATTGCTATTTACTTAAATTTTGTTATGTTATAACGTGTTTTTAAGTGAATTCCCTTCCTCCGCTTTAGCTCAGTTCGTTGCATCGTTGCAAATTTTGAGCTTAAGCGGATTTTTTATAAGGAGTGTTTTGTGTTAGAAGCCAAAAATCTAAATAAATCATTTGCGGGTAAGCAGGTGCTCTCGTCGCTGAGCTTTACGGTGGCAGCGGGTGAGATCATGTGTTTGCTCGGTGCCAATGGGGCGGGTAAAAGTACCACGCTCAATCTGTTTTTAAATTTCCTGCAACCGGATAGTGGTCAAGCGCTGATCGATGGCGTTGATGTACACCTTGAAGATAGCAGCAAGCACAAGCTGGTGTATTTGCCAGAACAAGTGAATTTGTATCAAGAATTCAATGCCATCGAAAACCTCAAATACTTGGCCTGTTTGTCGGGGTTGCGCGTCACTGAGGCGCAGATCCACGCGGCGTTAGATGAAACGGGGCTAGATAACAGTGCGCGTCAGCAAAATTTAAAAAGTTACTCCAAAGGCATGCGACAAAAGGTTGGGATCGCGTTTGCTGTCATCCGCCAAGCCAAAGTGTTGTTGTTAGATGAACCGACTTCTGGTTTAGACCCCAGTGCCACGCTTGAATTTATTCGTATCATTGAGCAGTTAGCCCAGAAAGGTGCCGCGATTTTGATGGTCACGCATGACTTTTACTGCGCTCATACCTTGTCTGACAAAATTGGCATTATGGATCAAGGGCGTTTGCTCACATTGCTTGAGAATAAGCAGCTGCCGATTAGCACATTGGAAGAAACCTATCATGAACTTATTTCCGGCAAGAGCTTGTTACGTAAGGTAAGTTGATGGATAAGGAACACCAATAACATGATTAAGAATAAAGTTCTGCACATTTTTCGCCACGAATTGGCAAGTAAACGTAAAAGCCCAAGCCTTTGGCTGCTCTTTATTATGATGCAGTTGCTCTTGGCGATTGCGCTATTTACTGGCTGGCAGCAATTTCAACACAGTATTCAAACGCAAACCACGGCACAGGCGTTGGTGGAAGAGCAGTGGCAAGCCCAGCCCGACAGGCATCCTCACCGTGTTGCGCATTTTGGTCATTTTGCGTTTCGTCCGCCAAGTGCGCTGAGTTTCTTTGACCTTGGGGTCAATTCTTGGGTAGGCGACAGTATTTTTTTAGAGGCGCACAAACAAAATAGCGCCAATTTTGCTAACGACCAAGACGGTGGCACTTTGCTGCGCTTTTCTGAGCTCAGTAGCGCTAATATTTTACTGATCATTTGGCCACTACTTATCATTGCGCTGGGTTTTGCTAGTATCAGTGGCGAGCAAAAAAGCGGCACTTTACGCCAGTTAATGGCGATGGGGGTGTCATTTAGGGCACTCATTTTAGGTAAAAGTTTAAGTTACTTGTTGGTGTCGGTGCTGTTTATTTTACCTGTGTTTGTTTTTGCATTGGTGCTGGCATTAAGTTCAGGAGCGGAGTTTTCTGCTGAAGGCCCGCTTAGACTGGTGTTGTTGTTTGCGCTGTATTTATTGTATTGCATGTTCTGGATTGGGCTGACGTTGTTAGTTTCAAGCTGGGTAAAGGAGCCAAAACAAGCATTAGTTTTGCTGACTTCAATATGGTTTATCATGACGATTTTGATGCCGCGTGTGCTGGCTGAATTGGCACACAATCAACATCCGCATCAAAAACGTAATGACTTTGAACTTGCGGTAAAACTTGATAACCGTAAAGTGGGCGATAGCCATAATCCTAACGACCCTTACTTTAATCAGTTTCGCGAAGACACCTTGAAAAAATATGGTGTTGCGACAGTGGAAGAATTACCAGTCAATTACAAAGGCTTAGTAATGATTGAAGGGGAAAGACTCAATGCTGAAGTTTATAAAAAACATTACGCCAAACAACTTGAACAATTCACGCTACAGCAAACCTTTATAAGTCAGTTTTATTGGTTGAATCCGTACTTGTTTGTGCGGGACTTTTCTATGGCATTAACCAAAACCGATACTAAGCATTTTCTCGATTTTGAGCAGCAAGCTGAAGCGCATCGCTACACACGCATTCAAAAGTTAAATGCGCTTCATACCCATGAAATCCATCATCACAATGATAGAGAGCAAAGAATTAGTAAGTCTTTTTGGCAGGAGTTTGCGCCTTTTAGCTACCATTCGCCTAATTTAAGTTGGTCACTACAGTCTTTTTCGTGGCGTTGGTTGCTGCCATTACTAGCGGTAGCGTTGTTGTTTATTGGGTTGTATTCAAAAGGCATGCAAAGGAGGATTTATGCTACTGTTTAAACTCGAATGTAAGCGTCTTTTCTCTGGTCTTATCAATAAGCTAGTGTTACTGCTGTTGGTGGTTTCTGGTGTGCTTGCGATTTATCAAGGTGCACAAGGCTATAAAGCGCAGCGGATCGATCAGTATAAATCTACTGTGGTGTTCCAAAAGGAGCGCGAGCATGTCAGTAATCGCGAAACTTTGCCTGAAGCGGGTTCATTGGCGTATTACGCAGCGGCACCAACTCAATGGCAACTCAGCCCTTGGGCGGCGCTATTTGTGGGAGAAACCCCATCTTCAATGGTCGCCAGCAAAATTCGCGCAACGGCTTTACAAGGTCAGATCTTCAATCGTGAAATCGTTAATCCTACCCAGCAAAGAGCTGGGGGTTTAGATCTTGGTTTTGTGTTGGTGTATCTGTTGCCCCTAGTGATAGGCATATTAACAGTGACACTGATTGCCGATGAACAACATGCAGGTCGCTGGCGGTTGCTCAATGCTTTGCCTAGTAGCGCATTTAGCCAAGTGCTACGGCAGCTTGCGCTGCGCTTTGTGGTGCTCTGGTTGTTAATTTTCTTGTTATTATTCAGTGCTGCACTGCTGTTATCGCTGCCGTTTGACGCTACATTTTGGGTAGTGCTGACTGCGACCTCGGTTTATATGCTGTTCTGGTTTGCGCTGGCTGGATTTATCATGAGCTTTAGCAAAAGTGGGGTGTTTAATAGCCTAGCTTATCTCAGCAGTTGGGTGTTGGTGGCGATATTAATACCGGGCGCCGTTCATCTTTATTTGGCGAATCAATTTAGTAGCAATGCGCCGCTGGAAATGAGTTTAAAGCAACGTATGGTGCTAAATGACGGTTGGGATAAAGACAAGCAAACTACGCTGGATGAGTTCTTAGCAATTGAAAGCCAATGGCAAAACACCGCACCACTTGGGGCGGCATTTGACTGGAAATGGTACTACGCACAGCAACATATGAGTGATTTGGCGGTGGCTGAACAATGGCAAAGTTATATTGCCAGCAGTTGGGCGCGCCAAGAGCGCTTAGCGGCACTGAGCGTATTTTCGCCAGCACTGTTTTTTCAGCTCAGACTCAACCAATTAGCTAATACCAGTAGTCGCAGCCAACTCGAATATCTACAAGAAATTGGTGCTTATCATCAGCAAGTGCGTCACTTCTTTTATGACTTTTTGTTTTTTGCTAAGCCTGTCACCAAGCAAGACATAGCAAACTTTCCATTGTTCAAGGTCACAACACAGGCGACTAATTTACGGTTAGTTGAGCTACTGATTAGCTCGTTATTGGTGTTGCTGCTGGCAGGTATTGCAGCGGTAAGATTAAAGCGCGTGGCAGCTTGTTAAGTCTTTAGAATGAATGCGTAAAAGCTTTATTTCGGCGCTATAACAGAGTCACCTATTTTTATAGGTGATTCTGTTCATAACAAAGTTATTGAGCACCAAACCGAGTTGCTTGATATTGATTCAGCAGTTTATGAATGCAGTAAGTAACTAATAATGTAGCGATGATTGCGAAGACAACACTGGAGATACGGTAGAGTGCACTGTAAATCAAATCGTTATTTGGTGCTAAATACTGGCCGAATAAAATGCCTAAAGTGGTGAGCCCGCCAAATCCTACGCCGGAACCTGCGCCTTCTTTTGCATGCATATAGCTAAATAACATGGCACCAAGCCACAATAGAGGCATTACGAGCAATAGCTGACTTGACCAGTCATACAGTAGTATCTGCGCCATAATGCCAAAGCTAACACCAAGCACAGTCCCTATGGCGCGTTTACGCGCGTATCCTAGTGTGCCATTCCAGTGCATCGGAAACAGTAATAAAACTGTGGTAGCTTGCGCTGACATGGAGTCGCTCAAGTCGGCAATTTGGAACACCAAAAATGACAAAGTAGCAACGCTTGCACCAAGTAATGCTTCGTGGCGGAGTTGGTGCGATTGTTTGGGGTGCAGTGGGCGGGGAGGCGGTTCACGCGGTTCTGCATCGGGGATTAAAAACCCCATTACATAGGCTATCACCACTGAGAGCACGCCCGCCAATAAGTTACCAAACACCAACTCGTTGAGGTCGGCGCTTGGGTAACTGGCAAAATGGAGCATAATGCTCAGGCTTAAGACCCCAGTTGCGCCAAACAAGAATAAACTGCCCTTGGCCATACAGGCAAATTTATAAAGAAACAAGCCAAATACCACCAAAGTGAGGGGCACTGGGTGAGCCGCTAGAATGCCAGCAAGGATCCCGACTTCAAGCGCACAAATAACTGCTGAGGCGAATAATTGTCTTGCCGCATGAGCACTGATCACAGGTACTAAACCCAGCAGCAACATGGGCATAACAGTGAAAAATACCCCGTAATTCCAGTTAAATAATTTACTAATGGTAAAACCCAAGGTAGCGCCCGTGGCAATCCGTAAGCACTGCCGGACATCATTGGCGTTTAAAGGATGGTGCCAAAGCTTCATAACCAATCCTGCCGCTTAGTAAATAAAATGCAAGGTACTAAGCATACGGATTTGCGCATGCGCTAACCAATTGAGCAATGGGTTGGTTGGAAGTAGCTGCACTGTAGCGCGTGCCCCAGCAGGTAAAGTTTGAATTTGTGGGTCGTCGATAGCGAGGTGCAAACGCATACGCTGGGCATCGCGTACCCAACGGTTTGATTCGGTAGGTGTTGCAAGGCGACCATTGGCATCAAATTGTCCATTACTGACGCCAGCATCTAAGCTGCTCACCTTGGCAGTAAAGACTTGCCCAGGTTTACTATCAAACGCAACCAGCGCAGCTGTTTGAGAAGCAATATGACGCAAGTTTTTCTCACGAAAATCAGCAATAACATCAACATCGCTGGCCACTAGAGCAATGAGCGGGACGCCTGCGGCAGCATAGGCACCGGGTTCCAATTGCAGATTGGTAACCACGCCATCATGCTCTGCGATGACTTGAGTATAAGAAAGATTGAGTTTTGCTTGTTTGAGTTGATTAAGCGCCACTTGCAAATTGACATTGCTTTCACCTAAATCGCCACGATTAACCTCTAGCTCTTGTAGTTTTGCTTGGGCGGACAGCACATTGGCTTGTGCCGCTGTTGCGGCACTTTGGGCATCATCGCGCTGCTGCAATGAAGTGCCACTTTGGGCATACAAAGTATTTAGGCGGGTGGCTTCTCGTTGCTTTTGCTCAGCAATAATGGTCGCAGCACGCACCTGCGCTTTGGCGGCAACAATAGCAGCATCAATTTGCGCATTGTTTTGTTGCACGCGTGCGACATTGAGTTCTGCCTGCTCAACTGCGAGCTGAAACGGTGTTGGGTCTAGCTCAAACAGTAGCTCACCTTTTGCTACTGGTTGATTGTTAGTGACATACACTGCCGCGAGCTGACCATTTATACGTGGTGCCACTTTTGTCACCACGCGAGTTGCCATGGCTTGTGGCGTCATAGGCATAGTTAAATCGGCCACTAAGAAATAGGCAAATACGGCCGCAAACCCAATACAGGCGAATTTTACCCAGCGGGCAAATTTTTGATCAGGCGTCATCTTTTTCTCCTGTTGAAATTGAGGGTAAGGCCAATTGTACCAACGCATTTTCAGCAATTTGTGCCAAGGTTTGGCTAAGTGCAGCCTGTTGTTCGTCATTTAATGAAGCGAGCAAAGTGCGGCGTACCGAAAGAATGTGCGATTCCATTTCTGTTAGTAGCGCTTTGCCTGAATCCGTTAGGTGAATGATGCGGGTGCGCTTGTCATTTGGACAGCAATGCCGAGTAACTAAACCTTGCTCTTCGAGTTGGCTTAAGGTGCGCATCAATGAAGGTAATTCTATCTCTAGGGCCTCAGCGAGTTGCTTAGTACCAATGTGGTCGCCTAAACGTTGAAGTTTCAACAGTGCCGTCCAGCGCGGATGGGTGAGACCAAGCGGCGCTAATTCTTTATCTGCGACCATTTTCCATAACCGTGACACGCGGCCTAACTGCTCAGCAAGCGACAATTGTTTAAAGGTGCAAAGTTCTTGAGTCATAGTCATAGTGTTTTAGTTAGCATGCTAACTAATATATAATACTTAGCATGCTAAGTAAATGTTCAGACAAGAACAAAATTCAATCGAGCAGCTAAACCACTGAAAGGGAATAAGTAAAAATGAGTGACCGAGATGAGCAACTAATATGAGTGACAGAGTAGCGAGGAAGGGCGATACACTTAAGGGCTGAAAGTAAGGGAAGCCAATGGCTTCCCTGATATTGGTTAAGCTTCTAACGCTTTATTGATCAAATTATCAATAAAGGCTTTTTGAGCTTTGGCTTCATCACTAGCGCCCCAAGATAGGCTTTGTTTCAGGATATCTTGTAGTTGTTTAAACGCCGCCGCGCGCGCGAGATTGTCGTGCTGCGACCCGCCCTTCACACCACTGATGGCAACTAATTGCTGTACGTAGTGTGTTTGAAGGTTGTAGCTCAGTGAGCTGGCTTTATCAGCTGGAACAAAAATCGCGGCAGTTAAATCGCCAAGCACAGCATGCAAAGTATATTGGTTGCCGTATTTGTTGGTATCAGAAATACGCTTAAGCACGCTTGGGTGGAGTAGATGGGCTAATACGGCTTTTTGCATATTTAGCACCATATCGTGGAATTTCGGGTCCTCATTTTGGCCGAGGTGTTTAAAGCCTCGACGTTGATGCTGCATGTTTGACAATAAAGGCTGCATGTTCGCCAGCACATCGGGTGCAAAGACCAATTGAGTTAAGGTTTGCATTGCTGCTTTTTGCTCAGCCAGTGGCACTGGTTTGTATGGCGTGGTGCCGCTGCCAACGACATTGCGCTCTAAATATACGCCACCAATGTAACGAGACACCACGTTGGCTTGGCTGAAATATTCGCGATACAGCAAATTGGCTTTCACCAGCAATTCTTGATAGCTTTCGCCAGCATGGAGCGCATTTTTATCTAAATTGCGGTACACCGAGTTAACTAAGTTCATCCGATCAGTGGCATAAGCGACTGCATTTGCCGACATATCGCCTATCATAATACGCGGGTCGATGTGCGTACCGGGTGAGCGCATATCATCGGCGTCATTGCCAAATGCAAGGCCTGGTTGGTTAGAGCGACTTAAAATTTGCTTAAGGCGCGCAGCTTCTTGCGTTTCGTCAGGCAATGCGACTGAATAGCCGTACTCAATCGCCCAATCATCGTATGGACCGGGTTTAACTTGGAAGTAGTCACCTTGTGTCATACCCAGTGGCGCTAAATTTACTGGGGTATAATCCATCACCGAGCCGGTTAAGATCCCTTGGGTTTTGCGCTTGTCATGGACGTCTTTTTCGTTCCATAAAATAGACGCTTTCATATTGTGATTTAACCCTAAGGTGTGGCCAACTTCATGCAAGATAAGCATTTTTAAGCCTTCAGAGAGGATCTCATTTTTTTCGATTGCAGTACTGGCTAGGCTGTTAGCAACCATTAAACCAGCTTGCAGCTCATGGCCTTGGCTACAATGTAAATTGTTTGTTGTGCTAGGACTGATAGCAACACCACCTTGACTGTACAGGCTATCCACCATCCAGCGGTTTTTCATAAATACATATTCAAGCATGATGTCTGCGCCTAGGATCTCACCCGTTAATGGGTTTGCCAAAGACGGACCATAGCCGCCAAACATAGGGCTTGGGGAGGATGTCCAGCGTAGCACGTTGTAGTTAATATCACCGGCGTCCCACGTCGCATCGTCGGGTTGGATTTTGACTTCCATGGCATTTTTAAATCCGGCCTTTTCGAACGCCGAGTTCCACGCTAACACACCTTGTTTAATGGTTTCGCGCCACTCGACTGGTGTGGTGTTTTCTATCCACCAAGTGATAGGAGTCACGGGCTCTGAGAGGGCAGCGTTGGGGTCCTTTTTTACTAAGTTCCAACGATTAATATAATCTTGATACGGTGCCCAATCTGATGACGTCATGTCATCAAATTGCTGGGTAAAATAACCCACGCGGGCGTCATCCAAGCGAGGTTTAAAGTCATTGTGTGGCAAGGCAATAAATGAGTGTTGCACTTTGACTGTGGTATTGCGCGCATCGCCTACCGCAGCTGAGCCATATACTGTGGGTTCTGGGTTATTGAAGACATAGGCCACGACAACATCGAGATTATTGCTGTAGTTGCGATTGGCTTCGATACGCGACTTTTTCGCATCTAATTTGCCTAAATTAAAGCGTTTTCCTGCGTCTTTGTCATCGTGTGATTTCCACGGCGATACCTTATGAAGTGCTTCGCTAAGTAGTAATTCATTGGCTTTAAAGGCAACTTTGCCGTCTTGCTGTTTTTCGATAGTCACCGAGGCAAGCACAGATTCATTGACGTTGGCCCCACTTGCGCGGGCAATCGCATTGTCTTCGTCAAACTTAAAGCGTGGAGTTTTGCTGATGATTTCAATGCGGTTGTAGTGTTGTCTAAATTCAATCAGCTTAGTTTCGCGGTAATAACCCCGGACATGTCCTGACTCTGCAACGCCGTCAACACTATGAGCAAAATAGATAAATGGGGTGTTGAGCTGTGATTCATTGATCACAAATAACAGCTCACCGTTTTTCTCATCGGTATACAAGTCAAACAGGCCGGTGGATTGTTGTTTGTCTTTGATTAGCTCAGCCAAAGTGTCTGGTTTTTTGTCTTTTTTCTTCTCTGCGGCTTGGGCTGTTGTTTGGGTGCTTAGTCCTAGGATTAAAGCTAAAGTCAGTGCTTTAATTTTCATTCTTGCTTCCTTTTTATATAGTTACTCAAGCCGAGTGTACCTAAAAAGGTTGTTTTGACCAACTAAACTGCGTCATTTATGGCGGCAAAGTAGGCCAGTCAAATGCTGACCAATATTGTTTGGCTGAGCGCTATCCTACTTAGATAACTGCAATGGGTTTGTTTACACGGCTAAACTTGCCAGCGTTTTAATTTGGCAATATTGCGGGTAAAAAGCCACGCTAAGATTTTAGGAAAGCCCATTTCACGCATTTTACCGATACAAAAGTGCTGCATTTGCACTAGGGCGTGTTGACCTTTGAGGTATGATTTTTGTTCAAATCAAAGGCTTTTAATACGCGAAATGAGCAATGTAGCATAGTGGTCTATGTAAATTGCGAATGACAAAGTAGTGAAAGCCTTTGGTTGAACCCTTCGGGCAGCGCAATTTAGGTATTTATTCAGCGTTATCGGCTGGCTCACATAGTCCACTATGCCACGCAGCCGCTTCCTTGCCTAAATACCTAACTTACTGCTGCAAAAACAAACTGCAAAGGCCAACACGCCCTAAGTTAAAATCCGGTTGGGTGAATTGTCCTGCGACAAAACAGTGCGTGCAGAAATCGTCGCTACGACTGCCGTCGGCGTTTGTGCCACAGCGGCTTGTGTCGCCTTTAAGTGGCATACCACAGCTTTGACAATGTTTGTTCATGGCTACCCCTAAGCGATATGATGATGCTCATGAGTGTAGTCGTGGTAAGTCATATTCACCACTGGTAAGCTTCGCCCAATGGTGAATACGAGTTGTTAAAATTGTGAGGTTGTTAAATACCCAAAGCAACTGCGGCGCTTAACAGCGCGACAGCAATCACAATAAACACCACACACAAAGGCAAAATAAACTTTGCCCATTTACTCCACGAGACTTGGGCAGTTGCCAAGTAGGCGAGTAAAGTACCAGAGGTTGGCGTGATCATATTGGTAATGCCATTGCCAAATAAAAACGCCAGCACGGTAGTTTGTGGCCCAACGCCAGCCAATTGCCCAAGTGGACTTAAAATTGGCATGCTTACCGCAGCCTGACCAGAGGTTGATGGGATCATAAAATCCAACAGTAATTGCGACAGCAGCATAGCTTGTGCGGCGAGCCAGCTGTTGTTTTCACCCACTAAACTGGTGAGGTAATACACCACAGTATCAAGAATACGGGCTTGCTCTAAGGTAATGGCAATGGCAAAGGCCACGCCAATTAAAAAACTTGCGAGCAGGATTTTTTGCATGCCTGCGACAAAGGCATCCGCTGCGCGATTCATGCCCATACCGCTGATAAGTGCCAGCACTACGCTTAGCGCAATATAAAACGCGGTAAGCTGCTCTTTATGCCAAAACCAATGGTTAGAGGCGTACACTAAAATGGCAATACCCGCACTTAAAGTCAGCCACATGGCGCGATGGCGAGGGCTCAGCGGCTGCGCACTAAAATGTATGGTTTGCTCGCCGTTAGGCTTGTGGCGATAAATTAGCCACATCATAAAAGCGATGCCCACGCTAGTGAAAACCGCAAAGCAGGCAAGCCGAAAACCTGCGCCGCTGAAGACTGGCACGCCAACCAGAGGCTGAGCAATAGTCAGTGGTAATGGGTTAGTCACTGAGCTTAGGTAACCCGCTTTCACCGCAATAGTGACAATCGCCAGTCCATAAATTGCCGGTAAGCCAAGGCGTTTGGCCATGACCACCATTACAGGAATGATCAACAAATATTCGGATGCGAGCCCTAAAAAGGTGCTGCCAGCAGCAAACACCAACATTAAAGTCGGCACCAGCACATAAATATTGCCTTTGACTATGGCAAGTAGGCGTTCAAGACCTGCTTCCACGGCGCCAGCTTGTTTTAAAATGCCAAACATCCCGCCAATCACCAGCACCATAAAAATCAAACTCGCGCCACGCTCTAAACCAAGCGGGATAGCTAAGAGTAATTCGCTAAGACTGACTGGCGCTGCGGCTTGGGTGGTAGCGTGAGTGCGCCACAGGTTATGTAAACCGGTTTCTTTATCAAGCCAAGTAAAGCTACCCGGCAGCACTAATTTGCCTTCGCGGGCATAACTACCTGCGTCAATAAAGTAGGTTAGTGCACCTGCCAATAGCAAAATAGCCAGTAACACCACCAACGGATTGCGATGTGATTGTGCGGTACTCATAATGCCAGTTGCTCCCGAATATAGCCGCGAATGGCTTCGCTGACGCGCAGCAGATCTGCTTGTAGCAAAGTAAAGCCACTGTGTTTACTAAACTGCGCTTCGTCCATATATAGGGCGCGGTTAATTTCAATCTGAATGCTGTGGCATTGTGCCTTGGGTTGCCCGTACTGACTGATAATTTGCCCGCCTTGATACGGGTAATTAAGCGCCACTTGATAGCCTAAATGTATAAACGCATCGGCCACGACTTGGGTAAATTCCGGATTCGCGCTTTGCCCCATGCGGTCACCAATCACTATGTCGGCGCGTTTGTCGCCAGCATCTATGTTCATCGCATTGCCAGTGGATTTCATGGAATGACAATCAACATGCCACACTGCGCCAAACTGTTGTTTTGCTGTATCAAGTTGTGTCGAGAGGGCGGCATGATACGGCGCATAATACGTATTGATACGGTGGGCAATTTCTTCGGCCGTTAAAGCCTTGCCATACATAGCTTGGTTTGGCAGCGCAAAGCGGCGAATAAGCCCCATACCACGTTCACTGTATTTAGTCGGGTTGAGTGCCATGGGCCATACTCCGTTAAGGAGTTCTGGGTCGATATCATCTAAGGCGCGGTTGGGGTCTATATACATACGCGAAAACCCCGCTGCGAGTAAGGTGGCACCAAGCTTCACCGCAGGCTGCCACAGTTCATCAATATAGGCGTCCCAACCGGTTTTCAGCACCGCCTCACCCACATTTAACACATAGTCAGATTGCGGAAACGCTGCGCTACTATGGGGCGAATCAAACACCAACGGCAGTTGCTCCCCCTCTGCAGGGGGAGAGTAAACGGTGAACACAGTCTCACGCAAAACGGCTGACTCCTTAAAACGCATAGCTCACCTGAGTGTAGTAGTAACGGCCAATGGCGTTGTAGGTATTGATATCAAAATTGATGTTAAGGTTAGTGAAACTCACAGGAGGTTGCTTGTCGCCAATATTATTGATCCCAAACTTAAGTTTTAAGCCTTCGCTGAGCGCGTAGCTAACAGCGGCATTGTGGTAAAACAACGATGCGATATGATGCGCTTCGCCATCCACGGTTTCCTCGGTATCACCAATATGGCGCCAGTTGTAATTGGCTGTCCAGTCACCGTTTTGCCAATTTAGTTGCAAGTTACTGCGGTATTTTGGATAAGCTTCACGAGAGCGTGCAATGCCCAGTAATGCTTCTGATTGTAAACTGCCATCTGAAAGTGTGGAGATTTGAGTAAACTCAAGCAAGCGCGACACATTCAGTTGTAAGTCAAAGCGGCCGAAATCTGTGCTAAAGCCTTTACGAGTGACTAAATCCCAACCGCGTACTTTGGTTTGGTTGAGGTTAATGGGCCCGTCGATGATGTTAGTGAGACGACCTGAGCTGTCGCGGCTAACTGCATCGCAATTACGCCCTGTAGTAGCACATAAATTCACCACGTTTTGCGCACCATAAGTGCTGATGGTGTCGTCTAAGTTGATTTGATAGTAGTCCCAACTTAACGAGAAATTGTCGAGCGCAGCTGGCGTTAAGACGATGCCAAAATTAGTGTTTTCTGAGGTTTCGGGTTGTAACTCCGGATTGCCACCGACAGTAATTGGCTCTTGGGTGTCGGTTTGTACGTAACCTGCGGGTACGCCGCTACAACCGGGTAAACCACTGCTCCCAGCACACGGATCAGCAACGGGGGCAAAGCTGGCGCGTTGTCCTTCGTATAATTCTAAAATACTCGGTGCACGAAAGCCTTCGGCCCAGTTCGTGCGTAGCATCAGGTTATCGTCAATGCGGTACATTAAACCTATCTTACTGTTTACTGTGCTGCCAAAGGTAGAATAATCACTAAAGCGGCTGGCCAAATTGAGCTCTAATCGTTTTGCATAGGCTTGGTCGTGTAATAATGGAATGCTCACTTCTGCGTAAGCTTCATATAAATCGTACTCGCCATTGGTGCCGTCGCGTGGCGCCGAGCTGGTGGTTTGGTAGCTGTTAACGCGCGGCGCGGCGTTAATATAGCTATCTGGGTTGTCGATACCTTGCTCTTTGCGGTATTCCGCCCCGGTTGCAATTAAAATATCCTCGCCATTAAATTGCGCGATAGGCCCTGAAAAATTCACTCGGGCATGTGTTTGACGTGATTCATTACTGTCTTTACCGCTAAAACGAATATAGTCCGCCATGTCGCTTGTAAGCGGGTTGAATAGATTGACTGGCACACAGCCTGAGCTTAAGTCGCTGATATCTGCACTGATGTTACTGCTATCACAAGCCAATAAGCCTAAAGCAAGGCGATCAAGGTCGAGTTGATTGTCACTAACAAAAATGGCTTTATTGCGGGCATGGCTGATAAACGCATCCCATTGCCAATCGCTGCCGATATCGCCTTCAAAGCCAAGCCCTAAACGCATGGTATCAACATCTTGCTTGTTGCGGCGCTGACCTATATCTGAAAAAAAGTTGGTCAAAGTAAAATCGCTGCCGCTAAATTCAACACCAAACGGATTGACGCGACTGTCATTGGCAATGGTAAAGCCACGGCTTCCGCGCACGATTGCTGGTGCCGAGCTAAAGAGCTGATCGGACTTACGGTTGTTGTAAAGCGCTTCAAGGCGCATGGTGAAATCGCTAAAAGGTTGTGTCCACTGCAAGTACAGTGAGCTGCGCTCCAATGGCCCGGTCACATAGTTATTATCCCAGCGGTTAAACACATCATTACTATTGGCGGCGCGCCAGTTAGCTGGGTTACTGCCATCGCTGCCGGCATCGCGAGTAATACCGCTACTGCCATAAAAAGGCAGCTTGCTTAAGTTCTTTTCTTTGAAGATCCCTTCTGGGGTGCCAGCGGAAAGGCCATTGAGCGGAATACGAGTTAATTCACGGTCTTGGCTATAAATGGCTTTTTGGTCGGCGTAACTCAGTGCCAACATCAAGTTGCTGTCGCCAATATCCACACCATGCAGAATATCAAAATTAAGCGACTCACGGTCGTTTTCGCTTGATTGACCATAATAGGCGGTGATTTTGCTGCCAACAAAATCGCGGTAGGTTTGAATATTCACCACCCCAGCAATGGCATCGGCACCGTAAATGGCGGTGGCGCCATCTTGCAGCACTTCAACACTTTGCACGATAGACGACGGAATGGTATTTAAATCAACAAAATCACGAAAACCACGTGTACCTGCGCCATTAACCCAGCGGTTACCGTTGACCAAAATCAGGCTGCGGTTTTCGCCTAAACTACGTAAGTTGATGGTGTTTGAGCCATGACTGGTACCTGAGCTACCGTTGCCATTGAGGCTAGCGCCAACCGACGGCATTTCTTGGAGAATTTCGCCTAAATTGAGCGCGCCGCGAATTTGCAAATCGTCTTGAGAGATCACTTGTACCGGCGCGGCTGACTCTTCCTTACGGGCAATGCGCGAGCCAGTTACTTGAATGACTTCCACCTCATCTTCTGCTTTAGGTTCAGCTGTGGCGGCAAACACGTTATTACTCAAGGCTGCGAGGATGCTGGCACTGAGTAGACTTTGGATCAGATACTTATTGTTCATGGTTATTTTCTGCTCTTGTTGTCTTAGTGTTGGCATCTTAGCCAGAGTGTTTTTTGCTATGCAATCTTATGTGTAATTGCTATTAGGTCATTACATTTTGTAATGACTTTGATAACACAAGGGGCTGGTGAGTGTGGAAGTGGTTATCAACGCGTCGAAATGTCATGTATTCAAGAGGGTAGCTGAGAATTGCCGTTTTTTCGTTTTTGTGGCGGCTAAGTTAATAAGCTTGTTGGTGGTTATTTTTTGGTGAAAAACTACTCCGCCACGGCAAAATGACGCTGGCAATGAGCTAGAAATGTGGCGGTAAGGCGTGACATCGGCGCGTGGGCTGAAACAATAAAACCATATTGAATGGCGATGTTGGGGGTAAAAGGGATGAGCTTTAGCTCACTATCGACATATTGTGCGGCGAGGGCGCCGTTGAGTAGCGCGACTCCTAAACCGCGTTTTACAAAGGCGCAGGCGGTGGCGACATTATGGGTGTCGATTTTGGCACTCAGTTTTACTTGGCTGCTGCGAAACGCCTGCTCCAGGCAATCCCGAGAATGGCGACCTTTGCCGAGCAAAATCAATGGCACCCCGACTAAGTCTTCGCCGCGAATGGCATCAAGCTGGGCAAGCGGATGAGAGGGCGGCAAAGCGCACATAATTTGACTGGTAAAGAGCGGCTCAACCACTAAACCGTGGTGACGTTCGGGCAATTGAATAAAACCACAATCAAAGGCGCGATGGGCAACTAATTCTCGGATGGCTTCTGGGTTACGCGAATCGAGCAGCACATTAATATTTGGGTAGTGGCGCATAAAATCAGCCACGGCATCGGCCAATGGCCCAGAGGTAAAACTCACTGGGGCAACAATGCGTAATGAGCCAACATTGGAGGTTTTTAAGTTTTCGGCCAGTAACACTAAACGTTCGATGCTACTCAAAGCCACATTGGCTTCTTGCGCCAAAATTAAGGCTTCATCACGCGGGAAAAGGCGACCATGTTCACGATAAAACAGCGAAAAGCCGACAAATTCTTCAAAACTGGCTAGTAAACGGCTTACCGCAGGTTGCGATAAACCAAGTTTATTGGCGGCATCGGTCGCAGAGCCGGTTGCCATAAAGGCGGCAAAGGCTTCTAACGCGCGCAGACTAATTTTGCTTTGTTCGCTCATGGCTTGTGACCCTCGGCTTGGTGGTTTTGCCAAGTTAAGGCGCGTTGTTCGTGCAAGGCAATAAAACTGTCTTTGCCTTGGCAGTATGCCGCTCGGTCATGGCAGTGGGCTGCCGCCAATTGCGTTTTCAGTGTTTGATAGGCACGGCAAACTTCCGGATAAGCAATAAGATAATCGCGAAACGCCAAATGACGGGTGATATGACTGTCACCCGCAGCAAATGCATGTAGATGGTGGGTGCGATGAGCGCCGCCTTTACGGTAATAGCGACGCCCTGCAATGCCATTTTCCCCTTTCGCCTCGTAGCCCAGCGCATTAAATTGTGCGCTGGCGGCGTCAAGCGCCGTGAGTGACGTCGCAACTAAGATCATGTCTATTACCGGCTTTGCGGCAAGGCCAGGAACGGCAGTGCTACCAATATGGTGAAGCGCCAACATCCGCTCACCGAGCGCGTGTTGTAACTGCTGTTCTTCCTTGGCGAATAAGTTTGGCCAAAGCGGGTTATAAGCAACAACAACAATCGACATGGTCTTTTCGCCTTATTTTTAGATTATTTTAAACACGAAAATTGCTTGAGTGGCTAGCAAAAATCGTTGTTTAACTGCACTTCGTCGCACAATCGTTATGCGTAGTAAATTGTTAGGTAAGGTAAGAGAGAGATAAGTTCAGGGTATTACATGACCAATAAGGATAATAATAACAATGAAAAATAACCTCACAGCACGCTTTGCTTTATTACTTAGCCTAGTTGGTTGTTCTGCTACAGCCTTGGCTGAGCCTAACCCTTGCCCAATAGTGGAACTACAAACAGGGCAAGGCAATATCAGTATCCAATTGGCTTGCCAGCAAGCGCCTTTGTCGAGCGCTGATTTTTTACATTATGCTAAAGTTGGTTTGTTTGATGGGCAGGGGTTTTATCGTGTAGTGCGAGCGGATAACGACCATGGCACACCACAAATTGATGTCGTGCAAGGTGGTTTGCTTAGCCAAGAGCCCGCTTTTGCCGCTGTTAAACATGAAAGCACCGCCCAAACTGGGCTAAGTCACAAGCGGGGGGCCATTTCGCTCGCCCGTGGTGAAATAAATACCGGCTCTGCAGCGTATTTTTTTATTGTGGCAAAAGACTCGCCAGGCTTAGATGCGGGTGAAAAACGCAATGCCGATCAGCAAGGTTTTGCGGTGTTTGGCGAGGTGGTTGCGGGGATGGAAATTGTCGATGCTATCCATCAAACCCCAGCTTCGGAGCTAAAAGGAGAGGGTTATACCGCAGGGCAGGAGCTAAAAAATCCGGTGGCGATTATTAAAGCAAGCATCAAGCTTTAGTTTTTCAGGCCAGCCAAATGCAATTTTGGCTGGCCTGTTTGTAGTTAAGCGACGCTGTCTTCTGTGCTTGCAGCTCGTGCCGCTTTGGTGAGTCTGACTAACTCTTTTCGCACTGCAATCGGCTCTAAGCAGCGGGTGGCAAAGGGTATAAAATAGTTACGCTGGTTGGCGCGTAAATAGCAGCCATCGCTTAAAATGTTGGTCATGATCACGTCATCGCATTCAAGCTGGTGGACGAGTTGTAAGATCAAACGGTTGGCGTCTTGGTGATCTTGATTCATATGCTCAACCATGCTGGTTTCGTCTTGCGCTGTCCAATTTGGCGCGGCAAGTTGCCATTCGTCGGCTTCAATCCAAAAAATATGACCAAAGCCACCAATGTAACGCACACGTTTGATTTCCATTCGCCATAGTTTGAAATCGTGCGCCGCACGATAGCTTTGTGCTTCAGGATATTGGCGCTCGTAGCGGGCTAAAATTGCAGCGCTTTCTTCAGCTGGGATCACGGTAGCATCCCCAACGAGCGTGACGCGGGCATGGGCATTTTGGTCGCCAGAGGTAGCGGCATCAAACACCGTAATACACATGCGGCTATCTTCAGTTAAATTACGTGAATGCTGGGCAATATCGGCGATATAAAAGATTGGGCGGCCTTCAGCATCAATTAAAAACGGTGACACAGAGCCAAACGGATACCCAGCCAGGTTTTTTGATAGGGTAGAAATCACGCCAACGCTGGCTTGTTGTGTCAGAGTACGTGCTTCAAAAGCAGCTTGTTCACGCATGGCGAACTCCTTTAAGCGGTTCAGAAAAAATCATTGGAATGTGGTACACCGGATGCGGGTTAATGTGCATTTCAGTGTGATAAATGGGTTTAAGTACCTGCTGACAAAGCACGTCACTGGGTGCGCCGTGTTGCTGCAAACGGCCATCGGCAAGCAGTAAGACTTGGTCGGCATATAAAGAGGCCAGATTTAAATCGTGCAATACCGCGACCACCACATTGCCTTGGCGCGCAAACTGTTTGGCGAGGCCAAGCACTTTGTGCTGGTGGTGTAAATCAAGCGCGGCGGTCGGTTCATCAAGCAGCATCAGCTTGCCGCTGCTATCGCGGCGTTGACCATTCAGTTGCGCAAAGCAACGGGCAAATTGCACCCGTTGTAATTCGCCGCCAGAGAGCGCGGTAATGTCGCGTTCGGCAAGTGCGGTTAAATCCAGCAAAGCGATGACTTCATTGACATTTGCCTCACGCTCGCGCTCTGATTCGGTAATCGGATAGCGTCCCATGGCTATCAAAGCTTTGGCGCTAAAGGCAAAGTTAGGTCGACTGTGCTGTAACATCACCGCGCGGCGGGTCGCCAATTGCGCTGGGTTACAAGCGGCGAGATCTTGGCCAGCAAAACTAACCGTGCCTTGATAATCAATATCTTGAGTCAGGGCTTGCAATAGCGTTGATTTACCCGCGCCATTTTCCCCTAAAATCGCAATAAATTGACCTGCCGCCAGTTCAAAATTAATGTCGGCAAGAATAGCGCGATGGCCGTGTTTAACGTGGAGCGCATGGCAGCTAAGCATGTAAACCTCGTTTTTGTTTAATTAAGTGGTAAATAAAAAACGGGCTGCCCAACAATGCGGTGATAATGCCAATTGGCAGCTCTGAGGGCGCAACCACTAAGCGCGCTAACCAGTCTGCCAATACCAACACACTGGCACCCAGCAACATACTAAGGGGCAGCATCACACGTAAATCGGGGCCGACTAACAAGCGAGCGATATGCGGCACCACTAAGCCAACAAAGCCAATCATGCCTACCATAGCCACTGCGCCGCCAACCCCTAACGCCACTAAAAATACGATTTCCGTTTTCAGTTGTTTGATATTGACGCCAAGGTGTTTGGCTTCAACCTCACCGAGCATCAAGGCGTTGATCTGTTTGCGGCGTAATGCCAAAAGCACGATGCTCAACAGCACTAAAGGAGCGCCATATTGCATCGCGCGCCAACTGGCGCCGCCAAGTGAACCCATTTGCCAATAAGTCATTAAGCGCAGCGCACTGTCGTCAGCAAAAAAGCTAAACACGCCAATTAAGGCAAATGCGATGGCATTGACCGCCACGCCCACCAACAACAAAGTAGTGATATGGATTTGCCCGCAGTGTGATGCCAAGCGGTAAATTAACCCTGTTGCCAGCAAAGCACCGATAAATGACGCTGGCGCGACTAACGCTTCGGATATAAAACTGACCTGTGCAGAGAAGGCAATCACGGCAATCGCCGCAACCGCTGCGCCACCCGTCACCCCCATTAAACTCGGGTCGGCCAAGGGATTGCGGCACAAAGATTGGGTCGCAACCCCACAGACCGCCAGCGCCATTCCCACTAATAAACCTAATACTAAGCGTGGCAAGCGGATTTGCGTCACCACTTGTACATGTAACTCATTGATATGGCTGGTCAGTGACTCTGGCAATAACCACATAATGGGCATTTTCCACTCCCAGCCGACAGGGCCGCTACTGAGTGATCCCCACGCCAAGAGCAGCAACATAACGGAGGTCAATAGCATCCAGCTGCGCGCATTTGCGTTAACCATCACTGCAATTTACCTGCGAGTTTGTTGTTAAACTGAGTGCTAAAGTTGACTAAAGTCGCAATGGCTTCGGGCAGGCGGGTAGTCATGCCCATTGCCAGTAGCGAGTCCATCACTAACACCTTGCAAGCCTGTGCGGCAGGCAATAGAGCCAGAGCGGCCTGTTGGCAGAAATTGTTTTTCCCGCCCATGGCATTCACCACGTGGTCCGGCGCAACAATAAAGTCAGGTTGAGACACCAATAGCGCTTCTCGGCTAAGTGGTTTGTAACCGGAGGCCGTGGCAATATTCTTGATGCCAGCGTGCTGGAATAAAATCTCTGGCACGGTATCTTTGCCTGCTACGACTAAACCGCGGTCTCCAGCAGAAAGTACAAATAATGCATGGTGTGTACGCGTGGGCAGAGTCTCTGGTAGTTCAGCTTGTAAGCGGGCAACCACGGCTTTAGCCTCAGTTTGGCGCTCTAAGTCAGTGCCAATTTGTGTAATTAACTCAAACAAGTCGGTCACTGAGTTAGGTTTAGGGTAATGTTTAATGGTCACGCCCGTTGCGGCGATTTGTTGTAGTACTTGCTCACGCCCTGCGCCTTCTTGGGTCAACAATAAATCTGGGGATTGCGCCAGTACGCCTTCGGCGGCTAAATCGCGGTAATAGCCTACTTTTGGTAATTGTTGGGCAGCCAATGGCCAAGTGCTGGAGGCATCTACCGCAACTACTTGATCACCTGCGCCAAGTGCATAAACGATATCGGTAATCGCACCGCCTGCCACCACCAACCGCTGCGCATAGCTTGGTGCGCAGAGAAACAAACTAACCATCAGAAAAAAGTGCAGTTTCATTATTAAGCCCGTTATCAAAAAGAGGTTTTCGGCTGGGAGAATGGGATATTCCACTTAGCCCAGCGGTTGAGGTTTTTTATTTTAACGCAATAAAGATGAAAATATAAATAAAAATCATTCTTATATGTATAATTGCAAAAATAACTTCTAAATAAGCCGCCTTGCTGTCTGCTAACGCACGTTTAAAACGCTTAATTATCAATGGTTAAGTTTGTTTATTGGCGTTTTTGTGGCAAGTGTGGGTGGTAAGTAAGGACTCAAAATTATGTTGTTTTTCGCTTTTAAACCTAGTCAGTTATGTCTAACAATATCGAGCGTATTGCTCATAGCAATGTGCGCTAGCGGCTGTAGCTCAGTGACCAAGCCTGCAATTGCACAGCAGCTTGCTGCGAATTTAGCCACAGCCTACGACTACCAGCTATTGGATGCAAATTACCAACCCGTTACTGAGCCTAAATTGGTGGCGTCATTAGCGCAAAGCGATGTGGTGTTAATTGGTGAATATCATGGCAATCATGCATCGCATTTATTACAAATGCGCTTGCTGGCCGCGCTGCACATATATAGCCAGCAGCAGAATCGCCCACTAGTGCTAAGCATGGAAATGTTCACCCGTGAGCAACAAACTATTGTGGATGATTATTTGGCTGGCAAAGTTGGCGAGCATTACTTAATTAACAAGGCGCCAGCATGGAAAAACTATTCGGCGAGTTATCGGCCGTTAGTAGAATACGCCAAGCAGCATGGATTACCCATTATTGCCGCCAATGCGCCCGCCGATGTGGTGCGCTGTATAGGCGCGCAAGGTGAAACGTATGTTGATAAATTACCCCTCAACCAACGGCGCTTATTGGCCGAGGCGCCATTTATGGCAGTGCCAAATTATGCCGATAAATTCTATGCCTTGATGGTTGGCTCTGGCCACACGGTATCGGAACGCGCTAAACAAAGTTATGCCGCGCAGCTTGCTCGTGACAATACCATGGCGGAAGCGATTTTAACCGCGCGTCGCGCTTATCCCAATGCTTTGGTAGTGCATATCAATGGCAGTTTTCATAGTGCAGAGCGGCTTGGTACAGCTGGGGCGCTACTACAGCGCGCGCCTGCGTTAAAAGTGCGGGTGGTCACACCGCTTTACCCCGATGCCGTGGCCGAGCAGCAAGCCAAAGCGCCACAGCAGGACGAAATGTATTATCTACTCAAGCCATTACCACCAGAATATGTTGATGAGGCCTATAAACAAAGCGTGTTTACAGAGATGTTTAAAACAGCCAAAGAAAAAGCTAAGGCATGTTTGTAGCACGGCATGGTGGGAATAAAGCTGCAACTGAGCGGCTTTATTACTGTTTTTTACAGTTATAGCGCCGATGCGCCAATCAGCACAAATTACGGTTTATTTGAACGGGCCCAGATTGATCTTCCAGTTTGGCGATTAGGTTTATATTTTATTTGAAAGGCAGGTAGGAGCGCATTGCTGTTCTTGTTGTTTCTATATACCAAGCAAGCGGTTTGACCCCAGTGTTCTTAAGTGGAACCGTCTTGGTCTCAAGCCCCCCTCCAACTCGCTTTGCAACACCAGCTGTTACAACACCTGTAACTTTTATCACCTACCTAAAAACAACCCATAACAGAAACAAATGTTAGCTTGGTATGTGCTTTTTGTTGACGTTTGTTCTGAGTGTTTTTACTATGCGCCAAACTATGAGAAAGGATTATTTCATGAAATTAAGTTACTTTTTGCTCTCTTCCATTTTCGTTAGTGGCGCAGGTCTAGCTGCTGACTATAACGCTGATGTTAAATTATTTGGTGATGAATTATCTAAGTGGCATGTATCTTTAGAAGGGACATTTGGCAAAGAAATAAGTTTACAATCTGGCGATGGAAACTTATTAAATATTATGGTGTTAGAGGTGAACCAAAATTTTGCCGAAGTTACTTTGTCAGTTAACACGCCAGATTTCTCTGTAAGCCCAGCATTTACCGTCGAACTGAATAGACAAAGCGTATTTAGTTTTGACAAATCTAAGCTAGAAATTTTAATCAAGAAGGACAACTTAAATGACATTAAAAGAGAAAATTAACCTAAAAGCTACTGAGTTGCATGACAATGCGAAACAGATATCAAAAGAGCAGTTAGAGCGAATTGGGGGAGGCCACGATAGTCACTTTGGTAAAGGATGTGATGGAACCTGGACTGATAAAAGTTGTGACTTTATGCAAAGTTGCCAACCTTAAATCTCAAACTAATGCTCCTTCAAATGCATGAGGGAGCCAGAATTTACCATAAATTTATGCTTTTTAAATACCCAAATTGCAACGAAGACTTTTTCCGATATGAAGGGATTGAGTCTATTGAACTAGTATTGAAAGTAACAGAAAGATGCAACATTGCTTGTACTTACTGCTATTACTTTTTTGGTGGTGATGATTCACCATTGAAAAGAAAGCCCGTATTTACTACCCAAAAAGCTTCTGATCTGGTCACTTTTATTGAACGAAGTCTTAAATATGGCCTTAAATCAGTTAGAGTTATCTTGCATGGTGGAGAGCCTCTACTATTAAAGAAACACGCCTTTGATAATCTGTTGGAATCAATAACTCTTCCATTGAAAGATAAGGTAAAAATTGAATTCACATTACAAACAAACGCGACAATTATAGATGATGATTGGGTCGAGTTGTTTGTAAAACACCAGATCTTTGTTGGCGTAAGTATCGATGGTCCCGCTGACTATAATGATCTATATAGGATCGATTTTTCAGGAAAGGGCACTCATTCCAAAGTTGTGCGTGGAATTAATAAATTATTTGACGCGTACGAAAGGGGTTTAATGCCTAAGCCAGGAATGATTGCTGTAATAAATCCAAAGTTTTCGGCAAAGAGGATTTATTTACACTTAACTCAAGAACTCGGATTTGATTCGCTTCATTTTTTATTGCCTGATCATACATATGACACTATTAATCCAAGTGAGCTAGATCTTTATACATCATATTTGATCGAGCTAGTTGATTGCTGGGCGGCTGACACAAACCGCAATAGAAAAATTCGCTTCATTGATGAAGCTATCAATAGAATTCTAAGTACTCCTTTTCAAAGAGATGTTATTGGTAAATATATAAATTCTAAGAAGTTAATTATAACTGTTGATTCTGATGGAGCAATCGGACCAGAGGACACATTAAGGTCAGTTATTCCTGCTGCATTTGAAACAGGTGTAAATATATCTAATTCTGATTCACTAGACGTGGTGACTAACAAAATTATTAGTTCAGTGCTTAAAGAAGCTATAGATATTCCCGAAAGCTGTGTTGGTTGTGACTGGGTATCCATATGTAGGGGAGGTAATTTGAAAAACAGATTCAGTTCACTAGACCCAGTTCCATTCAAAAGGAAGTCTGTATTCTGTGAACCATTAAAAGAATTATATATTACCTTAACGGCTTATCTAAATGGTTCTGGTGTGACCGAAGAAAGGTTGCTCTACAATATCAACGAAAATACTCTCTGAGTCATTAAGAAAGATCTTAGGGATATCTATTAGTCAGCAGCAGTAAAGAGCCCGAGTGGCTTTCTACCGAATTGTTTTCAGTATCAAACAGAAGTCATTTAATATTTATTCGCGGCTGTTTTTATCTGGTTTGATGTCGGATAATGTCAACTTAGCTGGCTAGAGGGTTATCATTGTATGATGTAGGTAACCACTATCCACAATCGCCACATACACAACAGTCAGGGTAATCCTCCCAAGTCAGGGTAATCCTCCCATTTTTAACCGTAGCTAAAAGTAGAGGTTAAGCAGCCATTAACGGTGGTTTCCCTCCGTTAGCCTGATGTGGCCGCTCATGATTGTAAAACCATAACCACTTTGTGGCATAGTCTTGAACTTCTTCAAGCGTATCAAATAAATGTTTGCTTACCCAACTGTATCTGATGGTTTTGTTGTGACGTTCAATGTACGCGTTTTGCTGTGGTTTGTCCGGTTGAATATAATCAATCCGGATATCATGCTGTTTCGCCCATTGTGTAAATTCATGGCTGATGAACTCTGGCCCATTGTCACAGCGGATGGCTATAGGCTTGGTCCGCTAGAATAAATAATAGAATAAATAAGACACCCATTTTTATTTGTTTATTTTACATTCACTGCCTATCTTTTATCTATCTGGGTTAAAGGTAGGCAAGTTCTATGGCAACGGCGCGTAAAAGACAAGTCAGTTTGGTGGACACCAAATATTATCACTGTATTTCACGCTGTGTTCGCCGTGCCTTTTTGTGCGGAGAAGATAGGGTAACGGGCAAAAGTTATGAGCACCGTAGGCAATGGGTAGAAGACAAACTGCTAGCGCTCGCCAAGGTATTTTGTATCGATGTCTGTGCTTATGCCGTGATGAGTAATCACACCCATGTAGTGTTGTATGTGGATGATAAGAAAGCGAATAGGTTGAGTGATAAAGCCATACTTATTCGTTGGCACAAGCTATTCAAAGGCACACTACTCACGCAGAAATACGTACAGGGCGAAAGGTTAGATAAGGTCGAGCAACTCTTTTTAACCCGCACCATTGCAGATTATCGGCAACGACTCGCGGATATCAGCTGGTTTATGCGGGTACTTAATGAAGACATTGCGAGAAAAGCCAATCAAGAAGATGTGTGCACAGGTCGTTTTTGGGAAGGACGTTTTAAATCCCAAGCGCTTCTTGATGAGCCGGCGCTGGCAGCTTGTATGGCGTATGTAGACCTGAACCCCATCAGAGCAAAAATGGCCAACACACCTGAAGAGTCAAAGCATACCAGCGTGCAAAAACGCATTAACGCCGCAAAAGACGCAAAACAACCCAAGCAACTCGCTCGGTTTGCAGGAAGCCCAAGAAAACACATGCCCAAAGGGCTGCCATTTGAATTAAGGTCGTACTTAGAGTTAGTTGACCTCACAGGCCGATGCATGCGAGAGGACAAACGCGGGTATATTGCGCTGCAAACCCTGCCACTTTTAGCGCGATTATATATCGCACCAGAAAACTGGCTAACACTAACCACCCAATTTACCGAGACGTTCAAAGGTGCAGTAGGGCGATCCAATACGTTAGATAGCTACTATAACCATTTAAACGCCAAACGGCGAACTAACATCAGCCATTGTGAACAGCTGCTGGGCTAAATCACAGTCAATTCAAAACACGTCACCACAATCCAATGCTGACAAAGTAGGAAAATCCGTGCCTGACTGTTTGCAATAAGAACTTAATTCCTTGAGAAAAACCAAAGCATAATAGTAAAAGGGGCTTTTGCCGTAAAGATATCAAATGTGCAGGCTTTACACGTTCGTTATTTTTGATAATTTAATTATGGCTGTCTTGTTTATTTGCGGTCTTGTTTATTTGCGATGCTGTAGCCGAGCAGCAAGCCAAAGCGCCACAGCAAGACGAAATGTACTATCTACTCAAGCCATTACCGCCAGAATATGTTGATGAGGCCTATAAACAAAGCGTGTTTACAGAGATGTTTAAAACAGCCAAAGAAAAAGCTAAGGCATGTTTGTAGCACGGCATGGTGGGTATAAAGCCGCAACTGAGCGGCTTTAATACTGTTTTTTACTGATATAGCGCCGATGCGCCAATCAGCACAAATTACGGTTTATTTGAACGGGCGCAGATTGATCTTCCAGTTTGGCGATTAGGAGCGAATTGCAGGGACTCGATTTCTACCCTTATCGGCTTTTTAGTTACAAGTTTCTCGTAAAGTCAGGAAAACGAGCGATAGGGTCATATTTGTCCCAAGATAAAATCACCATTTGATTGTAAAGCACAGTAATAGCAATTAGTTAGGAGAAATGGTAAAAGTATACAATGTATGAAAACGAGCCGATTTGGGGTGAAAAAAACGATCAAATCGCTCGTTGATTAAGATTGTTAGCACTACTTATTTAGCATCAGGTATTTGGCTAGGAAAAGGATAAAATATGTCAAAAATTGAATTACCGGCAGTTTTGGAGACAACAACTCCTGCTCTACTGCTAATTACGGAAGCGATAGGCGTTCCACGAAACTTATTAGCTTCAGATGAAGAAATTGAAAATGCATGGGATAGCTTGCCAAGATTGCTTAAAAAGATTCCTCCTGAGCTTCGCACTGAAGGGTTAGCTAAAATGTGTGTGGCGGTATCAACAGGATTATTTGATAGTGCAATAAACTACATCTGGAATGCATCAGTTATAGAGCTCAGGGATAAAGTAAAAAAATTTGGACTCCCAGTAGTTGAACAAGTTACAGATCGTACGAACTTTGATGAAAGTACACTGTTAAACATGAAAGATGCTGAGCTATTAACTCTATGTTTAAAACTTAACTTAATTACCGAGGATGGTTATTTTTTCCTCGATCAATGTAGAGACATCCGCAATAATTTTTCTGCGGCTCATCCAGTCGTTGGGCAGTTAGACGATAGCGAGTTTTTATCGTTTGTTAATCGCTGTGCAAAATATGCACTTGGAAACGAAAACAACCCTATTGGCGTAGATTTACAGGGATTCATGAAAGCGCTCAAAGGTGGTCGTTTTGAAAAGGAGCAAAGAAAACTGTGGGTAAAGCGTGTTAAGAAAACACATGAAGCTCAGAGAAATCTTTTGTTAATTACGTTACACGGAATTTACTGTGATCCTGATAGTAATGAAAAAACTCGACTAAATGCGTTAGACATATGTAGCGATATTCAAGAAGGGTTCACCCCGAAAAATAAAGAAGACCTGATAGACAAGCACTCTGAGTATGCTGCAAAAGGAGATGACAAGCGTCACAAAGCTTCACAGCAGTTTTTTGAAAAGCTAAAACTCTTAGCGTTACTTGATGAAACTGAATGGCACACATTAATTTCAAGTACTTGTAAGAAGCTTGAAAGTGTACACAAATCATTCGATAACTTTTACAATGAACCTCCATTTGCAGAGAGGCTACTTGAATTATCCCAACAAGGTGAAATCCCCGATACAGTAAAACACTCATACGTAAAAACCGTCATCATGTGTGCAATTGGTAATCAGTGGGGAACTTCTGAGTCTGCTTATGTAAGTTATAAAAAGATGGTTGAAAACTTCTCTCCGAGTGAAATTCAAGTGATGCTTAATTTACCAAATCAAGGTAATACAGTTGCTCAAAGGCTCAAAACATACTCCCGTTGTAATAATCGCTACATAGAGCTTGTCAAGCTGCTAGATCAAAGCTCTGTACCAACTGCATCAAAAGCTGCCTACCGAAAATGGATAAGTGCATAGTAGTGCTAACACATATGAGCCTTCTCAAAGTCAATAGGTAATATCATTCTTTTGGCCGCGTTAGCGGCCAGTTTATTGTCTATTAGCAAGATAGACTGCTTTATCTGTCATCATGGTTGCCAAGCGGTGGCTTGCAACAAACACATATCGGGGCTCTCTTATCTCACTCTCAATGAGCGTCTGCTGATCTCTGTGTTCTTACTGACAGCAGGGGCACCAGACATTCATTGGTTAACCTATTGCTGGCACTATTCAAGGTGTCGGGCTTAAAGCCAGTTAATTTCAGGCTCGGCATAGGCGCAAACTATCTTGCTGATGGTAAATGCGCGGCGGCAAGGTGTCTAATCAAAGCGCTCTGGCTACTTTGTCGCTAAGAGAATTTAACAATGGCTGTATATTTTGTTGCTTGAAAATGTAAAAAGCGGCACTTGCCGCTTTTACTATTGTTTTAACTCGTGGAATTTTGTTCGTTGCTTCCACGAAATAACAAAACCACCAACGCAAATAGCCACCGCCAATCCAAGTCCAAATGACCGGACTGCATTGATTGTGTCGTAGAAGAAATTCATATTTGGGAATACAGCAAATTCCACCGCGAATGCTTCGATGAAAGACAGTAGACTGTAAATGAACATGATGAGGAAAACCCCAGTTAACGGAGCGTCTACAGGGTTTGGTCCATACTTACCAACATTATCTTCACTGAGCTTAAACCATTTTATGCATAGCAATGTTAGGTACCAGCGGTTTTTAAAAATAAAGAATGCTAGGCCGTCCAGGAGTACAAACGTACCTAATGCTAAAAGTTGCGCCGAAAAGGAGGATAAAATCGAGTAAGCAGGGTAGATAAACAAGAACAGTGTCTCTTCAAGCAAGATGAGAAAAATCATCAAACTTAAAATAGAACGCATATTTGTCATTTCTTTACTGAGGAACATTAACACGCCCAACCCCAATACGTATGACAGCTCAGTTCTGTAATCTGCGCCAGTTGCTTGACTTATCGAAAATAAGTCAATGCCACCAACCAAAGCTGCGAGAATAACAAGGACGTAGATTGGCTTCATAGCTCACCCATTGCTTGCTGATTCTTCAACAGGTGGAGGCGGCGGGGGCGTTTCTGGATTTGAGGTTGCTGACTCAGTTCCACCTCGTTCAGGTAGGACTTTAGAGCCGCCACCAGCGACCATGAGGCACTCGTTAATCAACATTGTTTTCAATATTTTCTTCTTTTTTTTCATTTTTTGTATCCTCGTTTACCAACTGACAAAATGCTTCGGTTCCTTCTAGCAAGTCCGAGAGTTTTACTTTACATATCCACGAAAGTTTCATCAATGTTCCGAGCCGAAATGAACTCGTACCATTGAGATAATCATCGAGAGTAGTCAAACCGATACCAAGCTTCTCAGAAAACTTCCTTTTAGTTATACCATGGCGTTTCTTGTGCAATTTGAGCAACTCAATTACACGCTTGGTCACTTCATATTCTTCAGGCGTTTGCATTATCCCTTATTTACCCTAATGTTAAAACATGACGAGAGTGTTAATATGCTGACTTTAATTTGGCCCTAAATGTTAATTTAACTGCTGAAAATGTCAACGCTTTGTTTGTCAACTGGTAGGGAAAGCAGTCCATACTACATCACTTTTTGTGATGTTAACCATTTGTCGAACAACCATCTAGGTCTCATTAATTCTATGCCCTGATGGTTGGCTCTGGCCACACAGTATCTGAACGCGCCAAACAAAGTTACGCCGCAAAATAAACAAGTGTATTTCGCACTGCGTTCGCCGTGCCTTTTTGTGTGGCGAAGATAGAGTAATGGGGAAAAGTTTTGAGTATCCGAAATATTTTAGTAACTGATCGTTCAGTAGCAGAGTTTTGTTCAATATTCGAACCAGAAATAACCGTGATTACTAATCTACTTGAACAAAGTGAATCTTGTTTTGAGCGCTATTTTAGTGAGCCTGAAAAACAAAAATACAAATGGGTACGGGAATTTACATTTATGACTATCGAGTCTCTTGTTACAGCAACAAGGCTTATGATTGAAGGGCATATTAATGCTTCTGGAAATACAATGAGAATTTCCTATGAATCTCTATCTTTGGCAATACTACTTAGTGCAGAGAGAAATGTAATAATTGATAAAAGCAAAAAAGCAAAGCCAGTCAATTTTTACAAAGCCTATGAAAAAGGGAACAGCAATACAAAGGCTCATAGAGCTATTGATAATGTTTTATCAAATGCAGATACTTTAGGCTTAATAGAAGGAGGTGAGTGGCTCAAGCAAGCAAAGAATTTTTATAATGGTTATAGCCACGCATCAATAATGGCAATGGGTTCATTGATGTTACCTTCGGGTAAGTCTATTATTGCAGGTGGTTTTTATAAGGAGAAGTTGGACTTATATAAAGACCACCTAAAGTTTATTGTAAGGTACGCAAATCATCTACCTAAACTTATTGAAGCAGTAGGTTTACGCAATTTAACAAATGCTTTAAACGGAACAAAACCAGTTGGTTAGGTTCCGCTTCGCTACACATTATAACCGACAATTTTTGCCCGCTTAAACGGGCGTTGCCTTAGAGAATTCATCAATGGAAACAAAATTACTAAAAATAAAGTTGAACCCTGGATCACGAGAAAAGGTCGATTCGCTATTGGCATATATGAAATCTCACATTGATTTTCCTAAACAGGAAATGGAGCAAAAAGGTTATTTTTGGGATTCAGTTTTCTATGATTGCGAAGCTGAGGATGAATTTTTGTACATCGTTTTGAAATCTAAGAGTTTCTCTAAAATTATGACAGATGAAGCTGGTCTAATAAGTACACCTTTTAGAGAAGTTTACGAAAAATTTAGAAAAGAGTGTTGGGCTCCAGAACATTACAACGATGTAGAAGCGTTGTTTTGTTTTAATAAAGAAGTGAGTTTTGAAGCGTGAGAACGGCATTTAACAAACGCAGTTTTGGGACAAAATCTCGCTACGATCAGTCTTGCCCCAGCTGCGGGCGTTGAAGACCCACTTCTGCCATATACACAACAGTCAGGCTTAATTAAATCCAGCGAATCAAACCTGACTGTTTAAGTTAAGGCAAATTACAGTTTATTGACTTCAATTTTGCCGTCTTTGATCACCAGCGGTACGTTTTCCATGGTGCTGATGTCTTTTAGTGGGTTGCCTTTTACCGCTATCACATCGGCGAGTTTACCGGCATCGAGTGACCCAAGTTGGTCAGCGCGTTTTAGCAAAGTTGCAGCATTGATGGTCGCCGCTTGCAGCGCTTGAAGTTCGCTCATGCCAAACTTCACCATACGGCTAAATTGTTTGCCGTTGTCACCATGTGGATAAACCCCAGCATCTGAGCCAAACACCATGTTTACACCCGCTTTTACTGCGCGGCGGAAGCTTTCGCGTTGTGTGCCACCCACTACACGTTCTTTGTCTAGGCTTTCAGCCAAGATCCCGGCTTTTTCACCTTCGCTCAGGATATACTCAGTGTTGTAGATATCCATTGAGAAGTAAGTGCCTTGTTTTTTCGCCAGTAAAATAGCATCGTCATCTAAGAAACTAACGTGCTCGACGGAATCTACCCCAGCTTTGATGGCTGATTTGATACCTTCCGTACCGTGCGCATGTGCTGCCACGGTTAAGCCCCGTAAATGTGCCTCGTCAACCAAAGCCTGCATTTCTTCTAAAGAGTATTGCTGGGCGCCGACTTTGGTGCCTTTGGAAAGTACTCCACCCGTGGCGCAATATTTAATCACATCGGCGCCATATTTAATGTTTTCACGTACTTTGGCCCGCACTGCCCAGGGGCCATCGGCGACGCCTTCTGCAACCACTTTATGCTCATGAGTGAGTAAATTGTTATCGCAGTGGCCGCCAGTAATACCGAGAGATGGACCGGCTGCAAAAATACGCGGCCCCGGCACATCGCCATCGTAAATGGCATCACGTAGCGCGATATCGGCATAGCCTGCGGCACCTAAGTTACGCACTGAGGTAAAGCCCGCATCTAGAGTGCGTCTGGCATTCATCACACCCGTAATAGCAGCGCGCTGCGTGGTACGTTGTAGGCGTTTGTAGCCATGGACGTGGGCATCGCTGGTCAAGTGCACGTGCATATCGAATAGGCCCGGCAATAAGGTGTGGCCGCTTAAATCAATCACTTTGGCATCTGCAGGTAGCGCTTTTTTAGTGGGTTTGCCAATGCTTACAATGCGGTTGTCTTCGATGATTAGGGTGGCAGGGGTGATGAGCTTGCCGCTTTTTACATCTAGCGCCGCATCGGCGTTTAATACTAAGGTTTCTGCTAAAGCTTGGGTTGTAAACATGCCAACTGCCAGAGCTAACAAAGTCGGTTTTAACATAGTGAGTTCCATTACTTAAGAAGCGAGCGAGTGGCCAAAGTGTTATCGCTTTTATCTGCTAAGGCAATGCTTGCGCGACGAAATGCCCGTAAATGCAATGAATTAGGTACAGTGTTGCGAATAGGAAAACATCAAAGCTCTGTGATTTGCATTGGTCTTGCGTTTTTAGTGGCTAGGTGGAGGGAGAAGTGTTGGGTACTTCATGAGGTTAGCAACAAGCGGGTTTTTCAAGTGTATAAAAGCGTTGTTTAAAAACAGCTAAAATTACTGTAATAAATTAAATAACAATTTGATTATAATAAATATTTTTGTATTTTTATGGCGTAAAATGAATTTTGCATTAGGCTTGAAGTGCAACTAATTGCACAAGGAATGAACAATGCAAAAATTGACTTTATGCACCCTCGCGCTGGCTAGCGCATGTTATACGCCAAGTTTGTTGGCAAATTCACCCGTTTCCGAGCCTACACTCGCACCCTTACATTTGGCGCTGGTACCTGCACAGGCGATTGCGGAGCAATATATTGTGGTATTTAAGCGCCCTTTAATATTGGCCGAGCAAAGCGCCGAAACTGTGGCGCAGTATGCTCGTTTGCAAGCGAAAGAGCTGAGTTTGCAATATGGCGTAGCGATTACACGGCATTTTTATGGCACGCTAAATGGCGTGGTGGTTCGTGCTAATAAAACGCAACTGGCACAGTTAAGGCGCGCGGTGAATATCGCTTATATTGAGCAAGACCAGCTACTTTCGGTCGCGCCGCTGAGTATGCACAACAATGCAATGCCTGAATGGGGGTTAGACCGTATCGATCAGCGTAATTTGCCGCTTAATAGCCAATATCACCATGACTATGATGGCAGGGGTGTAACGGCATATGTTATTGATACTGGCATTAATATCGCCCATCAAGATTTTGCTGGGCGTGCCCAGCATGGCTTTGATTTTATTGATAATGACCCAGACAGCAGTGATTGCAACGGCCATGGTACGCACGTTGCCGGAACAATAGGTGCCAGCCAATATGGTGTGGCTAAGCAAGCCAATTTAGTTGGGGTGCGGGTGTTGGGGTGTAACGGCTCTGGTTCTACCTCTGGGGTGATAGCCGGCGTGGATTGGGTACGAGCTAACGCCAGTGGCCCGAGTGTGGCTAATCTGTCGCTTGGTGGTAGCGCTTCACAAGCATTAGATGATGCCGTGAATGCTGCGGTTGCGGCGGGCATTAGTATGGTCGTTGCCGCTGGCAACGATAATAGTAACGCTTGTTACTCGTCACCAGCGCGTGCCGCCGATGCAATTACGGTTGGTGCTACCGCCAGTAACGATAGTCGCTCGGGCTTTTCTAATTACGGCAGTTGTTTAGATATCTACGCCCCCGGTACGGACATTACCTCCACTTGGTATAGCAGCAACACCGCCATTCGTACCATCAGCGGCACGTCAATGGCGGCGCCGCATGTGGCAGGGGCGCTGGCTTTATATCTACAACAAGACCCGAGTTTGACCCCCGCGCAATTGACGCAAGAGCTGATAACCCGCGCGTCCCAGGGAAAAGTGCGCGATGCAGGCAGTGGCTCGCCAAACTTACTGTTATTTACTTTAGGTGCCGATGTGGTTGACCCCGGCGTACCTGTGACGGCACTGGCTGCTGGGGTGCCGCTCCCCGTGGCTGGCAGTACCGGCTCGCAGCAGTTGTATAGCATTACGGTGCCGGCGGGTGCGCCTTCGCTTAATATTGTCCTTGCGGGTGGTAATGGCGATGCCGACATGTACGTGCAGCACGGTAGTTTGGCGAGTTTTGAGCAATTTGTTTGTCGGCCTTATAAAAGCGGTAACAACGAAAGTTGCGCTTTTACTACGCCAGCCACAGGCGAGTGGTATGTGATGCTGCATGGTTACCAGCAATTTAGCGGTGCGACATTAACTGCGTCGTTGGCTGATGTACCAACCGCGTGCGATGGTTTGTGTTTACATAATGATGTGCCGGTAACGAGCCTTGCTGGTGGGCTTAATTCCGAATTGTTATACCAGTTTGTGGTACCTGCGAATGTTGAGGTGACGATTAGCACTCAAGGTGGCGCGGGGGATGTTGACCTTTATGTGCGTAAAGACGCACGGCCGACGACCTTGAAATATGATTGCCGACCTTTTGCAACTGGCAACAACGAAACTTGCCGTCTTAATTCAGGCACTGGCGGTACGTATCAAATCTTATTGCGTGGTACTGAGCGCTACAGCGGTGTAACGCTATACGGGCGATACTGATTTACCGTGTCGCTATTCCTGCGGCGCTCCCGTTTTTAATAAGCAGCTTTGTGCTGCTAAATCCTCCCATGCCCCTTAGTGGGCATTTTTGGTTTTCGGGTCGCAATCATCTATTTCAGGAGGCCGTTGTTATTAAAGCTTTGCCATAAATCTTTATTAAATCATTGTGATAGCTAGCTAAGCGCGAGGTAAACTCACGCCTACAATAATCACCTTACCCCTGATTGCGCGAGGTAACACTCACGTCGACAATAATCATCATTCTTCCTAATCTTCTGATTATTCCAGCTTTAGAGCAGGTAAAGGGGTGATAAAGCATCATAAAACCAAATTGAGAATAAAAATAATTATCACAAGCGTTGAACTTTGTTGATAATTGCGTATTATTGCAAACAAATCTCATTTACAGGTAATTGGCAGTTCTGCCAGCGGATGTACACTCTATGCGTAAACTCTTTCCTTCCTTATTATCTTTGGCGATTGCCAGCGGGATCATGTTAAATCAATCAGTTATGGCTGACGAATCCGGTTCATCGGTTGCCAATACCGATTTAGAAGTCATTGTGGTCAGTGGCAATAAAGTTGCTAAGCCACTTAAAGACGTGGTGGGCAGTATCTCTGTGATGACCAGCACCGAGCTTGATAAGCAATTGGTTAACGATATGAACCAGCTGTTTAGATATGATCCGAGCATTAAAATCACTGGCAGTCAGGGCAGCGCGCAGAATTTTGTGGTACGCGGCATGGGGTCTGATCGGGTGTTGATGATCAAAGACGGTATGCGCATGAACGAAGGTTATGGCGCCAATGGTTTGAACGATGTAGTAGGGCGTGGTTTTATCGAAACCGAGACTTTAAAGCAAGTTGAAGTAGCCAAAGGTGCGGCGTCATCAATTTACGGCTCTGATGCACTGGGCGGTATTGTGGTGTTTGTCACTAAAGATGCTGAAGACTACTTGCAAGCAGGCGAAACCTTTGCTGGTAAAGTTAAAGCGGGTTATTACGATGACGGTGAACAAGCGCAACTTGCTGCCACATTCGCGTTAAAACAAGAGAGTTTTCAGCAAGTTTTACATTTAAGTGCAAGGCGAGGTGAAGAGCAGCAAAACTATCAAGGCTCATTAGAGCCGTTTGAGATAGATTCTGAAAGTTTACTGTATAAAGCGCGCTACGACTTAGCCAGTGGTGACAAGCTTGGCGTTAGCGTGGATATTTGGCGCCAAGATACCCAAGGTGACAGTGCCGACGGTTTGCTGGCCTACTTCCGTAACCTTGCGAAATATGGTTACCACATCGCAGACGAATCGATTAGCTCAGAAAAACGTAGCGAAGCGCTGAAATTCAACTATCAATCTTATAATGGCGTATGGTACGACGTGCTAGAAGTGAATGCTTACCGCAACCATACGCAGCAGCAAGACAGCGAATATGGCTTTTTAGACATCAACGCGCCGAAGTTTAGAGTGGTAGAAAAGCGTCATATGTGGAAAAACGGCGACTACGAACAAACCACGTTGGGTTTGTTATCTCATGCCAGTAAACAGCTGAATGCTATGCATACGTTAGGATTTGGTGTGGATGTGGAAACCACCGAAAGTTTGCGTAATACCCATGAGCTGCGCACGGTTGAAGGTAAAGCCGCGCCAACTAAAGATGAACTTACCGCTAAGTTTCCAAAAAACGATACTTTGCGTGCGGGGGCTTATATTAATGACGAGATCAGTCTAAGTGAGGGTAAGTGGTTACTGACGCCAGGCGTTAGGCTAGACCATTACGATATGGATCCGAACGGCAAACTCAAAGTCGATGGTACGCCATTTAAAGCCATTAACGAAACCCACGCCTCGCTGAATTTTGGCGCGCGCTACGCGATTAATCCTTCCCTTAATGCGTATTTTCAATATGGGCAAGGCTTTAAAGTGCCAGCTTATGATTTAGCTTACATTGAACACAGCATGCAACCCAGCTCAGAGTACGCTTATGAGGTGATCCCAGCGGACGACCTTGCGCCAGAAACCAGCGACACTTATGAACTTGGCCTGCGCGGCTATGTTGGCGAGGTTGTGGTTAATGCCGCAGTGTATTACAACCGTTTTGATGACTTCCTTGATACTGAGCTGGTTAAACGTGATATGGTGCGCGATGGCGAAGGTAACTTTAGCCACATTAAAGAGACTTATCGCTACCAAAATATCGATAGCGTCACGATTAAAGGCATCGAATTAGGTGCCCGTTACGATCTCAACGCTAATTGGCATATTCAAGCCAATGCCAGTTATCAAGATGGTAAAGATGACGCCACGGGCGAGTACCTCACTACCATTAGTCCGCTTAGTGGCAATATTGGCGTAAGCTATGAACAAGACGCGATTAGCTCGGAGCTAGTGCTGACCTTGGCTAAACGTATGACCAAAGTCAATGCGGGTAAGGAAGAAATCGCCGGTTATGGCACCTTAGATTGGTTAGCTAGTTACGCCGTTAATGCAGACTTGAGTGTTAACCTCGCGGTATACAATTTATTTGATAAAGAATATGTCGATTTTAATAACGTTGCAGGCCATGACGAAGGCCAAGACCTAAGTCGTTTGACTGAAGTAGGGCGTAATTTTGCACTGACTCTTAGTTATCAGTTTTAAACGTTGGTTTAAAATGGCGCGCTCGTTATGGCGTCATTGGACTGACAACAGACAGCTCTCCCCACACAGCCAGCAAGTTTTAGCCAGCTTGGTGGCTGTGTTATGCTAAGCGTGCACTCATCATCTGGAACAAACGCCCATGCATATCAACGAATTAGATACCCCAGCATTGCTGGTTGACGTCGACCAACTGGCGCGCAATATCGCCATGATGCAACAGCAAATCAGCGAACTTGGCCTCAATTTAAGGCCTCATTGTAAAGCCCATAAAACCCCAGAGCTTGCCTTACAGCAAATTGCGGCGGGCGCTAAAGGGGTGTGCGTGGCCAAATTAGGTGAAGCCGAAGTGTTAGCCCGTGGCGGTGTGCAGGACATTTTAATCACTACGCCGATTGCGGGATTGAAAAAGGTGCAGCGTTTAATCGCCTTGCAACGTCAATATCCGACTACGCGATTAATTCAAGTGGTTGACCATATCGAGCAAATTCAACTTATTGGCAAAGAAGCACAGCAACAGCAAGTCAGCATACCTTTGTTGATAGAAGTAGAAAGCGGCCAGCAGCGCTGTGGGGTAGAAGTGGGCGACGAGCTGTTGAATTTGATCCGTGCCATTCAAGCTTGTAATGGGGTGAGCTATCTGGGCGTACAAGCTTATAGTGGCCATTTACAGCAAGTGAAAACCCTTAACGAGCGCAACCATGCAGCCCGTGAGGCGGTACTGCCGCTTTTTACTTATATTGAGCAGGTTTTAACCCCACTTGGCCTTGCGCCTAGTGTCGTGAGTGGCGGTGGTACGGGCACTTTTGCCGCTTATCAAGGGCTTGGGTTTACTGAAATTCAAGCGGGCTCTTATGTGTTTATGGACGCATCGTATCGCAGTATTGAAGACTTACAGCAAGCAAGTGAGCCGCTATTTGGTTGTGCGCTGTCAGTATTGGCAACGGTGATCAGCACCCCTAAACCACACCGCGCTGTGGTTGATGCTGGCATGAAAAGCCTGTCCATTGACTTAGGCATGGCGCAAGTGCTGGATGATGACAGCATACGTTATCAATGTGGTGGCGATGAACATGGTATTTTGCATTTATCACAACAGAGTCAAAAGTTGCGCATTGGCGATAAAATTCTTTTGCTACCAAGCCATTGCGATACCACAGTGAATAACTTTGATACCTTTGTATTGGTAAGTGGCACTGAGGTGGTAGGAGAAGTTGCCATTGCAGCACGAGGACGTTGCGATTAGGTTTAGGTTGCTAAAACAGGGCGCGTAACACGACCACGCCCTGTATGTCAGCTAATCAATTTATTTACCGAGCGCCGATTGTGATGCGCTCAAGTTTAGCCCTAGTTGGCTCTTAACACACACCTGGGCCTGTGTAACACACCGGATAGCTGTGTTGACACATCCAAGCTGCGGTATAACCGCCAGCTACTTGCGGGGTAGCCTGTTGTTCGAGTTGTTTGGCCGTGCTTAGCTGTTTGACTTGGACTTTTTTGACTTTCAGTTTCATGGTTTGCTCCTTTACAGTTGTTTAGAAATTAATCTATTGCAAAACTGTAAATATTGTAAATTGAAAGATTTTCAAGCGCTGTCATTTTTGTTCCAGATTGGGCTGTTTGGTGAGCCACTCGTCACGCCATTTCAGTGCCACGGCATCACCGTTCTGGTCAAGCTTAAATTCAAATGGCTCAGGTGCGGCGAATGGAATTGGCACGCCGCGAGACAATTTAAAGCCGCCAAATAAACTCGCTGTAGCAGGTTTTAGGCTAATTTCTGTGTCACCTAATTTTGCTAACAGGGTTTGTTCACAGTTGCTTATGGCTATTTTGAAATAGGGTGAGCGGCCAAGATATATGCCGTTGTAACGTGCAAGCGTTTTTGCATCGGGTGTAAATGCCCAATTTTGCCACTTAGGGTCGCTTAAGCTGGAATGGTATTTTTGTTCGCGATGCTTCAGCCACTTATCAACGTTCTCAGGATAAATGGCTAAGCGACGTGTTCGCCACGATGCAGTTTCGGGGTCGTCATTTAGAAACAACATAAGTTGTTTAAAGATACGTAGCGCTTGCAGGCCCGTGAGATTGTCCGAATTACCAAATGCTGCAAAGCCCAAATTAAGCGCAGGCACTAAGGCCATCAGAGACTGAGCGCCAGTATAACCGCCACCGTGGATATACACTGGCGTACCGTCAAGCTCGCAAATATTCCAGCCCAAACTGTAACCTGCGCACGGCATTTCGTAGCTATTGCGCTGTTTTTCATCGCGTTTAACCATACTGGTGTGCGCCAGTGTGAGCATCTCAGCGGTGATATGTTGACTGCCTTTTGAAAGATTGAGCTGCAGCCATTTCGCCATATCTGAGGTGGAGGTCACAATTCCGCCCGCAGATTGCATTAACGCATCCGGTTTTGGTGCTAATGTCGCATAGCCTAAGGTTTGGCCTTGCCAAATATGGTGCCAAGACAAGCTATCCGCAGCGAAATCAGAGGTTTTGCTTGAAGTATGCGCCATCGCAAACGGTTTAAAGATCACTTCGTTTAGCCAAGTGCGCCATGATTTGCCGGTGGCTTGCTGCAAAATCGCAGCATAGAGGTTGTAACCTAAGTTATCGTAATCAAAACCAACAGGCCTAGATGTGGCGGTGATTGATAGCAGCGCAGGGTAATCTGCTGCGGCAATTTCGCTATAGTAAGCTTCAAGCTCGGTAATTAACTCAGCATTTAACGGCACTTGATGACTCAGTAAATCCCGTAAGGTCCATTTACCGGCGTCAAACCCTGTGGGAAAGCTCGTTGTTGGCCAAAATTGGCTTAAGGGCGACCCCAATTTGAGTAGCCCTTGCCTATCTAAAAAAGCCGCCACTAAACCAACATAAGCTTTGGTTTGTGACGCGATATAGATAGGCGTGGTGGTGGTGAGCGGTAACTGCTTGGCGGCGTTTCTAAACCCCCATACTTTATTAAGATACACCTCTTCCGCACCGACGATGACGATGCCAAACCCCGGCCCTAGTCCTTGGGTTTCACTGACAAAGGTGTCGATGTAATTTGCGCCTTCGGCAAGCGTTGCGGCGTCGCTTGAATGAATATAACTGAAGCTAATAGCAACCAAAGTACCGACCAGCAACGATTTCATATGTTTGTTCCAAAAGGATTTATTTTTGTACTTTAGCCTAAGCTCACTGTGAAGTATTGAACAGATTTAACCTGATTCTAAAGTTGTTTTAGCCTTAATAGCATTTGTAACTGCCTTGGAGTGGCGCCCAAATAGCGGCGAAAGCTGCGTTGCATATGGCTTTGGTCGGCAAAGCCAGCTTGGAGCGCGGTATCGCTTAGCGAATGCTGTTGGCTTAATTGCAAAATAGCGCGGTCAAGTTGTTTACGTTGCCGATATTCACTGGCGCTACAATGGAAAAAGCGTTTAAAGGTGCGCGAGAAGTGCACCGGATGCACGCCTATTTGCATCGCAATATCACTTAACGGCACACTATCATCGTGTTCTTCTAACCTTTGCTGTGCCTGTTTAAGCCAACTAGGTGGGGTAAGCTCAGTGTAAGCAGGCAGTGAAGAGACTTGACTCAATAAATCCCAAAAGCAGTCGGTTGCTTGCTGCGTGTCTTGCGCTAACTGCGCGGTCAATAACGCTTTTAATTGCTGAGGTGAAGTGCGCTGCAAAGGTTGCCACAGATAATTGGGCGGTGTTAAAGCGGCCAAGTCGGTCAGCATGTTGGTGGCAAAATTAAACGATAGTATTAATGCCCCTTGCTGTCCGTATTGGTTTTCGTGCACTAATGTGGCGGGTTTAAAACATAAACTCGGTTGGTAAATGGCATATTCGTCGCACAAGGTGCTTTCGTGGACTTGGCCGCAAAACAAAAACGAAAACTGTGCCAGCTCATGTTGGTGTGCAGGCATCGCACTGCCAGCGGCATAATAACTGAGTTTGCAAAGCAAATTGTGGTCAAGCGGCAAAGTACTAAGGGTTGTCATGGTGCTGTTTAACGGTTTTCTTTCAGCCTAACAGCAAGCCATGACAAAGGTTTGTGCAAAGTGTAACAAAATATCAGTTGCACAGTTGCGAAGGTGGGGTTATTCCTGCCACCAAGTTTTATTTGGCATGGCTTCGCCTAAGGTTAAAACCTCGCCGACAAGCGGTGTGGTTAAGGTGACACCGTGCTCAGATGCGGCAAGTTGCACGCGGTCTAGCGGCTCGTACCAAGCATGAAACGCCAAATCAAAAGTACCATTGTGTATAGGCATCATAACTTTGCCACCAAGGTCCAAATGTGCTGTCACGCTTTGCTCCGGCGTCATGTGAATATCATGCCAGTCTTGGTCGTAAGCGCCAGTTTCAATCAAAGTTAAATCAAATGGCCCAAAGCGTTCGCCAATCTGTTTAAAGCCGGGGAAGTAACCTGAGTCGCCACTAAAATAGATTTTCCCTTTGGCTGTTTCGATAACCCAAGAGCCCCACAAAGTGCGATTGGCATCATTTAAGCCACGGCCAGAAAAATGCTGGGTTGGCGTAAAGGTCAGTGTTGCAAGCTCACTTTGGTGCGACTGCCACCAGTCAAAACGCTGAATTTTGGTTGCGGGCACGCCCCATTTTTGCAAATCGCCTTCAACACCCAGTGGCACAAAAAACACGGCGGTTTTGTTGGCTAACTCGGTGATAGCTTGCTTATCTAAATGATCATAATGGTTGTGAGAGATTATCACGCGATCTATCGTCGGCAACTCAGCAATCGTTAGTGGTGTGTGATGAAAACGCTTAGGGCCAATAAATGCAAACGGCGAAGCTCACTCGGCAAATACTGGGTCAAGCAGCCAATATTCGCCCATAACTTTGAGCAATAACGACGAATGGCCTAGTTTTACTATATGCACTTCATCGCTACTTAACGCTTCTAGCTGACTGCGGGTAAGCGTATTCACTGGAATAGCGTGTTGTGGCTCAGTGTCAACGCGAGTTTCACGGATATAACGCCATAAAATCTGTAAAGTCTTTTTCAAAGTTGAAGGATTAGTCGGTTGCAAGTTACTGAACTTACCTGCCTTTAAATGTTCGGACGTAGGTAAAGCTGAGTTAACACTGGCGTTTAAAGAATTAGACATTTGGCATCCCCCAACAAACATAACAAATAAAATCGACGTAATGACGAGCAAGCGTTTCATAGTCACATCGGCTAAAAGTAAACTATACGGTGTAGTTTACTTTTGTGTTGCAGCAAAAGTAAACTGCTTAGTGTAATTTTTTTTTAGTTTGCTACAATCATGCCTCACAGCATCGTCACAAAGCTAACTTGCATTATGAAAGTCTCAGAAAAAAAACGCTTACAGATCATCAATACCGCTGAGCGCCTGTTTGCGCTGCAAGGGGTAGCAGCAACCAGCATGGATCAAGTTGCGGCAGAGGCAGAAGTATCAAAGCGTACCGTGTACAACCATTTCGCGACCAAAACGGTGCTCTTTCAAGCTGTGATGACTGAGATGTTCTATAAGATTGAGCAAGGTGCCGAGGTGGTGTTTGACCCCATGCGTGACATCAGTGCGCAACTAACCGAAATTGCCAATCAAGAAGTGCAACTGTTGACCTCAGACGAGTTTTTAAAAATCGCCAAAATCGCGTTTTTACAACTGCTGCAAGACAGCGAACTAGCGCAAAGCCTCAGTAACGCGCAATTTGGTTGTTTGCGCTACTTTGAACGGTTTTTGGCGTCGGCGACGGAGCAGGGGGTACTCAGAGTCACGGACTTCGAATTGGCCGCCAAGCAGTTTGTGTATCAATTAAAATCGTTGATCTTCTACCCCGCATTATATGGTTTTGAGCAAATCACCAAGGCGCAGCAAGCTTACTATATTGAAGAAACGGTTAAATTATTTGTCGCAAGGTATGGGAATTAAAAGGACCTTGGTGCACTTAAATAAAGCAAAGTGGTTATCAAACCACTTTGCTATTGCCATAACGGATATCGATTAAAGCTCAACGTCTTGGGTGGCGGTGGGGCTCATAATGGTTGGGCAAACACTAGGTATGGTGCTAAACATATCAATAAAGTGGCCTTGTACGCGTTCCATATCAATAAGGTGCATGCCGTTGGCAAAGCCAAACCACACATATAAACCGTTTAGATCGCTAAACATCGGCGGCACATATTGTGGTGGGTCGATAATGCCACTCAAATAAGCACCATATAGTACTGGAATATCATTGAGGTTTAGCTTACCAAGGAATAGCATCGGGATAAGCTCTGGGCGCCCTGCTGAAATCGCGCTATGAATAAAGTTAAGGTTTTCCACAAAGCCGCGTACGTAAGATAAGTCTTTGGTAAATACGGCGCCACCGTTAACTCGGCCACCACGAAATACCCGCTGTGCTACCGCATAGCTGTCGTTTTGACTAAGTCCCGCAGCAATAAAATGACGATAAACATCAAGGAAGTCAGCGCCCTCTTCGGCCATATGTATGGCGGTCACGCGGTCGCTGATCCGTCTAGCGCGTGCGGGGAAGCTGGCAAAAGTGAGGGTTTCTAGTAGTACAGCTAAGCCTTCCTGATGGGCGGCGATTCTTGGTGAACCTACCCCAAGCCAAGTGGCGTAGGGCTGGGCTCGGCCGTTTAAGGTTGTACCCACATGTACCCAACCTTCATGGACTTCAAGTACATGTAAATCGCGGTCAGAGAATTTTGAGCGGGTGTTAAGTTTAATGCTATCGCCGCCAGCTGCAGCGTCAGAAACGATACCGTCAGAAAGTTTGACTTGCACATTATGACGGGTGAAATAGCCATCTAACTTGCTTTGTAAAATCCCCACTGATTGCTCAGCGTCATAAAGCTTAGGCTGCGCGAAGGAGATATGTTTGGCGGCTGGTAAATGGAAAATATCACACAAATGCTCGCCCACTTCTTTAAGTGAACGGCGGTCGCCGATTAAATGGTCGTGCGCCGAGCCATACAATGCGCGGCTATGATCAATAAAGCCGGTGGTGCCACGGTCTTTTAAGAGATCCATCACCAGCAAGTATTGCTCTGTGGTGTCTTGTAAAATTAGCCCTAGCGGGTCCTTTTTACCGAGTTCTTTTTTAATATCACTTAACAGACTTTTTAATTCAGCACGGGTTTGGTTTAAATCAAAACCCAGCGGAATAGACTGGTAATAGGCTTTATCGGCAGGTGGCGGGGTATTGGCGCCACGGGCAAAGAATTCTTCACGCCACTGCGCTGGCCATTTGATGGCGTCTAAGATGCGAATTGGCTGCTGAATGGCCACTAGGCGGTCGGAAAGGGTACGGAGTTTTTGTTGATAATTCTCTAGCGGATTTGGCATTGTTGCGCCTCTGCGTTAAAACTAGGCTAACTGTATGTCATTCATGGTATTTTGAATAGTGATTTGTGTTCACTTTTTGCTGAACTGTAAAGAGTGATATTGTGATGATACGCGGTAAATAGCGGTCTACTGGAGGCAAATATATCACTAAATTACTTGGCATTGCTGGTAGGAGTTAAGGAAGTGCTTCCCCTAAGCAGAGATCTGCGATGTGATTAAGGTGAGTGAACGCAGCCAATACCGCTGCAACTTCAAATAAATCGGTTATTGAGGAGCAAGTCATGTCAGAAAAACAATTACAGCAAGTCACAGGCGGCTGTTTATGCGGTGCAGTCCAGTTTGAAATCAATGGTGCAGTATCGTCGTTCCATTTGTGTTATTGCAATCGCTGTCGCCACAACACGGGCAGCGCCCATGCGGCAAATATTTTTGCCAAACCTGAAGCGCTCCGTTGGCTTAAGGGCGAGGAAAAAATCCAACGTTTTGAGCTGCCACAAGCTAAAAGCTTTGCCAAACAGTTTTGTCGTGAATGCGGTGCGCCTGTGCCGTACATTAACCGCAGCGGTGCGTTTTTGGTGATCCCCGCAGGGAGTATTGATACCCCATTTGACTTTGCTTCAGATGATAGAATTTTTGTTGCTGAGCAAGCAAAGTGGACTGAGTGTATTGCCACGCTACCGACATTTGACAGTTACCCCGACCAGTTTTGACATCAGTCGCAAACAATTGACGGGCAGGCGCGGTTCTCTTTAAGGTAGGTAATTAGACTTTGGTAAACAGCACCTATTCGAGCCGCAGCTTGCCACTCATCAGGTAAAGGCGCTTGGTGGCGCTAGTCAAAATGAGAATAAATATTACATATAAATCAATTTGTTTAGATTTTATAAGTCAAGTCAGATGCAGCAAAAATCATCAGCAGGAGCAAGAATGAAAATAACAAAAACGTTGCTGGCATGCTTAACGCTTGCAGCAATTGGACAAGCCAGCGCAGGTCAGGCGATATTACAGCCAGAAACCATTTTTGATTTAGAATACGCCAGCCAAATAGAGCTTAGAGATGATGGCAAACTGGCTTATTTTGTGCGCAACCGCATGGACATCAAAAAGGACCGCAAAGTCGGCAATATTTGGTCGGTGGATATGGCAACCGGTGCTATGTTGCCGGTAACCTCTGGCGTACACCAAGATTTCGCGCCGACTTTATCCCCTGATGGCACCCGTTTAGCGTTTATATCTACCCGCGATGGTAGCGCGCAAGTCTATGTCAAATGGCTTGCCAGTGGCGAAGTAGCAAAACTGAGTAGCCTCACGCAATCACCTAGTCGTTTACATTGGACGCCAGACGGCAATCATCTGATCTTCAGCATGTTTGTGCCAAAACCCGCAAAAAGTCCAGTTACTGTAAAAGGAAAACCAGAAGGCGCTGATTGGGCGAAACCCGCAGTATTTATCGACGATGTGTATTATCGCGCGGATGGCGAAGGCTATTTGGAGCCAGGTTTCACTCACTTATTTAAGTTAAATGCGCTAGGTGGCAATGCCAAGCAGCTCACTAGCGGTGATTTTGATCACAATGGCGCGGTGAGTTTTAGCCAAGATGGCGGCACGTTGTATTTTTCTGCCAATCGCCATGAAAATCACAGGCTTAAACCAACCAACAGTGAAGTTTACGCCTTGGATATGCAGAGCTTGGCTATTACACCACTTACAGACCGAGTGGGACCAGATTATTATCCGGCAGTTTCGCCAGATGGTCGTTATCTCGCGTATCTTGGCCATGATGACAAATTAACTAACTATGAGAATGACTTGCTCTACGTGCGTGATTTAAAAAGCGGCGCAACGCAAGTGTTTGCACAGGAGTTAGACCGTAGCCTGAGTAGCTTAAAATGGGCAGGTAATAGTAAAGGCGTGTACGTCAGTTACGACAGCGAAGGGCAAACAACCTTAGCGTTACAACCGTTAAAAGGCCGTTTGGAAGTGATCACCAAAGATATCGGTAGCACCGCACTTGGCCGTCCTTATTCTGGGGGTGACTTTGATGTCAGTGAGCGTGGCGCGGTAGCATTTACCTTGGCTGATACGAACCGCCCAGCCGATGTTGCAACATTGGCGCGTGGCGAAGTAAAACGTTTAACCCAATTGAACGACGATGCTTTAGGCGATATCGAACTTGGGAAAGTTGAATCTTTATGGGTTAAATCCAGCCATGATGGCCTTGTAGTGCAAGGTTGGGTTATGTATCCACCTAATTTTGACGCTAGCAAAAAGTACCCGCTGATCCTTGAAATTCATGGTGGTCCGGTGGCTAACTATGGCCCGCATTTCAGTGCTGAATTACAGCTCATGGCGGCGCGTGGTTACGTGGTGCTGTATATGAACCCGCGCGGCAGTGACTCGTATGGCAAGGACTTTGCGCAAACCATACACCATAATTATCCAAGCAATGACTTTGATGATTTAATGACGGGTGTTGATGCGTTGCTAGCCAAAGGCTTTATCGATAACAAACGCTTGTTTGTTACTGGTGGCTCAGGTGGCGGCGTACTGACTTCGTGGATTGTCGGCCATACTGACAGGTTTGCCGCTGCGGTGGTAGTGAAACCGGTTATTAACTGGTACAGCTTTGTACTCACTGCCGATTATTATCCGTTTTTTGCCGATTACTGGTTCCCAGGTAAGCCGTGGGAGCACATGGAACATTACATGAAGCGCTCACCAATTAGTTATGTCGGGAATGTAAAAACACCCACTATGCTAATGACGGGCGAAGCCGACTACCGCACGCCAATTTCTGAAACCGAGCAATTTTATCAAGCGTTGAAAATGCAAGGAGTTGATACGGCGATGGTGCGTATTCCAGATGCATCACATGGCATTGCCGCTCGGCCTTCTAACTTGTTAAGTAAGGTAGAGCACATTCTATGGTGGTTTGAAAACCGCGCGAAGAAGTAAGCCAATTTGCTGCGCAGTGCCGACTGCGCAGCTTCCCCTTCCTACTTGTTTTACACCTCGCACTAAATATTGACCGTATTAAATTAGCTTGACGGCTGCTTTATTTTCACGCAATTTGGCGCAGTCAGCTGGGTGGTTTTTAGGCACTGCAGCGAGTCTAATAATAACCACAGAAGGAATTTAAGATGCGCACACTAATGCAAATTGGTTTGGTATTGGTTGGGTTGTGCTTTACTCCAGTTGGCGTGGCTGGGGAGTGTGATAGTGAGTGTCAACTGTCGCAAGTTAAAGCTTATTTTGGTGCGCTTGATAAAGTTGCACGCAAAGGCTCAAGCGTTGCGGATATTGAAGCGTTGCTCATGTTGATGCATCCTGAGGTCAGTTATGTACATATTGAATACGACGCGAATTTTGATAAAGCCAGTTGGCGCCGTGCGTTTATGCGCAACCTTGAACTCGGCCGCTTTAACAACTCCACAGCCCAAGAGCAGCGCATACTCAAGTCGATAAATGGGAAGAACCATCTTGCGGTGGAATATGCGCATGGTGTGGTTGACGGCGAAGGAAAATGGCACGCCGACGCACCTTTACTGGCGTTATTTGGTTTTCGCGACGGCCAAATCGTGATGGTTAAAGAGCTTTGGTAAAACGTGCAGTACAAGGTGCAGGGTAATTAGCGCTCAGCTGGTTTTATGGTTGGCAAGATAACCTTATTAATAGTGGCATAGAGCTGTTGTAAGTCGATAGGCTTGCCAACGCACGCTGCAAAACCACTATTTTGGTAGGTTTTGACATCATCCGGCATGACGTTGGCCGTCAGAGCAATGATGGGAGGCGTAAAGCCTGCTTGTTGGAGCATTTTACATGCGTTCAGTCCATCCAAATTGGGCATTTGAATATCCATAAAAATTGCTGCAACCGTATTTGCTTGCGCTATTTCTAACGCTTCAAGACCATCGTTGGCAATAAGCAGATTTGCGCCAGTGCCTTTTAACATCGCGCAAAAAACAGTTTGATTGATTTTATTGTCCTCGGCCAATAAGAGCGTTATACCTGCCAAATTGGGCGCAACGAGCTGCTTCGATTCGTTTTTGCTGACAAGTACTTCGCTGCGAATGGGCAACTGAACATGAAACGTAGTGCCAATACCTTCTTCACTTTGTAGTGCAATTGAGCCATTCATTAAATGCACGATTTGTTTCACAATCGCTAAACCAAGCCCAGTTCCGCCATATTTGCGTGTGGTCGAAGCATCAGCTTGGTTAAAACTGGTAAAGAGTTTTTGTTGCTGCTCTTTGCTGATGCCAATACCTGAGTCTTTTACCGAGATATCTAGTTGCTCGGCGTTACCACCAATAATGGCAGTCACGCTGCCATGATGGGTAAACTTAAGTGCGTTTGACAATAAATTACGCAGGATCTGCTTGACCCTGACGGGGTCAAGCTGGCGATACGGGATAAGTGTTGGATCTATGTTTAAGTTCAGCTCAATGCCGCGTTGTTTGGCAATATCAGCAAATTCCAGCATGACTTCTTTACAGAGTAAGACAAAGTCTGTGGTTAGTGTTTCAAGTTCCAGTTTGCCCGCTTCCATTTTAGAAAAGTCTAAAATGTCATTGAGTAATTGCAGTAACGACTGCGACGAGACTAGGCCGCTTGTAATTAATTCTTTATCTTCAGCGCTGGCACTTTGGCGCGCCAATACTTGAAATGTACCTAAAATACCGTTCATTGGAGTACGGATCTCGTGGCTCATATTAGCTAAAAATTGCGATTTTGCGCGTTCAGATTGTTCTGCACGGTATTTCTCTTGCTTGAGTATAGTCAGCTGCTGGTCGACTGTATCCGCAAGGGTATTCAAAGTCTGTTGCAAAGTTTGTAGTTCGCTAAATTCGATTTCGGTATCACTCTTGCGGTAATTACCCTTAGCATAATCATGACACTGGCGCTCAAGCCGCTTGATAGGGGCAATCATTTTTTTACCAAAATAACTCAAATACCAAAGCAGCAAAGCCAAATCTAAAATACTAACTATGATGGTGAGATATAAAGACTGCTCAAACTGTGCGGTGTAAAGGTCAGAAGAATGCGTCACAGTTAGCTGCAATGGCAAATCCGCTTCTGTGTCAGGAAATACCGAAACGGTATGATGAAAACCGTCATCGACTTTGTCGCCAATTTCAAACCATACAAGGTCATTCGTGCGCGCGAGAATGGACTCAGTCACTTCGCCTAAATCTTGCTCCGCGGATAATACCAGTTTTTCAAAATCGACCACCACAAACAGCACCCCGGTAAATTGATAGGGGCGCATCAGTGAGTTTTGCTTTTTGCGTAGAGGTAGTGCGAGTAACAACGCACTGTCGGATTCAGTGTAGCCGTCTAGCTCGGTTTTACTGACTAACAGCTTGTGAATTCTATTACTGCGCACGTCACTACTTAAAATACTGTTGGTAAGGTTGCGAATGGAAGGTGTTGCCCACTTCAAACTTTTTAGTGGATAACCATCCACTATATAGGGCGAACCGTCGCTGATAAATGCAGCGGCGATAAGCTCGTTATCTAGTACAAAGTTGTTTAGATGCTTAAGAGCAAACTGGCTATACAAAATGTTTTCAGGCAGCTCGGCCAAGACTTTGTTGTCTGCCATCGGCACGATTTGATAATTCAACTCAGCCAACTGGTTTTTAATGTCAAACCTTAAGCTGGTGGCTCTGCGGGCGACATTTTCTTGCGCAATTGATTCAGCTTGTTGTAACGACACAAATGAAAAATAGCCAATCTCAATGCTAAGTAAGATGAGAATAATGGCCGCAACTTTGAACTTAAATTCGCTGGCGATGCTTTTTTTATGGTTGTGGCTGTTTAGCATGTTCAATCGATTTTTCCGCTGTGTATTGCATATATTGAGCTGCTTGCTCGGCATCAAATACGTCGGCTAAATAACGCGTTACTCCTTTTAACATTGCCTCCCAAATATACGCCATTTCTGGGTCGTTAGGCATGGCTGTTGCACTTTCAAGTGCCTTAATCATATGGTGGAGATTGCGGTTGTTGTGCTGTTGGGAAGTTTTGTCTAAGGCGTTAAGTTCAGAATCTAAAGTCGGCAGTGATTGTAGTTTTTGCCATACTTGCTTTTGCAAAGGTTGAGACTGAATAAACTCCACCAGTTTTTTTAGCGCGGAGGATTTTGCTCCAGTAAGCCCTTGATTAGGAAATGCCATAACATGTGCAGAGTAAAAAGGGCTCATGGGGTGCTCATGGTATTTAGGCAACACGGCTACCCCTAATTGGTCACCAAGGGCTTCTCCGTAACGATTAAAAATCCAAGTCCCATTGATCACCATCGCCAGCTTACCCCCTTCGAATTTTTGGTTGACGCAAGTGTAGTTGCAATCTGTGTCTAGGTTGAGTTGGTCTCTAAGCTGTTTGTACCATTTAAGCGTGGCAACCATTTGGGGGCTGTTTAGATTCGCTTTCCCATTGGCGATTAAAGGGGTGCCAAAGGTATTGTGAAATGCGGCAAACCAGAACATTTCTAGATAATTCCAGGCGATAAGTTCAGTGTCTGTGCCGATATTTTGCTTTAGCGCTGCAAAGTCCTGCCATGCTACTGGTGGGTTGGTGAGCAGTTTTTTGTTGTAGTAAAGCAGTAAGTGGTTGCCAAATAATAGTGGTACACCTTTGTAAACGCCGTTTACTTGGCTGTTGTGGCGAACCGCTGGGGTCAATTTAGTTGAAAGCCATGTTGCGGGCACTTCTGACAAATTTAAAAAATCTAACCCCATATAATCTGAGGGGACAATAATAACATCAGGCAAACCATCTTGGGTTGCTTGTTGCAGCAGCTCTGATTTTAAGTCGTTATTAGCAAAGGCCAATAAATCGACAGTTATATTGGTTTTTTTAGTAAACTCAGCAAAAAAAGGTGTGAAGTCGTAGTTTTCCATACCAACTGCGACGCTGATATTTTGTTGTGCTTGCGCACTACCGACCATGATATTGCATATCAGGATGAGCGAGAAAAGGAATAGCACAGGGCTAAGTTTACGCATAATCATACATTTTTGCTGTTAGTGGTTTAGGTATAGCAAATTGCCAGAAAAGCTCAACTCTGTTGCTTTTTCTGGCGTAGTAATGATTTTGCAATTATTAGCCTAATTTGTCTTTAATTTGAGCATATTGATAATAACCCCACTGACCAATTCGACGCAGTTGTGCAAATGGTAAATAGGGTAGAGGTGTTGAATATAAAGGTAAATTAGGAACTTTTATGCCAGCCACTTGCTGTGCCATGCGATAAGCCGCTTGAGCACTAAAAGACACACCTGCACCACAGTAACCAAGTAAATACCCGATATTATTGTGATAATAAGCATGCGGCATATCGTCAATCGCCGCGGCAATATAGCCGTGCCAATAGTAATCATGGGGAACCGCTTGCAGCGAGGGGAAGCAGGCGCCTAAACCTCGGCGTAAATTGTTTAAATACACGGCTTTGTCTTGATCTTTGGCATAAATGGCACCACGCCCACCAAATAGTAAGCGATTGTCTGGCAGCAAACGGTAGTAGTACTTTAAGGTACGTGTATCCATGGCAACTTGATGGGTTTGTAGACCGCTGGCTGTTAGCTCTGTTTCTGTCAGTGGCCTAGTTACCATCACGCTGGATAAAATCGGTAAAAAACGCTTATCTATACTAGGATGAGTGACCTTTTGATTATAGGCATTGCCAGCAATCACCAGCTTTTTGGCCGTCACTGAGTAACCATTCGCTTTTAGCGTAATACCGGTATCATGCTGCTGAATATCAGTCGCTAAGGTGTGCTCAAACAGCTTTACCCCGGCTTTAATTGCCATATCGCGATAGCCCAACAGCAACTTCAATGGATTTAAGCCAAAACCATCGCGTAGGCGCAGCGCACCAAAGGCTTGCTGATGTGCCATATAGTCTTGTTGTAAGTCTTCGCGACTAATAAATTCAGCATCAGCGCCTAGATGGGTGCGCAAAAAATCAGCTTGTGCTTGCAGATTTTGGAAGGCAGTTTGGTTGTGGGCTATTTTTATATAGCCTTTGGCTTGTGGCTCGCAGGCAATACCATGTTGCTGGATTAGGCCTTCAACACGGGCTACGGCGTCACTGAATTCTTGGTAAATCCCTTGGCAGGTTGCCATTCCCCACTTTTTGGCCATTTGTGGGTAACTGAGTCGCCCCGAGCCTTTTAGCACAAAACCAGCATTACGAGCGCTGGCACCAAATCCAACTTGATTCGCCTCAAATACTGCGCATTCTAGTTGGTGCTCACTGGCTAAATAATAGGCCGTAAGTAAACCGCTAAAACCACCACCAATAATCGCCACATCGCATTGTAAGTTTTGTTGTAGTGCGGCATTGGCCGTGGGTAAAGCAACCGTCGATGACCAAAAGCTTGGTGCGTAGGCTTGGCCTTGACAGTGAGGGGCGGTAATGGGGTCGTAAGCTTGGGTCATTATATTACTCAAAAGAAATTACCATTTCGGCGGCTTGGCAATGACATTCATTGCCACAAATTGTACAGATATAACCTTCTTCAATACATAAAGGCAGCCAGCGGTCATCATGTAAGCGCACCAAATTGCCGCCGGCTTTAGTAAAATATTTTACTGCCGCATTGCCCGGGCTTTGCTGCCATAAATGCGCTACACCAGCACGTGCACCTTGTTGCTTGAGCACTGCAACAGCCGCTTTTAGCAATTGCGGACCAATGCCTTGCCCTTGCGCTGCTGGCGCTATGGCTGAACATTTAAAATAAGCCATATCGGCTTGTGCTACCGGCCAAAGTGTTGGCGTACACCACTTATCAATCGGCCACTGCCCTGCGGCATAACTGGTACGAAATCCACACACTTGATTGTTCTCATCTACCGCAACAAAACAGGCATTGAGACCGAATTTGGTGCCTTTGGTAATCATAGCTTGAAGGCCTTCGGCATCGAGGTAGTTGTCGCCATGGACGAGGTTGCCTAAGGCAATCACAGCATCATAGTAGTCAGGTGTTAATGGTTTGATATTCATACAGCTCTCCTCTTCGCCGCTAACATAACCTGCTTTTTAAAATATTTCATGTGGTTAGTGCTTTTAGGAACGACTTTATCATCATGCTGTAACGATTTTGTGAACTGGTAAGATTTGACAGCGATGTCATGTAGCGAATAATGTGATGTGCGGTAAACAAAAAAATAACTTAATGCTGATTGAAACGTTACAAGTAAGGATGCCTTTACGCCGCTAACGGACAACCGCAATCACAACAACATGTAGGAACGAAGAATGCAATTATCAAAATTAACCATGCCAGTGGTCTTGGCGCTGACGACCGTCAGTGCGTCCGCGTTGGCGATGAACCCTCAGCCTGATCCCAATAATCCTGGGGGTTACTTACTCTCTAAAGCTCAAGTTGATGCCTCAGCCCAAGCTAAAACCAGCAATGCCATGTATCAAACTTGGGCGAATGCGCTACGCACAGCTGATAACGCTGTTGTAAATGCCATTAGCCCAGGGGCAGCAACTAATCCCGTAAACGTCAAACGTGTAGAGCGGGTATTTGGTCAAACCCAGTGGCAGTTTTTAACCCAAATGGCCGCGCCGGAATATACTTATTTGCGCTTTTTACAAGCGGTGGGTAAGTTCCCCGCCTTTTGCGGCGATTATACTGACGGCCGTAACGCCGATGCGATTTGTAAAAAATCTATCGTGACTGCCTTTGCGCATTTTGCCCAAGAAACTGGTGGTCATATCGCGAAGGACAACATTTCTGATAACCCATTACAACTAGAAGAATGGCAGCAAGCCTTGGTGCATGTGAGAGAAATGGGTTGGTCAGAAGGGCAACCGGGTTATACCACAGGCTGTGGTCAAAACGATTGGCAAAACCGCCGTTGGCCTTGTGCAGCCGGTCAAGGTTACTTTGGTCGCGGCGCAAAGCAATTGTCTTATCATTTCAACTACGGCGCATTCTCAGAAGCGATGTTTGATGGCGATGCAACTGTGTTACTGAATAATCCTGGATTGGTAGCAGATTCTTGGCTAAACCTTGCCTCAGCGATTTGGTTTTTCTTAACCCCACAAGCGCCAAAACCGGCCATGCTCCATGTTATTGACCGTACTTGGACTCCTTCACAGCGCGAGCTAGATGCTAATATTGGCTATGGTTTTGGTACGACCATCAATATCATTAACGGTGGGATTGAATGTGGTAGTCAAAACCGCGACAAAGGCCAGCCAGTGAATCGGATTCGTTATTGGCAAGGACTTGCCAACTACTACAACATCCCGATTGAGACCGATGAAGAAGACACCTGTTGGCAACAAACACCCTACGGTAGTTTGAATCTTAATGGCGCAACCGATGTGCTATACACCAACTGGGAAGGCGATTGGGCATATTATGCTGACAGACCCGGAGGTTATTCGTTCGAATGTAAGTTAGTTGGTTATCAAACGGCTTACTCTGCTCTAGTGGCAGGTGATTATGAGAAGTGCGTGACTAACTTCTACCAATCTCACGTTGGTTGGCCAAGTGTCAAAGTAGTTGCTGACTTACCACCACCAGATACACAACCGCCAACAGGTGGGGTGCCAGTGTGGGAAGCTAATAAGGTCTACTTAAAAGGCGACCAAGTCGAATACAACAAACAAGTGTTTGAAGCCAAATGGTGGACGCAAGGCAACACACCGGGTAGCTCGGATGTGTGGTTGTTTATCAAAAATCTCTAAACGCTAACGCAATAGGCTTTGGAGCGGAGAGTTCCGCCCCAAAGCCGTAACTTTTCTTTTGGTTAACCGATTTTAAAGCGCTACAATAACAGTCATTATTTCGTTTTTGAGCAGCCAAGTTGTCAATTACACGTCAAGTCGCCGAGCAAGTCGTCGCAACCCTCAATAATATCCGCGAAACACAAGAATATGCAGATAAAGCCATCGAACGCACGCTAAAAATGGAAAATCATTGGCGTAAAGCGGAACGGGGTGCTTATGTCAATACGGTGTATCAGCTCCTATCACTGTCGCGCAAATTGGAGTTTGCACTTGGCTCAGCATCAACTGCAAATGTTTGGCATATGTTGGGTACGATGCTGGTATTGCAAGGCGAAATGCAACCCGATTGGGAAGAATTGCAAGGGCTTGATATGGACGCTGTACAAACACGCTTAGCAACAGCGCCGCAAGCGGTTACTTTGAGTTACCCAGATTGGTTGCATGACATTGCCAGCGCTGAGCTTGGCGCACAGTGGCCAACAATAGCCAGTGCAATGAACGAGCGGCCAACCACTTATATCCGCGTTAATCGTCTAAAAACGACACCGACTGAATTACAACAATTGCTACGTACTGAAGGGGTAGAAAGCTGGGCTGTGACGAGTGCCCCTGACACGCTGCGCGTTGCAGATAGTAGCCAGCTATTTAAAACCAAGGCGTTTCACCAAGGCTGGTTTGAAATGCAGGATTTAGGATCGCAGCAAATCGCACCGCTATTGGATGTTAAACCGGGTCTTAGAGTCGTAGATGGTTGTTGTGGCGCGGGTGGAAAAAGCTTACATCTGGCGGCCTTAATGGCAAACAAAGGCTATGTGCTGGCCATGGATATTCATGAGCACAAGTTGGCAACACTGAAAAAGCGCGCCAAACGCGCAGGCGTGCACATGATAGAAACCCGGCAGATCACCAGCAGTAAAACGGTCAAGCGACTCAAAGATAAGTTTGACCGTGTATTGCTCGATGTGCCTTGCACGGGCACTGGGGTGTTTAAGCGTAACCCAGATGCTAAATGGCAATTAGAAGCCAGTAATTTAGCTGCATTGACCCAACTGCAAGGAGAAATCTTGCAGCGTTACAGTCAAATGTGTAAAGCAGGGGGTTATGTTGTTTACGCTACTTGCTCGATTCTACCCAGTGAAAACCAACAGCAAATCGCAGCGTTTTTAGCGGCCAATAGCCAGTTTAGTCTAGAGCAAGAATTGGTATTGTTACCCGGCATTAACACCGAAGGTGATGGCTTTTACGCTGCCAAGTTAAAACGTAACGATTAATCACATCGACAGTCTGGCTGCACCTTGCAAAGCAGCCAGAACATCTGCTCTATCCTGCCAGTTTGGCTCTTATTCCTGCAACAATGCCTTGCTAAAAGTCTAAGTACTTTTGATTATTAATTACTTTATAGCATGCGTACAACATGCATCTAAAAGTCTTATTTTATCGGTTTTGCCACGTTTTTTTGGTCGTTATTTGCTCGCAAATGCTGAGTGGCGAACTACACTCTAGAAGTTAATATCCATAAAACATTGACAGATGTCGTTTTGTAATAAATTTGTGGGCCAAGTTTATACATAGTTGTACTTGGTGCGTAATTTGGGAGGGTTATGGCTTCCAGTTTAGTGTGTTGAGAAGCGTCAAAATAACCTTGCTGGTAAAAGGAGTGTGAGATGAAAAAAGGCGATGTTGACCATGGTGAACGCCACCCTAAAGTGTTGTTGATCTGCGATGATGCGCAGGAACTGGTAGGGGTTTGTGATGTAATTAGCAGCCAAGTCTCTGCATTTAAAACGGTGTGGCTGTTAAAAGACATTCACGCCGTGGTGGCAAGTTCAAAACCGCCCGTGATCATTATGGCGATGTCGCAAGTCAGCCGAGCCGTGGAAATTTACACTGAATTGGCCCAGTTGGAACTACTCAATTACCCACATGAAAATATTTTATTATGCGAGAACAAAGAGTCCGGAGTGGCTTTTCGTTGTTGCATGAAAGGGCTGTTTTCTGACTACTATGTTTACAAGCCGATGTACGAAAACTATCGGCTGCGCATGATCCTACATAATAGTCTAATGCAACATGAAAAAAATCTTGAAGTCACACAATTGCGTGAAGAGCATTTTGGCAAAATTGACGATAGTATTCGGCAGTTAATTGACGATGCGGCTCGTTGTGGGAGTGAATGTGAAAATTCACTCAAAGAAGTCAAACAGCACTTAGTTAACGTGTTTGACGGGAAAGAGATCAGCGGCAAGCTGGTGGAAAAGTTCAAGCAAGAACGCATTATGCCTATGCTGGCGCAACTTGAGCATACAATTGAAGAGCGCATTAGCCAGCTAACCAATAGCTTGCAAAATAATCGGGGGTCGGTAAAAGAGCTTGCGCATATTCTCTCCGAATCTTTAGACCTTGATGTCAGGCAAAGGCTCGCCCGTAACTTATACGACAATCAAGATGAAGAAATAACCGCAGAAAGCACAAGCATCAAAGTGCCAGTAGAAACTTCAGAGCCAGTTATTAAAAAACGCATTATGGTAGTTGAAGACAACGATCTCTACCGCGACATGCTGATGAAGATCCTGCGCGAGGCGGGCTTTGATACCAATGGTTTTGGCAATGGCTTAGATGCAATCAAGCATCTTGATGATCATACCTACGACATGATTTTAATGGACCTCTTTATGCCCGGCATCGATGGCTACAACACCACCATTAATATCCGCAAAAATACCCCCTGTAAAGATGTGCCGATTGTTGCTTTAACAGGCAATCGCAACAAAGAGATCATTCGCAAGTGGGTACAGAAGGGATTGTCGGGTTACATACTTAAGCCTTCATCGAAAGACAAAATAGTGCAAACCATTAATTCCTTATTATAACAGCGGCGCTCAATAAGTAGCGCCAATAGCACCGAGTGATAAATATTGTGGCCTCATTGGATTAGAACAAGACGCGCTTTTAATTTTGCACTTTTACAAAACAGGAAAGCAAAGTAGCAGTCGCGATTAATAGCGCAATCACCACAAGGGCAGTAGGCAACGAGGTGTGATGTGCTATTTGACCAACGCTCGCGGGTCCCATTAATACACCGACATAACCTAAGGTTGTGACGGCAGGAATAGCAGTGGCTTGCGGCATATAAGTTTGCTTTCCTGCGGCTGAAAACATAATAGGAACAACATTGGCACATCCGATACCCATCAAAATATAACCGCATAAAGCTAGCGCAAAGTTAGGGGATGCAATGGCTATAAATAAGCCTAAGCTTGCAGTGAGTCCGCCAAGGGTTAATATCAGCCTTTGGCCAAAATGGGTAATTAAATTATCCCCTACGAGGCGGCCAATTGTCATTGTAACCGAAAAGCAGAATATCCCAAGCGCAGCCATACCTGTAGAAGCATGTTGATAATCAATAAGATAAAGACCACTCCAATCTAAAACCGTACCCTCAGCTAAAAACATAGCAAAACAAATCGCGCCGATTAAAATAACAGGGCCTTTGGGTAACGCAAAAGCAGGCCCTTCACTTGGGCTAGCGAAAGGTAATAGCGCATCTTTTGCTAAAACTATGCACAAAAAAATGCAAGCTGACATAAAAATACAGATTTGTATTGCTGGCCAGCCTAGGATCAGTAGCCCAGCAACAGCCCCTGCGCCAAGAATACCGCCAAGGCTATAAAAACCATGAAAGCCAGACATTAATGAACGTTTTGAGCGCTCTTCAACCAACACGGCTTGAATATTCATTACGCAATCTGTTGAGCCAATAGAGATACCAAAAACAATCAAAAGCACCGCCAACTTGGTAATGTTGTCGACTAAAACAAATAGCGGTAAACAAGCAGCAAATACACTCGCAGCAACAAGTAGCACACGCTTACAACCATACTTGGTCGCTAATGCGCCAGAAATCGGCATAGATGCAATGGCACCGGCTCCTAAACAAAGTAATAAAAAGCCGAGTGTACTTTCGTCAAAATTGACATGGCTCTTAATCACCGGAATAAGCGCTGCCCAAGTCGCGGTTGCTAGCCCTGCACATAAAAACATTAATCGAGTAGACAATACTTCGTGCCGTGTAAAGGGCGATTGCTTGTGTTCCATTGAGTTAAACCTTTCATAAAACATCAATACCGAGCAAATCCGCTTCTAAATTCTCCAATAGACTGGTAGAGAGATTTGCAAATTGGCAAGAAATCATCACAAACATACGGTTTGAAAGAACAACTCTCCCAGAAAGAAGCACAAAATTGCTATAACGAGCAGTGAGTGCTAGATTAGGGTAGTTTTAATGCTCATTTGTGATTAATTATGCTCGATTATGCTTCATTTCCGGATCAGAGGCAAGCGCTGATCAAAGACCGACTACAACAAAACGGCCGTGTGGTCTGCGTGCAATTGGCCGCAGAACTGAATGTATCTGAGCATACAATCCGACGAGATTTACAAGAGCTTGCAAGTCAAGGGGTTTGTAAAAAGGTCTACGGTGGAGCGGTAATACAGGCACACACTGAAGGTAGTTTTGCGCAAAGGGTGGATTTACATGCAGACCGTAAGCAAGCATTAGCCAAAGCCTGTATACGGTTTCTAAATAAAGATGCCATCATTTTTATAGATACCGGAAGTACCAATTTGGCTATTGCTCAAGCACTTCCCCATGATTTACCCATTACTGTAGTAACAAATGCGCCTGCTATTGCCATGGCTCTGCAATCGCATGATTTATGCGACGTCATTTTGTTAGGCGGAAAGATTAGCAAACAACAAGGCGCAGCAATTGGAAGTAGTGCGCTGCAACAGCTGCAAACTATGTATTTTGATTTATGTGTAGTTGGCGCATGTGCGGTTGACAGCAATGTTGGCCTTAGTGCATTTGATGTTGAAGATGCGCAATTTAAACAAGCCATTATTAAACAAAGTAATGCTGTATTAATCGCCGTTACTGAGGATAAATTAGGTGCGGTGGCAAGGCATAAAGTGACTACCATGGACTCTATCTCCATATTAGTCACTGAAGCGAACCCAGCTAAACTAGCTGATTTCAAAGCACTAGATGTGAATATTGTCACACCAACAAGTTAAAGCCTTCGCTACTTAAGCGAAACGTAAAGCTTCAATTTAGCTTCTGGCTTTTATATCGTGAACAATACCTTGCTTTACTGCTTCGAGTTCCTTGGCAATACGGGCAAGTTGTAGTTTACATTGCTCTAAATCTTCTTTCGCAGCAAGTACCTCCAACTGTTGTAAATAATGGCCGCAAAGTTCGGCACCAATCGCTTTGGCGGAGGTTTTAAGATAGTGCGCTTCGCCCTTTAATTGTGCGAAGTCTTGCGTTTTATAGTATTGGATCATCTTTTGTATGCAGCCTTTGGCTTGATACAAAAAGTTCAGCTGGAATTCCTTGATTTCCTTTGGGTCGTCACCTATCAATTCAATGATCACAGCAGGGTTAATGGTACGATATTGCTCAAGCGTCATTGTGCCACCTCGCCAAAGTCGTTTTTAGTTTATCAAGCTTTATGGGCTTACTGATGAAATCATCCATACCGAATGATTTGCAGTATTCTTCATCACCTTTCATTGCTGCGCCAGTGACTGCGATGATAGGGGTGCGGGGTAAGGCATGGTCGGTTTCGAATTTACGAATGCGCTCTGTCATCTGGTAGCCGTCTAGTTCAGGCATATGGCAGTCGGTTAACACCAGCTGATAATTGTTCTTACGCCATTTTTCAAAGCCTTGCTCGCCGTTACTGGCTAAATCGCAGGCATAGCCAAGTTTGTTAATTTGTTTATTCATCAGTTTTTGATTAAACGGGTTATCTTCAACCAACAAAATGCTCTTAGTGATCTGCGTGGGCGCCTCAGATTCGTCTAGGTCTTCGAGCGCTTTGAGGCCACTGGTAAAGTCAAAATCGGTAATGTCAAAATCAGCGTTGCTGAGATCTAGTAATGCCTTACGCAACGTAAAACGATTCAAGGTATTCAATTTAAGAAATATGGCTTTGGAGAACTGTTTTTGTAATTCTTGGCAATCAATATCCTCAAACAGGATCAAGGCGCCACAATCAAGCGTGCAGTTGCTGGCTAGTAGGGAGTCGGCCGATGCATCACAGGTAACAATAATGACACTCGGTACATGGTCGTCTACGTCAGGGAAAAAGCCTGGTTCAATCGTCTGAACCATGTAGCCCAATTTGTTGGTGACACTTTCGCAGTGACCTAAGTCAATGTCGGCATAGAGTTTTACTTTTTCCATCAAGAAATCAGATTGACGGGGTTGGAAGTGGAATATTGGGATTTTGACCGTAAATTCACTGCCCTGATCTGGGGCGCTTTGCAGCAACACCTCACCTCCCATTAAGTCGAGCAAACGGCCTGAGATAGCAAGGCCAAGCCCAGTGCCACCGTACTTACGGGTAGTAGACTTTTCGGCCTGAATGAAGGGGGTAAACAGCCGTTTCCTAGTGTTGTCATCAATACCAATGCCATTATCGCGCACGGTTACGACGAGTTTGGCGATATCATTATCGAATTGTTCCCAACCAACTTTTATGTGGACTTTACCTATCCGTTTTAGCCCACTGGAAAACTTAATTGCGTTGCTCACTAAGTTGAATAAAATTTGCCGAATACGATTGCCATCGCCATTGACGCTCTTCGGTAATTGACTGGTTTCTTGGAGAGTAAATTTAACCCCTTTGGCTTCAGCTAGGGGGTCAAAAATCACGATGATGTTATTAATTACCTCAGATACGTCAAAGTCAAAACTGTCTAATTCCAGTTTACCCGCCTCGATTTTATTAATATCCAAAATGTCATTTAAAATCATGATGAGGTTGTTAGCGCTAATATTGGCAGTTTCAATAAGCTCACGAGTTTCACGTGCAAATGGCTTCATTGCGAGTAAGTCTAAAGAACCAATAATGGCATTCATCGGGGTGCGTAGCTCATGGCTCATCATAGCGAGAAAGTCAGACTTGCTGTGGCTGGCTTGTTCGGCTCTAGCTAACGCTTCAACTAGTTCTCTGGTACGCGCTGACACGCGTTTTTCCAGTTCAGAGTTAACTTTAGTTAGTTCGACCTCTTTGCGCCGGCTAGTGCTTTGATCAATACACACCCCAGAGATACGCACAGGATTACCATGTAGGTCATGATGGCATATACCTTTGGCATAAACGAAAATTTGTTCACCATTAAACAATATTGCGCGGTAGCTTTGTTCGAAATCTGTGCCGTTGCTAATCGACTCTTCTAACGCGGCAAATACGCGAGGTGCGTCTTCTGGGTGGATGGTTTTTGCCCATACTCTTAAATCACCTGTGTCGAAAGGATTTAAGGCAAATATTTCACTGGCTTGGCGATCCCAATCCCACACCCAATCTGTTTGGGTTTTAATGGCATTCCAAGTGCCGATTCTACCCGCTTCTAAAGCAAGGCGGCGATGTTCATTGGCTTCGTTAAGTTCAATCAGCACCTGTTTCTCACTGGTGAAATCTCGCAGGGTGCCGCAGATCATGACCTCACCATTGAGAGTGGCGTATTTATCGCCAACCAATTGCATCCACTTCACGCCACGCATAGTAGGAACGCGAAATTCGAATTTAAGTAAAGTGTCGCTATTGACGTGACTTTCAACAAAGCAAATTAATAAGTCTCGGTCTTCTTCGTGGATGTGATTGATAAAGCCATGCCACGTCAAATTGCGAGTCGCCTCAATACCTAACATGCGATTACAGGCTTTAGAAAAGTAGGCATACGAAAATGTTTTATCGACCTGCCAAACGCCTAAGTTGGAGTTGTTCAAAGTTTTGATCAGTAAAGAGAGATCTTTATCAAAGCGCAGATCAATCTCACTTAACAACAGCTGGCGTTTACTGGGGTTAGTTGATTTTGCCAGTACCAGTGTTTTACCAAAACAAGTTTTTGCAATCAGCGATTTTACATTGGGACTTTTAGCGAAAAGTTGAATATCCGCTTTGTGTTCGCTACGAAAATAGTCATGGAGAGCATGCAGCTCTGAAAAATTATCCCCTGGCAGCAGCAGTTGCTGCGCAGATGGATTGGCATACACGATATTATCCTTGTCATCGAGTTGCAAGATAGCGAAATCGCACTCAGGTAGACTCATGTGTTTAATAAAAGTTAATAATCACTTGTTATGAGTATTGTCAAAATGGCGGGAATTACAAATCTAGGATTAAATTTTATTGTACATAAAATACTATAAAATTAATAATAAAGTGCTAATTATGTCACTTTGCCACCGGAAATCCAGAGGAACACAATCACAGCTTCTAATACTTAAGATAAGAAGCTGGAACAGTGTTAATTTTTTGTTTGGTGCATTGTTGTCAGTGCCAGATCCAGCTTGTTCTTAGCAAAGCTGCCTGTCATAGTGTGGTGCAAGTGTGAATCAAGATGTACAACTATTCGGGATAAAAATATGCTTGGGGCGCTGTTATTAGTTCTGCTGGCCGCAATTTGGGGCGGTTCATTTTTGTTTATGCGTATCGCAGTACCTAGCCTTGGGCCTGCTTATCTTATTGAAGCGCGGGTGCTGCTTGCAGCATTAACGCTGATGTTGATTGCTGTATTAACCAGAAAGGCTTTGCAAGTTAAAGGGCTTGGCCGACATTACGCAATACTGGGATGCTTCAACACCGCATTACCGTTTTTGTTATTTGCCTATGCTGCTCAGTACGTGAATGCATCGGTGTTGTCGGTACTTAATTCTACCGCGCCATTTTGGGGGGTATTGGTCAGTGCTATTTGGCTAAAAACCTCTGTAAGCGCAAAAACCTTATGGGGCTGCTTAAGTGGCTTAATCGGCGTCATTATCTTGGTGGATATGCATGAATTGCCAAGTATGTCGGAGTTAGTGCCGATCCTTGCTGCGCTAGCTGCAACACTGTGTTACGGAATTGCGTCTAACTACACCAAAATTGCACCTAAAGTCAGTGCGTTTAACAATGCCCATGGCAATTTATGGGCGTCCACCTTTTTGGTATTGCCTTTATTATTGTGGCAACCAATACCCTCACTCCCAACCGCAACAGTTGGTTGGTCGGTGCTTGCACTCGGCGTGCTTTGTACTGGAGTCGCGTTAATTATCTATTTTAAACTGATTGATATGTTAGGCGCGGCACAAGCGCTTACGGTGACGTTCTTAATCCCTTTATTTGGTATTTTATGGGGGGCGTGGTTCTTGGCAGAGCCAATAGGCTTAAATACCTTGTTTGGCGCAGTGTTTGTTATTCAGGGCGTAATGCTGGTTACAGATGTGAAGTTTTCTAAATTACTATTTTGGCGTAAACCAGCCGCTTCAACTTTGTGAGAAAAGCGGCTTTTGTCTGAGAGCAAAGCTGGTAAACTAATGGCAAATTTGATTTAGAGAGTAACATCATGAACCCAATAATCGCGTTATTAAAAGAGCATAATGTCAGTGATGCGCAAATTCAGGACGTTTTTGTCGAGATGACCGCAAACCCGCTTATGGCAATGGCAACCGTACAGCAACTCGGTATTCCACAAGATAAATTACAGCAGTTAATGATGTTGGTGATGCAAAACCCTGTGCTCATTAAAGAAGCCGTAACTGAGTTGGGGCTTGATTTTAGCAAAGTGGAAGCGGCTAAAGCGCAGTTGCAAAAATAAAACCCAGTTACAAACATAAGGTGATATGGACGATTGTTCGCATCTTAAAAACTTGAGGGGCGATTTGTTAAGCCCCCACCTCCCCATTCTTAACTTCACATCACAACCCTGAAGTCATGTACCAAGACCATTTTAGCCAATATCACACTTTAGAAATGTAAACTTAAAGTTAAGTAAAATAATTTACAAATATTACAATTAAGGTTAACATCAAACCATGTTTGATGTGATTTATTATTGTTGTTCATAGTTTGTTCAACTTTGACACTTTTAAGTTTCAGCAACTTTCGGTATCGTAGCGTGGGTATTCGAAAAGGCTGGAGGCTGGGCATTGAGGGAAATATGCAAACACCCGAAGAATATGAAGTGACACTTAGGATAAACGCTATCCTCAAGGAGCTCAAAAAGCGGCGTGGTTTTACAAAAAAAGTTGTAAGCGAGAAGCTTGGCATTGGCTTAACCACGCTGGATGATTATATGAATGGCGTCAGCTCTTTTCGATTAGGCACCTTGTTAAGATTGGCCGAATTAGCAAAATTGAGTCTTAGCGATATTTTGGATTCTACAGACGCCTTTACTGAGCATTACAATAAGGAAGCCAGCCATGATAAGACGCAACTGGAGAATATGGACAATGTTGAAAAAGAAAATGAATGACAGTACACGTTTGTTTAATTTTGAGCGTAAAAATTATTGTGTAAAAGTCCTTAGCTCTATTAACGCAAGGCAAGTTGTTGGTGGGAGTGGAAGTTATACACCTGAAACACCAAAGGTCGCATCTAGTAGTGTAAGCGATGATGTAGTGTACATTCCATTAGATACGGACTAAAAGATGAAACCTTTTTATAAGTTACTTATTATAACAATAGTTATCTCTTTGTTTATTGTTGAATTTTTCGCTGCTGGTCTAAGTCATCAAATTATCTTCGTTTTGACATTGTCAGCTTTTTATATCTATGCAAAAGGATCGTTAAACATACGTTATTTGCTTGCAGTATTTATATCAATTTCGTTGGTAGAAATGTTTTTGTTTTTTGGCTTGAAATTTATTGTGGTGGGGAATGTTGCTAGAGCTTACTCGAATTCGCTATTTTATTTAATTCATTTAGTGATAGACCTGAGTCTCATCGGCGTGCTGCGAAACCGACAGGTTTTCCAATTAAAATGGTATGGTGATAAAGAGCCTAAAATCACTGCGAAAATACTTGAGCGTAGCCTAATTGATGCGCCTATGTATGGTTTATTAATAATCTTTTGTTTTGTTGATACTGCGGGCCTTGCGGAAAATGTAATTCGCAATTTAGAGCATTTTGGCTTTAGCGAGGAATTTGCCAAACCTTTCTGGAGTTGGGACTTTGTTTTCTACTTGTATTCACCCGTTAAGACGGTTTTAATGTGTTTCGTCGTAATGTTATTTTTTGCAGCTATCTATATTGAGCGCTCCAAAGCAAAGCGAGCAGCACCTACTTTGGTTGAACAAAGATAACATCTACTTTAAACAAAGCGCAGATAGATAAAATGGAAAAGGCCTTTTAAAACAAGGCTTTTTTATTTTCTGCTGCAAACCAACGGTAAACCTCACCAGCAAAGCAAAGTGATCCATACCAGCAACAGTGGACACTTCGCTAAGCACTGTTCTTCAATTCAAAATTCTCTGGGTTGAGATAGCCAAGAACTGAATCGCCACTACTTCAGTAGACGACTTTTAGCCTCATTAAAATACTGACGTTCATACTCTAACGGTGATAGCCCATCATCATTGGAACTATGCTGTCGTTTCGGATTGTAAAACATCTCAATATAATTAAACACATCCATCTTTGCGTCGTCCCTGGTCGCATAGATTTTTCGCTTTATTCGTTCGCGTTTCAGCAGTTGAAAGAAACTCTCTGCTACTGCGTTATCATGGCAGTTACCTCGACGGCTCATGCTACCCTCCAAACCATGTGCGCTTAGAAACTCACTCCAATCATGGCTTGTGTATTGGCTTCCTTGATCTGAATGAACCAACACTTTGCCAGCAGGTTTACGACGCCATACCGCCATAAATAAAGCATCTAACGCAAGCTCTTTGGTGATACGACGGCCCATTGACCAACCAATAATTCGTCGTGAGAACAAGTCCATTACAGCGCCAAGATTGAGCCAGCCTTTATGCGTTTTGATGTACGTAATATCCGTTACCCAAGCCTTGTTGGGCGCTAATGGATCGAATTACCGTTCTAAACGATTTGGCGTAACAACGTGTTGCTCACCACTAGGAGCTCTCGGTTTGCGATAGCCAACGTGCGCTCGCAGTCCTGCTCGCTGCATCAGGCGATGTACACGATTAATACCGTATTGCTCGCCAAGATCACGCAGATCTCGATGGAGTTTGCGGTATCCATAGACACCACCAGACTCAAGCCAACATTGTTTGAGTTGGGCTGTAAGTCGTTCATTGTCACGTTGTCGCTTCGACTTTGCGTAGCTCCTCCACGCGTAATACCCGCTCGGATGAACATCAAACAACTGGCACAGCTGTCGCACTGAGTGGCTGTGATGATGCTCTTGGATAAAGGCGTATCTTACTCGGGGTGGCTTGCGAAGTACGCCGCGGCTTTTTTAAGAGGTCACGTTCTTCAGTAGTCGACACTGAAAATCACTTAATTTATTGATCTTCTTGATGATCTAAACGATCTTACTATCCTCATTTTGCAAGGTTTGTTTTCTCACCCCTCAAAACCTTGCAAAATGGAGATTAAAAATGAAGCCAAAAGCGACCAACCATACACCACAAAAGCAACTGTTCGCGGTCGAATTGATTGACCTTGTGGCGCCCAACCATGAACTCGTTAAATTGGCCAACATCATTGATTGACAGCGTTTAGAAGCAGAGTTTGGCCAACTTTATAGTGCAGATACTGGCGCATTGGGGAAACCCATTCGGTTACTGGCTGGATTGGAATATCTTAAACAAATTCATAAACTTTCGGATGAAAATACGGTCGCGATGTGGTGTGAGAATCCCTACTGGCAGTATTTTTGTGGGATGCAGTTTTTTACTCATCACATGCCTTGCGACCCCAGTTCGATGGTTCGTTTTCGCAAGCGAATTGGCGAGCAAGGTGCGGAATTGATGTTATCGCTTACCGTTGATGTTGGGCTAAAAGTCGGTGCGGTAAAAGAAAGTAGTTTGCGCGAAGTGGTGGTGGATAGCACGGTGATGGAAAAGAACATCAGCTTTCCAACCGACAGTAAACTACTTGAACGATGCCGTAAAAAGTTAGTCGACCTTGCCAAACACGCAGGTATCACACAGCGGCAAAGCTATGCGAGAGAAGGTGTGAAGGTCGCAAACTCGGTCAGTCGCTACGCCCATGCCAAACAATACAAGCGGATGCGTAAAGCATTGAAAAAACAAAAGTCATATCTTGGTCGCGTGTTCCGCGACATTCTTCGTAAGCTAGACTCCAACCCTTCGGCGGTGATGGTCGTTCAACTCCGGCAAGCTGAAAAACTGCTCAAGCAAGATAAATTCAGTAAATCGAAGCTGTACTCACTGCATGAGCCGCACGTTGAATGCATAGCGAAAGGCAAAAGTGCAAAACCGTACGAGTTTGGGGTGAAAGTCAGCGTAGCAACGACAGTGAAAGAACAATTTGTGCTGTGCTGTCATGCAATGCACGGCAATCCTTATGACGGTGACACCTTGTATCGCACCTTGAAAATAGTCGAAGACGTCACCAACGTGCGCCCGTTTAGGTGTTTTGTAGACAGAGGTTATCGCGGTCATATGGCATAGCGGTATGAAGTCTTTATCGCAGGACAAAAACGTGGCGTGACACCTGCGATTAAGAAAAAACTCAAGCGCCGCAATGGGATAGAGCCCATCATCGGACACATGAAAAATGATGGTCACTTGGGATTAAACCGCTTGAAAGGCATATTGGGCGACAAACTCAATGCCATTTTAGCGGGTATCGGGCAAAACTTTAGAAAAGTTCTAAGCCTATTGAGGTTTTTTTACGTCTGGATTTTATGTTGGTTGAAAATGTGTCTGAGTTGGGAGAATCGGACAAATATCGAGTTGTTTAGCTAGACTTAAAGTAGGGTAATTGGGAACGAAAAGGCTCGATTTTCTGGAAAGTCGACATTTTCAGAATCGACTCAGTAACACGCTCAAGCTCTTTTTGTAATCGTCGAATTTCTGCGGACTCAGCAGACTGCTGAAGGTGTGCCTCAGAGTCAGGACCATAGCGCTTAATCCAGGCGTAAAGACTGTGTGTGGTAGTACCTAAACGCTGAGCAACGTCAGCAACAGAATGGCCGGCAACAGTGACTTGTTTCACTGCTTCGATTTTGAATTGTTCGGGGTAACGTTTATGGCTCATGGACACCTCTTTTTTAGCTAGTTTATCTAACTAGAAGGCGTCTAGGAAATCAGTGGCGATTCAGTCGGCTATACAATGTTGTCTTTGATTGCTGTCGGACTTTGGGCTAATTAACGGTTAGTTTGAAAAGCAAAGCCCCGTTAGTGCGAGGCTTTGGATTCAAATTACTGAGTATTTTACTTATCGTTTTTCCTGCACTCTATAACACTTCCATCTGAGAATTAACTAACTAGATTTCCATTATCCAATAGCGATATTTTGCCACTTATTTCTTCCCCGATTTTTGGAAAAAATGTTTCAACCCCACTGGAGAAAACGTTTAGTTCATCGTTGACAATAATATAATTTAAGTCGGCTAATGTATTGGTGAACGCCATATTTTTAATCTCAGATTTAAAATGTAACGAATAATCTAACGCAGAAGTTTTGTTGGTTGATTTGTCAGAGATAACAACCTTTTCGAGCTGTTTCACGCTATTGCCTTCATGTAAAAATTTCAAAATGAATGAATTATTCCCCGTAATTGCATCCGTTATTTTTTGCTCTTGTATACAATTCCAAGTTCCACCAATCACTGTAATTTCTTCATTTGCAAAAGATTGAAACGCAAAAATAAAATACACAAATATAACTTTATTAATATTTCTTGTGTTATTTTTCATTATCATCCTTATCTTTAAATTTAGTTAAGATAACCTTAAGTCCGGAAATTATAAAAAACAGAGACGCTAAAGCAGAGGTAAGCAATTTGAGGCTAAATAATAACAAGTCACCATCTGCGGACAATGAATTCTGTCTCATGTGATATTCACCACCTAAAAATATTGAACAATTTAAAACCATAAGGGCGCCACCAATAATTATCGACATAAAGCCAGAATAATAACTTCCATTAGGTTTGCTATTCTTTTTCATTTATTTGTTCCTTGAAAACAGATTTGGCTAACTTAACAGCATAAATAAGCCCCGCGAGTTGAAGTGACCCCAGTAGCTGGACTATTCAATTACTGGGGGTCACTTCAAAAATGCGAGGCTTTGGATTAAAATTAATTTCCGTTGGATATTTCAGATTTGTCCTTTGCCCCCAGAGTACCTAACCAAACAAACAAGAAAGCAAACGCTGATTTTTTAAATAAGTACGCATTGTATCCCCATCCTTCACCGCGATTGACTATGTATTCACCAGAGTCAGCGATACCAGAAGCCACTATTACATAAACATCATGGAGAAATGGAAGCGATACTAAGAGCATTGTGATTCTAAATGCCAGTAGGTATTTTTTATCCAAATAGACTACTAATGGTGCTCTATTACTCATTGTTTATCTCTTCTGTATATTCCGCCCATCCCTTACCACACGTCCGACATAAATTTACCACGAGTCCGATAAAACGTTACCAGTGTTCCGCTAACAATTTACCATCGAAATATCAATCTGAATCGCCACGGCATTTCACCTGAGAGATAACTCAATTGAATTTGGCACCAAACGGATTTTTTATTGATCCGCTCATCCTGCCTTGAAAACAGAATCCCAAGCCAGCTACCCCAGATAAAACAAAACCCGTGAGCTTAGCTCTGCAAGTGCAAGGCTTTGGATTCAAAACTAACTGTCAAACAATTGCGTTTCAGACAAACTGATTTGTCGCATCCTTGCTAATCCCATCGTTCACAAAAAGGACAACAGGTTTGCTGTCCTTTAAGTAATTTGGCTATGAATTTACTTAGGTCTGATGATGTCGATTTTTCTTAAAAGAGTAGATTCGGTAGAAAAAATCACAACTTGCCAATAAAAACAAAAGGGTGAAAATAATACTAATTCCACTCCTTTTTATATTAAGTTCTTTTTTATTGAACAAATTAACCCCATTATGTTTCAATTGAATAAAAATATGACCGATACTTTCGATTTCGATATAGTCTCCTTTCTTCAAATCTGAAATTATCTCACACGCTACATTTAGTCTATTTCGAAAGCTAAATTCGTTATCCAATCTTATTTGGTAGGAATAAACGCCGTCCTTTTTCTTATCAGCTTGGCAATTAATTTCGTCTATGTACCCATTAACCACTTGATGTTCCGACAAGTAGACTTTTAAGATAGCAGCCCCTGTGAAAAACATAACAATCAAGGAGAATACTATATTTAGATTGTTTTTTAGAATCTTGACCATACCACCATCCTATTTAGGCTACTTCGTTTCTTCTATTGATTTATCTATGTCATTTCCTAATACTGCTCCTTGTGCAGTAGCTTCTACAGCCCCTTCTTGCATCTTATTAATAGTTGCTGGGCCAAAGTTATCTCCAATTTTCTTAATACTTTCAGCCACTCCTTTCATTCCACCTAGTAGGTCAGCACCTAATGCGAGGTTACTTGCAGTTTCTGGTTCAATATCGAGTGCCAACGCAGCTTGTTCAACTAAAGATTCACCAGTAAGCCCTTCCCCCATCGTAATGGCTCCAGCAACTATGTTTCCCGTCAAAGATAGTGCAGCACCTGCCACAATCTTCGTTGTATCACTACCACTCCTTGGAGTTGTGTAGGAAGCATGTATAGCCTTTGCTTCACCTTGAGTTCTGGCCATTTCAACAGCCATCCTTTGTGGGTTATATGAGCTTTTTCCTGTAGGATCTGTATACTTAAATGGATTATTGTTGCCATAAGTATAACGGTTAAAGCCGTGTATACCATTTGGCGTATTTAGGTGCCCCATCGCATCAACCGGATCATTCGAGTAAAAACGCCCGATAACTGGATCATAGTATCGTGCCTGCATATATGTTAGGCCCAACTCACCATCATGTTTATGGCCGGTAAAGCCAATATCAGTAAAATTACTGGTCGGGATCCTGTTGCCATAAGGCTGATAATGTTGTCTGCTATTGCTCACAACAGCACGATTTGTATCGGTTTCTAGACGAGGTGAGCCCAATAAATCTGCATGAACATAAGAAGTGGCATTTCCTTTGACTTTTGCGATTAAGCTGGCTGATAAATACACGTAATCTGTGCTACTGCCATCACTGTTTACCTCATGAAGCAGCTTGCCTGTTTGACTGTACATAGGGTACGAGATAGCGCCATTGTAGTTGCGTTTGACTAATCTATCATGTCCATCGTAAACATAACTGAGAGTAGCTGATGATACGAGTTGATTAGCAAGGTTAAAGTTAAATCCCCTTAGACCATTGTTGGTGACGTTTCCTCTTGCATCATAACTGAAATTTCTTGTTTGGCTGCCGGAAACTGAAGCCAACCGATTGTTTGCATAAGCATAATTCAGTACGAAATTTCCGAGTTGTTGTTTTGTAATATTACCGACGGTGTCGTAGACAAAACTACCGGCTCCCCATTTACCGTTTGCTGACTTGAGTCTATTTGCCGAGTCGTAACTTAAAGTCAAATTGTATTGTGTATCAACAGAGTCGGTAACGGAAATAATATTGTCATTATTATCGTAGCCATGAGTAAAGTCGACGTAATTCGTTGTGGCATAATAATCACGTAAAGTTTGGGGACGATTGAGTGCATCAAGTTGGTACTTTCGTACAATGCCGTTGCCGTAGTTAAATTGATTGATTTTTGAGTCAGGATAGTAGCTTACGCTACTAGCAAAGCTGCCTGCTTGACGTGCTTGACCGAGAGCATTTGGATTAAAACTCACGACTCGTCCGGTTGGGTAGGTTAAGCTATCAATATGTCCTAAATTGTTATAAGTCCATTTTAAATTAAGAGATTTAGTGTCAATTTTTAGCAACTCTGTTTCAAGTAAATGTTTGCTATTGTAGTTATATGACCAAGTTGCCGTGCCTGCAACCAGTTGGTTGAGATTGCCTTGTTTATCTAAAGTAAAGGTTCGAGTAGGGGTGCCATCACCAAAAGCCATGGTGCGTACTTTACCTAAATTATCATAGCTGTAGGTAACCTTTTGAGTACCGAGCACGGCTCCTTCGTCACATACACTCGTACTACCTGAAGCACCTTTCGCTTCCCAAATTAGCTCGCCGATGGCATTGTAGTTATAGGCGGTACTGCCAACATCGGGGCGGGAAGAGCGACACAATCTTTGTTGCGCATTGTATGTGCGGATCTCATTAACAGAACCTTGGCTAATTGAGGTCGGGTTATTGAAAACATTATAGGAAATCGTGGTTGTGATATTTTCAGGGCTTTCAATTTTGCTTGGCAACGAGTGTTCTGGGGTGCCCCAAGCGTGGTATGTAGTGAAAGTGCTATTTCCTTTCGCATCCGTCATCTGAATTTCATTACCAGCCTGATAGTGGTAATCAGTCCCGGTGTTATTGACCGTGTTGAAAGTACGTGTAACTCTTTGTAGCCCGTCATAACGAGTGGCAATTCCTTTCGTTTCATTGCTGTTACTACTAAAGTAAGACTTGAATGTGGTTTTATTGTAGGCATTGAACGATTGTTTGAGGTATCGGTTGCTCCCAGCTACGGTTGCGTCCCACTCCTGTGTCAGTATTGGCCGCAATAAGCCATCATAATTGGTTTTACTTCGGAAGTTTCCTTTGCTTTCTGTGCGCGTGAACAACCCATTCTCGGTGGTATAGGAGATGGAGGTAGCAGCCCATTTTGTATCTTTGGGAGTGACCTTGGTGAGACGGCTCATATTGTCATACATATAATTGGTTTGATTGCCGTTTAGGTCGACGACTTGGGCTACAGTCCCATCATTATTGATGTTTAAACTGGCACTCATGTAGCATGTTGCTGGGTTGGTGCAGCTGGCTGTATATCGCTGCGGCACTTTGATAACTTGTGGTTTTCCTCGCTTATAATTTTCAAAATATATCCAGCGATTAGGTGCATTAAGATTTTGTTGCTTTAAATTACCGTCAGGGTGGTAGCTTGCAAAGGTACTTTCGAGTTGACCAAATTTATAAGTTTGATATGGGAGAGATTTATAGGTGTGGTTAGGTGCATAGTAATTCGTCTGCTCTACTGTGGTATACGTACTACCATTTGTTGATAGCGCTTTTGACGCAGGAAGGTTTAATAACCAATTAGTTGTATCATGCGTGTAAGTTTGTAGCGTGTGCCGCTGCTGGTTCCCTAAACTGTTATATTCGGTGATTTTGCCAGGCGCGCCGTAGGCATTGAAGTTACTATAAACAAGTGTGTAGCTATCGTACAAACCGTTTTCGTAGTTGTATGTCACCTCTTTGGTTTTGTTGACATAATTGGCGTGAGGTGCGGGGTTATCAAATAGAAATGACCAAGCATGTTCAGGCCCAGTATAAGAGTAATAGTCTGGTGATGCTCCGGTAGATACGTTAGTGAATGAGCGCTCTTTGCGCTGCAGTAATGTTGAGCCATCATTATCATAGTACTCAGTCGCGACCTCTTGACCATCTGTGTAATCCCATTTGCGACTAAATACATGCACAGTTTTGCTGCCATCTGGATTATTGATAGTTGTAGAGCGCAGATCCATTGCATTATAGCCTGTGGGAGTTTGATAGAGGCCTGTCAATGCTTGACCTCCTGTGACGCCAGCCCATTTCCCTTTATTTTGCGAATAACTGTAGGACCAATTCAACGGTGATAAGCCTGCTTGACTGATGGATTTACTGACAATTGAGTTACTGAGGAAGCATAGATCATTTGCATGCACGTCATATACATTGTGCGCTTTCACTTTGGGTACTTCAGAGCGGCCAAAGCGAATCGTTTTAAATCCTAAGTCGAGCTTGGCACCATTTGGGTGAATAACCGAGGCACTCTGCAGAGGATTGTAGCTAATGTCTAAACATTGGCTTTCTTCAATTCTTAGTAGTCTTGTTACTATTCCATCAGGTGTATAATCGTATTGGTAAAAGTATTCGCGGTCGGTCACACTGCCTGCAGAGCCTCTATTTACTTTATCTAAAGTGAACTGCCAACTTCTACCATCGGGCCGAGTTACTCGTACCAATTGATCTGCTTTAACCGCATGATTTGCATTAATATAGGCATATTGCCAAGTTTGTCCATTTGCTGAGACGGTTTTTACTCGATATTTACCGTATGGGTTCTTCTCATAGGTCAGCGTTATAGCTCGGCCATCATTACTACTGATTTGCGTAAGTTGGCCATCTGAATAGGTAAAGTTTACTTCATTGCCAAATCTATCAGAGATTTTTGTTACCAGCATAAATGCGTTGTAGCGACTGACAACTTCATCTAGACCAACGCCGTTAGAGGCACTTATTGGTTGAGTTGGAATGAGTTTTGGCTGTCCAAAATGGTAGGTGATGCCTTCGGGGGAGGTGGCCTTTATCCTTTCCATTGGGTCAGAGCTAACGGTATAGCATGTTAGTTTCCAGTTATTTACATACTTGTTAATCCCAGTAGCCTGTTTATAAAGTACTTTGGCGGTTTCCACGCCAGGAATATCCAGTGTGTCGCCACTCCAATAGTCACCTGGGTTTAATATTGAATTCGGACCAACACCGATTTGGTCTGGGTTTAACTCTCCAGAACACAGTTTGCCTTTGCCCCAAGCGCCTGAATAAGTGTGATTAAACGGGTCTTGAATAATAGTGGTGCTATAACTTGGAATACCAAGTTGCCAGTCTCCTAAGCTTAAACTGGAGTTGTACGCATAGCGAGCACCTCTAAAAATACGCCGCAATTCTACAGGTAGTTTGGAGTTGCCAGGAATATTGACATCAATATGTTGCATGGAGAATACACCGGTATTGGGGTCTATGGTTTCTCCAAATAGGGCTGTTGTTTCGGGAGTGATAGCCTCGTTCACTTTTAGCCTATCGAGGATCATGTCGCTTAGATTGGTGCCAGGAACAACGACAGTATCGGCAAAAAATCCATTTTTGGGGGTTTTCTCTTTAAAGTGCATTTTAAAAGTTGGCACATCTTCGACAAAAACACCCGGTTCAATCGCTTGGGTAAGTATGTCAGAGACTTCCTTTGTAACTAGTGGATCGGTATTCGCCCTAGCCAGAGGTGTAAGTGTTAATATTGTTGAAGATAAGATTAAAACAGCAAACTTTCCTGCGTACGTGAATCGTTTCATTACGCCTTTATATTGATTATGCATATCCATACTTTTCTCAATTTATTTAAATTAGCCAAAGAGCTCACCAGCAATTGCTGCTGGCTACGCTATTCGACCGTTTCCTTTTAAGTTTGATTTGACTTGTAGAACCTATAAAACCCTATAAATAACATGACTTAAGGTTGAAATAAGTTGCTGCGGTCTACTCTCATCTTGCTGTTGTTTCCAAATTGAGTTCAAGCAAGAGGGGATTTAACGTTACCATAAGTTTTATTTTTGTAAATATTTGGTCGTGTGGTTGGTTTTAATCTTCGATTAAGTAACGGCATACCTGCAATATCTAGGTTCTTTACAAACCGAACGTTCGTGCTATTATGTGAAAAAAGCACAAGTGTACTAATATGCGAAAAGGCACCCAGACTAAGCAACAGATCTTAAGTACAGCATTGCAATTGGCGACGGCAAGTAGTTTGAACGACCTAACTATTGGCAGTTTGGCGATTGCGACAGGCATGTCGAAGTCAGGTTTGTTTGCGCACTTTAATTCCAAAGAAAACTTACAACTGGCAGTTTTAGAGCATGCTCAGCAAGTGTTTCGTAGCATAGTGAGTGAACCTGTGCGTGATATCAGCGACCCACTTACGCGTTTGTTGGCTGTGTGCGATAACTGGCTGGACTGGTATGAGCATCAGGCTAAAACCTGCATTTATATCTCAGCGGCAGTCGAGTTTGACGACCAACCAGGCGCGGTGCATGACAAAGTGCAGCAAGACTTAGCTATGTGGCTGAAGTTTCTCACTAAATGCGTAGAAGCTGTGATTGCGGGCGGGCAATTTAAACAAGGTACTGATGCGCAGCAATTTGTCTTTGAGTTGTACTCCTTGTATCTCGGGAGCCAAAGTATGCCGTGGCTGGGGTTAGAAGATGCTAATCACAGTCGTTTCAAACAAGCGTTGCAAAACTTAATCGAACGTTATCGTGGTGGAGTGTCACATGAGCAGTAAAATCTACTTTTCTTCTAAGTCGGCGCGTAAACCGCTCAGTTACTATGGCATTAGAGCATTATCTAGCTCTATGGCAACTCTTGCGCCAGCATTGGCGCTAAAGCACACCAAAAAGCTACTCCTGACGCCAGTGCGCAGTCGTAAACGTGAGCCTTTGCCTGTACATTTTAGCCAAAGCGAACTTATTACTGATGAGGGTAAATTACAACTTAGCGCTGTAGGCAGTGGTAAAACCATAGTGTTAACGCATGGTTGGTCGGGCAGTAGCGCGCAGTTTTATCCATTAATGGCGAAAATTGCCGAGGCAGGATACCGTGCTCTGGCATTTGATCACTTTGGGCATGGTCAAAGCCAAGGGCAATTTGCCAATTTACCGCTTTTTATTAAAGGTTTAAAAGCCGTTCTGGCTGAAGTGCCAGACGCAGTTGGTGTAGTGAGCCATTCGATGGGCACTGTTGCGGCCCTGAATGCCGTTAAGCATTTACCTCAGGTTTTAATTGCGCCAACGTTTGGTTTTTATGAATCATTTCGTGAGCGAATTCTAACCACAGGGATCAGCGAACGTTTGTTCGAGCGAGTATTGACGGAAGTTGAGCAAGAACATGAGATGCAATTTTTGCAGCTACTACCTGAGCAGCATTTGGCCTTGCAACAGTGTAAAGTGCATGCAATTCATGATACCGAAGATAGGTTTGCCCCTTTTCAGTTAAGTGCAGAACAAGCTCGGCAGCACACTCACTTTATGCTGACATCAGCATCGCAATTAGGTCACGGTAGGATCATCAGCGCGGAGCCGACTTGGCAGCTTATTAAACAGCAGTTACTTTAGCTGCAGTCGGTTTGCAGGTGGTGCAAAGCCTTAAGGCAGCAATGTGTTGCTTACCGCCTTGCCGAGCGCGCGGGCGGTAGTCCACTTGCCACCAAACACGGTTAATAGTTTGCCTTGTAGTAGTAATTTGTATTCACGGCTATGGCTGCTAAGAGATCCATCGCTGGCAATAAGCGGTCGCACCCCCGCAAACTCAGCTAAAATATCAGAGTTAGTGACGGTTTGGCTAAAGTAATGGTTATAAAGTTTTAGCAGGTAGCTGCGCTCGTCTTCAGAGCATGCGATTGGGTCTTGTAGAGATTGTGCGACTTCAGTAGTGCCCAATAAAGTTTGGCCTTTATACGGCAATACAAATACTAAACGTGACTCACCCGGCACTTCAAGAAAATGTCCGAATTTACTGATACTTGGCAATAATAAATGGCTACCTCGCACTAAATCGAGCGTGACATCGTGAGGTTGCTGTGAGTTGGTGAGCAGTTGCTCACTCCAAGGGCCTCCGGCATTGACGATATGGTCAAAATTAAGTGTTTGTTGGTTGACGACTAGCTTACCGTTGGCGTCACAATAGCTGACGTGGTGCTGAGTATGTAGTACTACCCCTAACTTTTGGCATTGGTTGATAACCCATTGCCCGAGGGCAATATCATCCATTTGCCCATCGTGATAAAGATAAGCCCCAAGTAAGCCCTGTTGTTTAAGCTGTGGTGAGCATCGCCGCACTTGTTTTGGGGTTAGCCAGCGATGGCGACCAATGCCTTTTTTGCCGGCCAACAAATCGTAGAGCATAAAGCCCAGTTTCAGTTTCCAGCGTGGTCGGGTATGAGCATAAAGCGGGTAGAGTATCGGCAGTCGGCGCGTAGCGTTAGGGGCATGTTCTAGCCACCATTGTCGCTCTGCGAGTGCTTCTTTCACTAACCTAAACTCAAAATGTTCAAGATAGCGCAGCCCGCCGTGGAGTAATTTGCTCGAGGCACTGCTGGTTTGACTAAGCAGTTCATCACGTTCAAACACAGTCACCTCAGCGCCTGCCAATGCCAGTTGCCAAGCACTACACAAACCATTGATACCACCACCAATGACTGCAACTTTGGGCATAGTTTCTCCTTGTGTTGGTTCTTTTTTATTAGGGATATGTGGATAGGTCGCCAGTAGGCTGTTGTTTTTCAGTGTAGCAATAGTGTCAAAAACTAGATATACCCTGCTTAGTTGAAGTTGAAGTTGAAGTTGAAGTTGAAGTTGAAGTTGAAGTGGAGTTGGCGGCGCTCCCTCACCTCAATCACATAAGAGATTTATACTCAGGGGGAGCCGCTTAGTTGCTGTTTACCTACAACCCCAAGTAATGTGGGTATATCTTAGCCAGATTTAAATGATTAAATTAAAAGCAAATAACTCAGCAGAGTTGGCGGTTTGGCACTAAGCTATTCACAGTAGGTTGGTTAGGGACAAACGTATATGATGGCACCGCAAAGAAAGTTTGGCAGCAGTATTGGGATCGCAATTTACCTCTGGTGTAGCGCGCTATTTTTGCCGCTGGTGTGCCAAGCGGAGCAATCCATACCTAAAGTGGTCATTCTTGCCGATGACAGCTACCCACCTTATTCATTTTTGGCCGACGGTGAACTACAAGGTATTTACGTCGAACTTGTGAAGCAAGCTGCTATGTTACTGGCCCGCGACTATGACGTGACGTTAATGCCTGTCCCTTGGCAAAGAGGCTTAGCGGCGCTTGAGCAAGGCGATGCCATAGCCATATTGCCACCGTATCGTTTAGAAAAGGAGCGCCCTTACATTGCTCGCTATTCCGTGCCGCTGCAAGAAGAGGTAGTCGTCGCTTTTTGCCAACATGATGTGGACTTAGGTGTGCTAAGTACGACAGATAATGATGGTGCAAGTTTAAATGTTGGCGTCAATGCGGGATTTCGCATCTTAGGTGCGGATTTTCTTACGGCAAAACGAGCGGGTAAAGTACAAATCTGGGAAAACAAAGACACTTATGCCAATGTCATTAAACTCTTAAAACAACGTTTGGATTGTTATATTAATGACCGCTTGTCAACGCACTACGTGGTTGCTGCGCTCCCAGACAATTTGCAAGAACGGTTTGCGCAAATAAGTGAAGTACGGGAAATTATGAAACGCACCGCGCATATCGGCTATGTTGCCGATATTAAAAAGAAATTCAGTTATCAGGCGGATTTTATCGCCAAAATGGACCAAGCATTGCTGCAAATTTTAGCGCAGCAGCTTCCAAAATAGCGCGGTGAAACGGCGTAAACGTGGAAATGGAGAATTTAACATGAAGGAACTCGCCCAAGACATTTGGTACGTAGACGGTGAAGCAGTGTCGTTTTTCGGTTTTCCTTATTCAACCCGCATGGTAGTAGTTAGGCTTAAAAATGGTCAGCTTTGGGTACACAGCCCCATTCGTTTGAGTGACGAAATCAAACGGCAATTAGCTGAACTAGGTGAGGTTGCCAGCTTAGTCGCACCGAATCAGTTACACCATTTGTTTTTACCAGATTGGCTGCAAGCGTACCCTAAGGCTGTGTTATATGGCACAGCTGGGGTTGCCAAAAAGCGCCCTGATTTAACTTTTCATCATGTTTTTGCTGCTCAAGAACCAAGTTGTTGGCCTTCAGACCTCAACATGCTGTTGTTTACTGGCTCAGCGGTGATGGAAGAGTGTGTGTTCCTACATCAAGCCAGTGGTACGTTAATTGTGACTGATTTAATTGAAAATTTTACCCCATCGCAATTCCCGCCAGTGAAGCGCTTGGTGGCGAAAATCACTGGTATTTTAGCGCCCAATGGTAAAATGCCACTGGATTGGCGCAGTAGTTTTATGTTTAAAAAAGCCCTAGTAAGATCGCATATTGCCAAGCTTGTAGCGTGGCAGCCAAAACGTATCGTGATGGCACATGGCGAAATTGTGCCAAATAACGCCACTGCGTTTTTACAGCGTTCATTTAGCTGGGCAGATTTGTCCCGGTGTGAGGTTGATTAATGTCTGAAGTACAAAAACAACAAGCGATTATCCATATCAGCCTAGTGGTGAATGATTATGATGAAGCCATTCATTTTTACGTAAACAAGTTAGGCTTCGAGCTACTGGAAGACAGCTATCAAGCCGAGCAGGATAAACGTTGGGTTGTCGTTGCGCCACCCGGTGGGCAAGGCGCAACATTGTTGTTAGCAAAAGCAAGCTCAGCAGCGCAAAGTGCGGTGGTGGGTTCACAAAGTGGTGGTCGGGTATTTTTGTTCCTACGGACCGATGATTTTGGGCGTGATTACCATGCGTATGTTGCTAAAGGCATTGAGTTTGTCCGAGCGCCCAGTGAAGCTGAATATGGCACAGTGGCAGTATTTGCTGATTTGTATGGCAATTTGTGGGATTTAATTGAGCTAAAAGCGGGGCATAGTCTTTATTCGCGTTAACCAAACCGCATGCCCTAGAGTAGTTAAGGTTTGCCTGGTGATGATTGCGTACTGGCTAAAAAACAACTGCGGTCAGCGATTACATCGCCATGACCGCAGTACTAAAACGGCGTAATTCAACCTATCCGGTAAGGGGATTATTCCGTAAAGTCAACGTCGTTTTCTGTGCCAGTTAAAGTCACTGACTGGGTGCGATACAGCGTAAAATCAGCATCTTGGGTTTCGATATTATCTAAATGTGCTAAACAAGTATAAGTGACTTTGTAATCACCAGTGCTGAGAAACGCGATTTCATACTCACCTTGTTGGTCATCTGCATCAATGCTCACCAATGAGGTTGCTAGCGGGCTTGTTGCTGATTGTTGCTCACCTTCGGTGTAAATATCGGCAGGTGTTTCCACAGTTGCTGAATAAAGGTAAACCGCATGCTCAAAACGGTTATCAAGCCCTGCGAGTGTGGCGTTTGCTACTTCACAATCGGCCATGAGTTGCGCGCTAATATCACCACTTACTTTGGTTTTTTGTGCTAGATTTTCAAGGCGCACACCTGTTGGCTTAAGCTTGATTTCGTCATTATTTTTTGGGTCAACCAGAGATTTTTTGAGGTCAAATTCCAGTACAAACTGGTTATCACCAGCCAGTAGACTAAAGCTGTTCATTTGGATTTCACCAATGCCGTCATTGCCTTTACGGCTAACGACTAAAGGCGCCATAGTTTCATCGTTGTAGACCACATGAGAAGTCAGTGTGTAATTGCTGCTATCCCCGTTGACCACGTCTGCGCGCAGCCATTCGTAGCTGCCGGGGGGAATGTTTTGGTCGGCTAAGAGTTGGTAGATGTCATCACCAGTGTAATCGAGTAAGTTCACCATGCGGACGGATTGGCTACCATCTTCACTTTTCAGATCAAACGTGACGCTATTGCCGCCTTGTGCCTTGAGCGTAATTGCATCAAAAGCGACCCATACGGCTTTTAAATTGGTGACGGGTGCATCAGAAACTGCCAGTGAGAAAGTCGCTTGCTGGCTTTGTGGCGGTGTGGTTGTCGCGTTGCCATCAGAGTCCGAGCCACAACCAGCTAATAGAGTCATGGCGAGTGTTGATGTTGCAAGCAAAGTATGACGTGTAAACATGATTATCCTCCAGATACGTGTCATGGAAAGGATAGTTGTGCTTTACTGAATAAATCGTTAATTATTTATAAACAGAAGCTTAATGGCTGGGGGAATTGTCGCCATAGCAGGCTAAACGACAAATATTCAACACATAGGGCTGGAGACTTAAACATAGAGCTGTACAAGCGCTCAGCTTAGGTAAACACAACTACTGCGAAATTGTGATTTGAGCGCACCCCGACAAAGCTCAGGTAAGTGCAGGAAAAGCCAAACAATGGTTTTAGTTGCTTGGCTTTATTAGGTTCAAATTAACCTATCAATTGATGACTGACTTTGCGATGGACTCTTTGCAAAGTCTAGAAAGTCCAATTTAGGTTGGCGAAATAGGTTCTGCCTAAGGTATCGAATAGTCCACCTTCTGTACCTAAATAATAATTACCACCACCACTATACGCATCTGGCATTTGCGGCGTTTTCTTATCGAACACGTTATTAGTACCTAGGTTAAAACGTAACTTATCGCTGTAGAAATAAGAAGCGGTTAAGTCGGTATAGATAACACTCGGTGTTTCAAATGGTGATGCGATGGATGCATTGTAAGTTTGGCGGCGTTTTTGCTTACCAACGTAACGTGTTGATGAACCAATTCTAAACAGTTCGTTTTGGTAACTTAAGCTCAACGTTGCTTTCCATTCAGGGAAGGCAAATAAACCTTTAGTTGGCTCTAAATCCAACGTCGGGTCCGTTTGAATGTCACGGCGGATCAGCTTTTGCACAATGCTATTGAGCCCAATTTGACCACCAAAGGCATCAAGTTTGTAATTGGTAATTATGTCTAAGCCACTAGTACGGCGTTGGTTTAAGTTGAGAGTTTTTAATTCAACGTCGGTGATAATGCCATTTGGCAGTCGTGTCAGTAATTTACAGAATTGATTGTCTAGGGAGGTTTGTTCAACACAAGCATCGACAACAGTTGGGACGTTAAACATGTCGATGAGGCCATCTAGTTTGATATCCCAGTAATCAAACGTCACTTCGAGATTTTCAATGGCTTCTGGGGCCAAAACAACACCTGCGGTGAGCGTATTGGCTGTTTCCACTTCTAGTTCTTTATTACCTGAGGTGACGATATTGCCCGGTTGATACCAGCGAATATCACTGGTGGTTTCACCGTCCGCGTTGGTAAATACATTTACACCAAGTTTTTTACAGTTTTCAACAACGTGCGCTTCAGCGGTTTTAATACGGTTTTGACTACATGGTTGGTACAACCACTCAAAGCCTTGACCTTCTGTGGTGAACTGCTCATTGATATTAGGTGCTCGAGCGGAACGAGAGCGAGAAACCCTTAGGGTGATATCGTCAATCGGTTTCCAAACAGTGCCTAGGTTCCAGCTGGTATTCTGACCCGCCTCACTATAATGTGCTGAACGTGCCGATACATTCAGGTCAAGGTTCTTAGCAAAAGTCATGTCTGCTAACAGCGGAATGTTGAATTCGGCAAACACATCTTTGACATCGTATGAACCAACCACTGGCTTAACAATGGCGTAGCTTTGACCTATGCCTTGACGAAACACCTCAGAGGGGTTAGTTGCGCTTTTTTCTTTACGGTATTCCACACCGACAGAAACTGCTAACGGGCCTGCAGGGAGTTCGAACAGGTCGCCACTGGTATTAAAATGGAACACATGTTGCGATTGTGATTGCGAAGAAGTGTGTTCCAGTCCGATATAGTCTAACACTTCTTGAGTCATAGGTTTAAAGACATCGTGGGGTACGCAGTTGCTGTAGTCATTACCCGCAGTTGGTGCTGCACTACTATCAATTGAAGCTCGGCACACCGCGTTGCCATTAGTATCTAATACGGCGTCGAAGCTGGCGAGCCAACGGTCTTCATAGTAACTGTTGATGGTAGTCGAGTCAGCGGTAGCTTTACCGTACTGCGCATAAAATTCCCAGCGCCAATTATCATTAAAGTCACCTTGTAGCGCGGCGACAATTTGGTATACATCACGTTCAAAATCGTTACCTTGCGCACCCATTTCGGTAAAATGACGGGCAATTGGTAAAGACGTCATATTGAACTCATCCATTTTCGCGGCTAAGTCTGACTGGATAAAGGCATTGTCGCGAGACAAAGGTACACTGCCGTACAATGACGCAGGAAAAACCCGTGATTCAGACTTCGTTTTGACATACTTAGAGTCCATGGTGAACAATATGCCCGAGTCAAACTCGTAGTTTATGGTGTTATTGAACATCAGCTTTTCTACAGGGACTTGTAAGCGTTGGAACTCATAGGCTCCAAGCTGCTCACCACCTTCATCAGTTTGCACGCCGGTTAAACCGTTTTCTGGTCGATATAACTCACCACTTTTACCTAACTTGACAGGTCTCATCGAGCCATCGGGATTGAAGGTGTAAGCTGCACCGCCAATAAATACCACGGTTGTAGGGCTGGCAGTAATAGAATAGCGTCTGGCCATTAAGTTATTGGGGATATCGTCATTGTCTGTGATATCTGTAACCTCATTGGGAGACATTCCTTCTGCGAGAAGCTTTTTGCGCAGTGCGAGGTGCTCAGGGTTTGGGTAATAAGCCCAGTTTGAATTGGTATAAGGGCGGTCTTTGGCATTGACCTCATTTTCTTTGTTGTACGAGAAATAGAATGTGGTATTCCCTTTGTTGTCGTCAAAGTTCAGGCCGTGTAGGAAGTTTAACCCTGCTTTTTCTCCGTCAGAGCGAGAGGTTATTCCTGTGGAAACATTGAGACTAGAGCCAACATAATCTTTTTTGGTGATAATGTTGACTACCCCTGCAACCGCATCCGCACCATAAATTGAAGATGCGCCGCCAGTTAGGATCTCGATGCGTTCAATTAAGCCGGTGGGAATTGAGCTCATATCTACGGTACTTTCACCTGGAATAGAGCCAACATGACGGCGGCCATTAACTAAGGTAAGCGTCCTTTTCGTGCCTTGGCCACGGAGATCTTGCGTGCTCATGCCCGCATTACCATTGTAATTACTGGTACCTGAGCTAAGGCCCGGCGCCATTGATGGTAGTTTGTTTAATAATTCAGAGATATCGGTGGCGCCGCTTGCCAGAATAAAGTCTTTGTCAATTACCGTGACGGGGGAGGGTGAACCAGCCTCGATGCTTAAAATACGGCTGCCTGTCACAGCGACTCTTTCTATTTCAGTATCGTTTTTTGGGTCCGCAAAAGCGGCAGAAACAGATGTCACAGCGACTGTCGCTAATATGGTTGTTGTTATTCTATTCAGACTATTCACAGTATTTCCTCGGTTTTAAAAACGGTACTGTAAATTGTTTTTTAATTGGGTACAAATCGAATGAGATGAAATTGTTTGGTAATTGGCATTAATGTTTGTTTTTTGTAATATCTAGGCTTGTTTTGCTGGGTATATTGGACATCTATCTTGGCATGCATAAATTACCCTGAATCCATTCAAGGTAGTTTAAGAATAAGATCTGACATCGATTTAATCTTAAGTGACACAACAACTCTTCATCGCAAAATAACCAAAGCTAAGTAGGATTTATTACGCAATACAAACTTGATGCTTAACTGCGTATAACGCGCTAATTACCGCAACTTAGTATGTTTTGCAACGGCTAGTTTGCGCCGATAGCTATAGTAGTCACCGGAGCTGATTGCTTTGGCGAGTTGCAGCGACCCTTGGTAATGATAAACCCAAGCAGAGGTGATAGTGGAGTGCTCACATACAATCGGTGTCGCAACACGCAAATAGAGACTGTTAGCAGGGTCGCTTGGTTGGTAATCCTCATATTCATCGAGCGTTTGCCAATTACTGTTGTTGGTGAGCTTAAATAATTCGCCCTTAACTAAATTTGCTTGCTCGTTTAAACATAGGCCAGGATAACTACCTAAATCCCATAACTCCCCGCGTACTTGGGCTTCACAGACATATTCAGCAACTGGGGTAAGAAATCGAAAACATGCGAGATTAAGTTTGCGCAGCAAAGTGCCATAAACGAATAAATACTCGTCCTGACTTGCAGGTTGCGCTGGATTTGCCGACATAGTGAGAGAAGAGTTTGACGACATGATTGCACTCCAAAAATGGTATGAGCAGCTTATCTTGTTGGACTGCGTTTGCCTAGTAGTAACTCGTGTGAACCATAGATAACGTGATCCAAACCGCTAAGGCGAGTTCGTGATCATGCTACGTAAGGTGAGTTTTTAGCAGCTTTGTGTTGCAGTTTATGTGCGTAGGATTAAAGCAAGTAGGGTATCTGGATGCATGCTTTGAGTATGTTTCAAAAATTCGTTTAAAAAGAATGAATGCTTTTAGATTTACAAATATTATTCTATTCGTTTGAAAGCTACACTGATCTCAGTCAGATTTTTGAGGCTTAAATCATGGTATATCTACGCCGAGCAAACGAACGAGGTCAAGCCCACTTTGGCTGGTTGCACAGTCAACACAGTTTCTCCTTTGGCAGTTACTATGATGCGGCGCATATGGGGGTGTCGGTGCTGAGGGTGATTAACGATGATGTCGTTGCGCCGGGTGCTGGCTTTGACACCCATGGCCACAAAGATATGGAAATTGTGTCTTATGTGGTGTCTGGTGCGCTTGAACACCAAGACAGCACGGGCAACCGTTATGTTATTCCCGCTGGGGAAGTGCAACTGATGAGTGCTGGTAAAGGTATTTACCATTCTGAATACAACGCTTCAAAGTCTGACTCACTGAATTTCTTGCAAATTTGGATTAGACCCAACGTAAAAGGCATTGCACCTAGTTATCAGCAATGTAAGCCACAGCAAACTGGCATGCTGACCCCTTTGGTAACGCCCGATGGGGTTGGTGGTTCGTTGCAAATTCATCAGGACGCAAGTATCTATCGAGTCCGTTTGCAGCAAGAGGAGAGCGTAACACTTGAGGTACCGAGGCTTGGCTATTTACATGTTGTGCATGGCGACGTGCAGTTAGCTGAATTAACCCTGAGCATGGGGGATGGTATTGCATTGCCTTCAGGGCAAGCGGTAACGCTGCGCGCCAATAGCGAATTTGAAGCGCTGTGGTTTGATTTGCCGGTGTCCCTTACCGAGTGAGTAAAATGAAAGATTTTCAATTTCACCTAAAAATGTATCAGTGCGGCGGTTTTTAACTTGCCCCTATACCGCAATTGGCGCTAAGCTCTCACCCACTTAGGGGAGTAGTCGCCTGTGCTTCACAGGGTAACTGTCAACAGTCTCCGAACAACAAAACGTTCGTGGCAGTTTCGGGCTCTTTATACCTCAGCTACTTGGCGTTGCTGGTTGGTAGCAAGTGAGTAGATCCACATCAGAATAGCTAGGTTTTTTGATTGGGGAGCGAACTTTGCTAATACCGCTGTGGCTTCAAGCAGGTTGGGTATAGCTTTGACAAGACTTAAGGTAAGCCATCATATCGGGCAGATGTGATTGTTTGCCTTATTGTAACTTGTCTGCCCTCTGGAGTTCTTTTTACCATGTTTGTTGTTCAGTTGGTCGTTGTACCAGTCTTATCTCAGTTGTCCTCTTTAATTAGCCTTAGCTGCGATAATTACCAAGCGGGGGCGTTATGCTGTTAGCGTCTATTGCTATTTTATGTGGTTTAGTGCTGTTGGTATGGAGCGCTGATAAGTTTGTTGACGGCGCAGCGGCAACGGCAAACCATGCGGGTTTACCGCCATTGCTAATTGGTATGGTGATAGTCGGTTTTGGCACCTCGGCACCAGAAATGGTGGTGTCTGCCATGGCGGCCAGTGACGGTAATCCAGAGTTAGCGCTTGGTAATGCACTAGGTTCTAACATAGTGAATATCAGCTTGATCTTAGGGATCACCGCGCTTATCGCACCCATTGCGGTACAATCCAGTATTGTCAAAAAAGAGCTACCACTGCTCTTAGCTGTGGTGCTGTTTTGTGGTGTGCTGCTGTACGACGGTAATTTATCTTATCTCGATGCGCTATTACTGCTGGCTGGGTTTGTACTGTTTTTAGCAGGCTCTATTTACAGCGGCATGCGTAACGTGGCCGATCCACTCAGTACCGAGTTTGCCCAAGAAACACAAAGCTATGCGATGCCACTACGCAGCGCCGTGCTGTGGTTGGTGATTGGCCTAGTGGTGTTGATTGCCAGCTCGCGTATGCTGGTGTGGGGGGCAGTAGAAATTGCTGCAGCACTGGGTGTCAGTGATTTAATTATTGGCTTAACTATCGTGGCACTCGGTACTTCTTTGCCAGAATTGGCAGCGTCCATCATTGCCGCCAAAAAGGGCGAGCACGACATTGCAATTGGTAATGTGGTTGGTTCAAACCTGTTTAATATTTTAGCGGTGATTGGTATTGCTGGGGTTATTGCCCCAATTCCGGAGATTTCCGCTGAGATCTTTTTCCGTGATTATGGTGCCATGCTGGTATTAACTTTGCTGCTACTTGCAATGGCCTTTGGCTTTGGCCGCCAAGGTCGTATCAGCCGTGTTGAAGGTGGGGTGCTACTCGCCTGTTATATTGCCTACAACGGCTATTTAGTCACTAACGTGGTGGGCGCCTAAGCTGGCGCAAAGATTTGATTGGCCTGCCTAATTCAGGCCAATCGGGCTAATGGTGTGTGGTTGCGGGCAAGCCATTCGGTTTTTAAAATGCCATACAATACGCAATCTTCATGGCCATTTTTCAGCTTCATATGGCTACGCAGTACGCCTTCACGTTGCATACCAAGCTTTTCCATCAGCTTCCATGAGGCAAGGTTATCTATTGCGGCAATGGCAGTAAGCTTGTGCAGCGGAAGTACATGGAATAAATGGTCAATCAAGCCAGCGGCAACTTCATAACCATAACCTTGGCCAATAAACTCTGCGGCTAAACGGTAGCCAAACTCACCAATTTCACCTTCAAGATTGATGTATTTGAACATTACTTCACCGATAAAAGTACCGCATGGTGTCAGCTCCACCGCTAGCATCAAACGCTCATTTTCTTGTCCTTGCCAAGGTAGCGCTGCATTGGCAATACGCGCTTTGGCATCGTCTAAGGTCGCAGGTTTGCCGATATAGCGTGAAGTTTGCGGATCTTTACGGTGCTGATAAACCGCTGCTAAGTCTTGTTCTGCCAGTGGTCTGATGGTTAAACGTGTGGTATGAAATAACATTATTTACTCCCTTGTAAGGTTTGCAGGCTAAGCTCAGCAAAACGCGCGTTGAGGCGCTGCCATGCCACTATCATGACGGCCGCGCAGCAGGTAACAAAAACGGCAACCGCGATAGTCGAATGCAATAACCATTGGTTGATAGCCCAAGCAAGGCAAGTGAACACCAACAGTTCAATGGCGCCCACCAGCGCATTTGCTGTGCCAGCCTTTTGCGGCTCAATTACGCCGATAAGATGCATATAGCTTGGGAAATACACACCAAATACCAACATGATCAGCGCATAGGCGAGCAAAAATAGCAGCGCTTGCTCGCTGACGGCAAAAAGTACCGCACCAATAAGTAAGATAGGCCAAAACCATAGCACTAAGTCTAAGTAGCTAAAGCGTTTTTGTAGTATTTTCGCGACGCTAGAGCCAATCAATAAACCGAGCATTGGCAGCATCATCGCCTGACCGGTTTCCTTGTCGCTGTAACCAAACTCATGACTGAGTAAAAAAGGTAGATACAGCTGAATGGTGAGATACAAAAATGTCGGTACCCATTTTATACAAGCAACGGTAATAAACGGCCCGCGTTTTAAAAGCTCGCGATATTGCTTAATTAAAAACTTAGGATGAACTGAGTTACTTGCTCGCTCTGTGTGCTTAAGCAGCGATAAACCATACAAGGTAATTAGGCTGTAATAGACGACCAATACCCACGACATTCCTTGCCAACTAAACCAGTCTGATAATACCCCGGAAAAGAGCGGTGCTAGTAGCGAGGTCACACTAGAACAAATCGCTAAGGTCGCCATGGCGTTTTTGAGTTTGTCACCACTGAGCTGTGCAGCTAATAAAGTGCGGCTGATCAGCAGCGGTGATGCAGCGCCAATTCCTTGAAGGACACGACCTAATAAAAACCAGCTAGCGGAAGGTGCAATAGAGCAAAGTACAGTGCCAAGCAGTAAGGTCGCCTGACCACAGATAAACACCGGACGGTCACCGAATTTATCGCGCATTGGTCCAACTATTAGCTGCGACAAACCTAAGGTAATAAAATAACTGGCAATAATCGCTTGGCTGCTACCTGCACTGAGCGCCAGTGAGTTAGCGATACTTGGCAGCACGGGCATATAAATTTGGCTGGCAAGCTGCGAGCAGGACAATAAAAATACGGCGAGGGGAACCCACATCGGGGTTTTGTTCATCGTGCTGCTACCTTGTTATTTTGGATCGTGACTTGGTGGACAACCTACAAGCTGTTACTCACCGTATTATTTGGGGTGCGACAATCATACCAAGAGAGGCTAACTCACTAGGGTGACGGTTCGATTATTACCTCAGTTGGGCGGTACTATAATGGGCTTTTAATGTCTTAAAAATAGGGTAATAATTAAAATACTTTTTCCTAACAGGAATTAATTATGGATTGGTTGAATGCCGCACGCAGTTTTACTTGGTTGGCACAAACTGGCAGCTTTACGAAGGCGGCGGAGCAACTGAGCATTTCGCCTTCGGCCATGAGTAAGCGGATTGATTGGCTTGAACAACAGCTTGGACAAAGTTTATTGGTACGTACTACGCGACAAGTCAATTTAACCGAGCAAGGACTGGCGTTTTTACCCAAAGCACAGCGTTGGATCAATGACTTTGATGCCATGCTAGATGATGCGCAGTCCGCACATACTGAGCCGCAAGGCAGCTTAAAAATAGCTGCAACGCAAGCGGTCGGTAGTACGGTTTTAATGCCGAACATCAAATCGTTTTTAGCGCTTTATCCACGTCTTACCATCCATTTAAACGTACTTCCACCCGGCGCGCCGCCTGATCTACACCATGATTTAGTGATCACGCGCTACCATGAAGAGTTTGATTCAACCGCCCACGTTGGCAAACGTTTAATCGATTATCAAATGCAGATATTTGCCGCGCCGGATTATTTAAAACAGCATCCACCTATCACCACTTTAAAAGAAGTAGCGAAGCACAAAATGTTGCTGACCAACTACTATCAAAAGAAAGGGGGATTGATATTGGATGATGGGCGGGTATTTACCTTTGAAAACTACAATTTCGTGACCGATCACCTCGATGCCATCCTCAAAGCGGCGATTCAAGGCATGGGGCTGATATTTATTTCGCCGCATTATATCGAACGTGAGGTGCAGCTTGGTTTATTGGTGCCTGTGATGCCGCAAGTACGCTCTGCGGTTAAGCAGTTATGGGCTTATTATCCCAAAGCGAGCTTTACGCCGTATAAAACCAAGTTGTTTATTGAACACTTAAAAACCAACTTACGAAATGTGGTACGCAGTTGAACCGAACTACATCGACATGTCGTAAATATTCCCTATACTTGGAAGAACATGTGTGAGGATAACGAATGAATCAGATGGATGCACAACAAAGTATTCCTGTGCAGCATGTACAGCCAGATGGCTGTGACTACTGTATGCAAGCTGAGCAGTTAGAATTTGATTTTTCTATGGCTTTTCAGCCGATAGTCGATGTGAAAGCAAAAACCATATTTGGCTATGAAGCTTTGGTGAGAGGTGTTCAAGGTGAATCGGCGTATGTGGTGATAAACAAAGTTAAAAACAAAAATAGCTATGCGTTCGATCAAATGTGCCGAGTTAAAGCGATAACCCTAGCAAAAAAGCTGGGTATGACACAAAAACTCAGTATCAATTTTATGCCTAATGCAGTTTACAAACCTGAACGCTGCATAAAAACCACTTTACGTGCCGCACGAGAAGTCGGTTTTGCCATAGATCAAATCATGTTTGAGTTTACCGAAACTGAAAAAATTACCGATGTAGCGCATGTCGAAAAAATTATTCAGTATTATAGCGATCAAGGTTTTATTACCGCGATTGATGACTTTGGCGCAGGTTACGCCGGGTTAGGTTTACTGAGCGAATTCCAACCTCATATTGTTAAGCTTGATATGGCGTTGCTACGAGGCATTGATACAGATAAAACCCGTCAGGCGATTGTTAAACATCAGGTCGCCATGTTGCGTGAGTTAGGATGCGAAGTTTTAGCTGAAGGAATAGAAACACACGCTGAGTACGCATGGCTCAAGGCGCAGGGCATAACCTTAATGCAGGGCTACTTTTTTGCTAAACCTGCGTTTGAAGCGCTGCCCGAGGTTGACTTTAGCCAATTATAATTATTGGCTAAAAATCCAACTCCAACGCAAAACATAAGTAAGCCATTAAGGGTTTACATGCTTGCCATTGTGACATCAGCCACTCGGGGAAATCGGCACTTAGCACCCTATCTTTGCTGATTGTTTTCACGGCGATAAAGTCTTTGCGTTTTAATTCAGTGAGTAATGGGTGGTCGGCGCTAAAGCCTCGCGGCGGGCGTTGTAAACTCTCACCATCCATCACAAAATCGGCTTTTTGCAGCGTTTGTAATGCTTTTTGATAGGCATTGGGATTTTCATCAATACAATGACGAATCGCATTCAGTGCTTTGCTCTCAGGATGCCAAATACCTGCGGCCAGAAAACATTCATCATTGGCGATATGCAGATAGAGGCCGGGCGCATGCACATCTTTGCCCTGAAAATGGCGAAACTGAATACCGATATTGGTTTTATAAGGGGATTTGTCATGCGCAAAACGGGTATCACGTTGCACGCGCATCAAGCTGCCACCAACTTTTTTCGCCACCGCCAAAATGCGCGGTGAAAAGGTTTGTACACTTGGTGCTAAGGTTGTTATCAAACTAAGGGCTGGGGTACGCACCACATCTTCGTACTCTTGTTGATGTGCTTTGAACCATTCGCGGTCATTGTGGCCTGCTAATTGCTGTAAAAAATCAAATGTTCTTGTGCTAAACATGATGCATCGCCTCTTTAGCTTATATATTGGCAAATTAGAGCAATTTCAGCGCGCTGTCGAGTGTAGTTATGAGAGGTATGTGGCGAGTTTGTCGAAAATATCGCCTTAACTTTAAGGCGAATAATCTAAAGGCTCACAATTTTATAAAAGACCTAAGCGGCTAGAGCATTTTGCATTTGCCCAGTCTGTCCATATGGCTTTGCAACCGTAGTGGTTTGTTAGCCATTCGCAGATTAACTCGGCTAGGTGTTCAACTGAGCCGAGGTCTTGAACAATCAGGTCGCTACTTTGCCGGGCACGCTCAACCATTTCGCGGTAAATCGCCCGTAAATGGTCGTCGTACCGTGCTAAGTAATTGGCGATCATGATGTGCGACTTTGAAGGTGAGTTATTTATGTTTCGCATAATCACGCGTGAAAGGCATATTTCCAGCGGCATATCCAATAGCACCACTTCGTCGACTAAAGGCGCAATTGCCGTTCTGCAACGGCCAAAAGGTTCTTCAACAAAAATAAAGGGATATTCGTTTTGCTTCGTAAACGCAGTCAGCGCTGAAACCAATCGTGGCGTGGTAATTTGCGCTAAATCACCCCCCTCTAAAAACCATTGTTTGATGTCTTGAGGATAGGTATCTGCATCAAGATATTCATCAAACAATAGATATGGGCATGCAAACTTAGTTGCCAAGTTTTTTACCGACGACGTTTTACCACTGCCAGACGCGCCACAAATCACAATGACTTTCATGTGCTTTTTACGTTCACTTGGCTGCTAGTTTCTGGCGTTTTTACGTAGCTCTTCTAAAAACTGCTCATCACCCAATTGTTGCTGCAAGATACCGTGTACTTTGCTGTCACCGCTGTTTTCATACAAAGCCAAGATCTCCTGCGCTAATTGTTTACGCAGCGCCGGATTATTGCGACCAGCTTGGAAATATTGTGACATTAAACCATCGGCAGCCAGCGAGCGAATATACTCGTTGCTTTCTTTTTCTAACATGGTCGAGAAGGTATGCGCTAGCCGTTGGTCGGTGACTGGGGTGTGCGCCAGCATTTCCATGGCCTGAATTTTCAGCTTATCGTCGCTTAAGCGAGTCGTCATTTTCAGCACACTGTCGACCACTTCGTAGTCATATTGCTCCAGTTCGCTTTTATTCAAGGCAAACATGGTCATTTGCAATTGACCAATTGCGGCTAAACGCTCGGTTGCGGAAAGGCTATCGTTTAAGGCTTTTTGGCGCAGCTCTTTACTGACACGCTCGGCGTAGTCTGGATCAGTTTTGAGCTTCAACTCGTAATCTTCTGGCAAAGTTTGGTAAAAGCTAAAAATGGGATTTTCCGTGCGCATTTTTTCTAGCTCTTGTTGCTGCTTGGTTTCCATCACTTCCAGCACTTTGGCGCTAAACTCTTCATGATTTGGTTGGTTTAAGAGCACGATTTGCTCAAGCTCATTGAGTCTGTGTTCTAAATTCGCAATATAGTTTTGCAGTGCCTCAAGCTGTTGCTCGTTGGTTGCCGCAGTTTTGGCAATGTCGTGCACCTGACTGGCTGGTGCTGAATTAGGTGCTTGCATGCTGAGCTTAGTAACAGGTTTAGGAGCAGGCTGTGAGGTGTTAAGCTGCTGGTAGCCACTGATGACAATTGCCACACTTGCGAGTGTGACGGCGGCTATTCCCAGTGCTTTAGACATAATTAGTTCCTCATAATGTAAAAATGCCGACTTTTCTTCATTTAGTTGTCAGCGGTAATTGTATAAAAACTTGCGGTTGCCAGTGTGCCTAGCTTTTGTTGAACAAACCACTTGCGGCTCGATGCCCCTTGCGACTTGATGCTTAACGGTCATCCTAGCGTTTGGCTATAGTGTACTCAGGGTAGAAACACATTACACTAATTAAAAAGTAGAAAAATGTATAACACTGGAGCTAGGACTTGTGAGTTGTTTTGCTGAGAAAGGAATGCGGATTGAGCATAATATTGCCCTTAATTTTGTAGGGGGCGTGTGGTTAATCGCGATGTTGAAATCCAGCACTGAATTGCTGTGGCTTAATGGTGCGCCCTCCACCATAACGTTACTCTTTGATGTTGTTGCTATGGGAGTGGTGGTATTTATCGCGCTTTCGGTATTTATTAGCCAAAAGCGCCAACAAGCTGAGTTACAGAGCAACATATCGGATGCCCCGAAGCGGGCGTTAATGTTGACGCTTGCCTTAGTGCTGGCGTTAGCAGGCGATATCGTTAACTTAAACTTAAGTGCGCAATTTTACCGTTATGGCGAGCTCATTAAACATGACTACCTTGCTGATTCGGTGTGGTTTTTTGCACCAAGCTATATGCTTATCAGCTTACTTGCAGCCAGCGTGCTGCGCCAACTTAGCTGTTCAATAGCGCTATTGTTTGGTGCGGCAGTGATATCCGCAGCGCTTGGGCTGGCGTCGTTCCTTACTATGATGTTGCCAGAGAGTGGCCGTTATATCCTGATTATGACTGGTGGCTATGCCATGATAGTGGCAATACCCGCGGCGTTTGGGCTGCTCTTGTTACTGCGCTGTTATCAATTACGATTGGCGTTACCTTACTGGCTGGTTGCTGGGGGGTTGGTGCTGGCTACTGTGGCGGATGCGCTGATCGGGCAGTTTTGGTTATTTGGTAATAATGGTGCAGGTTATTTTCCGATTATTCGTCAGCTTAACTGGTTGGTGTACTTTTCGTCACAATGCCTGTTGTTGCAGCTAGCGCTATTACCATCCCAACATCATGATTTTATTAAATTAACCAAGCAGGCCCAGCCTACTTAAAGTGACAGCTAATAGTACCGCAACCCCTAGTAATGTGGGTAGAGTTACTGCTCACCTATGGAAAAAGAACAGGGTAAAAACTCTATAATTTTACAAAAAATATACAAAAATAATAATTTTGGCTTGACCTCTGATCAGTGTTGGTTAATTTTTATTGTTAATTCAATGTAAAAAGAGGCAAGTAAAATGAATAATATTCTCTCCCTAAAATCGCTGTGGTGCGCACTATTGTTGTTGTCTAGCAGCTTTTTAGTATTCTCGACTATGGCGGTAGCGCAACAATCGCAGTCACTTATGGATAGCGGTAAAAATTATCCAATTGTGTTAGTTCATGGCTTGTTTGGCTTTGATTCACTGCTTGGTGTGGATTATTTCTACCGTGTGCCGCAAGTGTTTACCGAACAAGGGCGGCAAGTTTATGTCGCGGAGGTGTCGGCTGCGCACAATTCAGAGCTACGCGGTGAGCAGTTACGTACCCAAGTTGCGTTAGTGCGGGCACTGACAGGTGCAGACAAAGTGCATTTAATCGGTCATAGCCAAGGGGCGCAAACCAGCCGTTATGTGGCGTCAGTAGAGCCGCAGTGGGTGGCCTCGGTCACTAGCGTTGGCGGCGTAAATTGGGGGAGCCAATTTGCTGATGTGGTGCGCAAAGAAGTCCCGCAAGGGAGCTTTAGCGAAGCGTTTCTTGCTGCGCTTGCTAAGGGGCTAGCCGAGTTTATTGATTTACTCTCAGGTAAATCAGGCAGCCCTGAGATGCCATTGGAGGCACTCGCTGCGTTAACAACTCAAGGTACAGTGGCATTTAACCAAAAATATCCTGAAGGTGTACCGGCGGCTTACTGCGGGCAGGGCGATATGCTGGCAGCCAATGGCGTGTATTATTTTTCTTGGAGCGGCTCTGCAACTTTTACCAATGTTTTCGACCCAGCTGATGCTGCGTTAGGCTTATTTGGGCTGACGTTTAACGAGCCAAATGATGGGCTGGTGGCGGCCTGTTCTAGTCATTTAGGGCAAGTGATAGGCACCCATTACCAGCTTAACCACCTTGATGAAGTCAATCAATTTATTGGTATTCACCACTGGTTTGATACCGATCCGCTCACCTTATATCGTGAGCAAGGCCTGCGCCTAACGAACTTAGGGTTGTGATAGCTATGGTTCGGTTCATGGTCGTCATCGCTTTGGTTGTTATTGCTGTGGCGGGGTATTTGAGGGTTATGCCAACCGATGCTCCCCAACCCGATAGCGTAAAAGCAGGCGCCGATAATGAGGTTGTACAGGTGCAACCTCACCTTGCTGGGTTAACGACTACAACTGATGCGGCTTTGCCGCTCTCTACCGCTGAATCCTCTACCACTGAGTCACTTGCAGCTGCATCAATAACCGACTGCGAGCAAATTATCGCTTCGCGTGCTTTGCTTGATGGCTTTATGGCAAATTGGCGTGAAGCAGACGCCAAACCGCAAAGCGCATGTGAGCAACAATTGCGTGAGCAGTTTACGGCACTACAAGAGGCGCAAAGAAAGCTGGCTTGGCAGCAGTTTACACTCGCCGAGCGGGTTGCGATATTGGATGAGCTACTGCGCCAGCATTTTTCGCCGGCGCAATATCAGCGTTGGTTTGCTGATGAAATGCAGTGGCACCAAGGTATGTTAGCGCGTCAGGCGATATTGCAAGACTCACACTTAACCAAAGAGCAACAAGCTTACCAGTTGGCCGAGAGTGTGGCTGCGCTGCCAGATGCTCATCAAGCTGCAATCCTGCCTACCTTGCAATTGCACGAGTCCTATCAAGCACTTAACGCAAATGCTTTAGAAGCGCAAACTTGGCTTAAGTCGCAGCCGCAAGTAGTGCAAGAGCGTATTACAGAGCTACAGCTTGAGGAAGCACAGTGGAATAAGAAGCTAGCTGCATGGCGCACTTTTATCGCTGGCGAACCCGATGCCGCCGCCGCACAAGCCTACTTACAACGGGAATTTAGCAACACCGAACGTAAGCGCGTGCAAGTATTAGCAAGCTATCCGTAATGACAGCGGAGAGCTTTTAAATGTTCACCCATCGCTAAATAGGATAAGGCCCAGGTTTAAACTTGGTAGATTGGTGTATGCCGATTTAAAAGTTTTTCATATCATCAGGGAATTGGGCAACTCGTTCGTAGATTAAGATTGTTATGGCTTGGGAGAAAAATATGAGTGATGTTGAGAGTGAAATGCCAGAATCGGGAAAAGGAAGCAAAGCTGCTCTTCAAGCTGCTGGCGGAGTTGTTCCATTTGTGGGAGGTGTTTTCTCTGCTATAGCTGTGGCTTGGTCTGAAAAGGAACAAGACAAGGTAAATAAATTCTTTCGGCACTGGGCTCAAATGTTGGAAGATGAGTTGAAAGAAAAAGAGGAAACTATTGTTGAAATCATGGCGCGTTTAGACTTGCAAGACCAAGCAATTTCAGAGCGTGTTGATAGCCGTTCATATCAGTCTTTGGTCAAGAAAACATTTAGAGAGTGGTCTTGCGCTGAAAGTGAAGAAAAACGAGAATTATCAGAAATATTCTGGCTAATGCTGCAAGTAGTGCAGTTTCAAGCGATGACGTCATCCGTATGTTTATTGATTGGATCAATCAATACTCAGAAATGCACTTCCAAGTTGTAGCTGCTATATACAATAACAATCGCATCACGAGAGGGAAAATTTGGCACAAGATTGGCAAGGTGCTGTCCGAGAAGATTCTGCTGACGCAAACCTATATAAGCTTTTATTTCGTGATGTAAGCACCAGCGGGGTTATTCGGCAATACAGAGAAACAGATTAATTCGGCAATTTCGTAGCAAAGACTTCGCAACGTAGGTCCAGAGGGAATGGTTCTAAGTCTTTTGTGTCAGCTTTTGATGACGAGGAAGGATGTGAACTTACGGCGTTGGGTCAGCAATTCATTCACTGAGCCGTTTTATGATTGAGTTCGAGGATCGCCTCGAAAAGCACATTAACTAAATGGCAGTTACACAAAATCTGTTGTAGGCTCGATCTGTTACAGGCTCTTCACTATGTAAAAATGTTTAGTTTTACCAACACTAACCCAAAATTGCTCCCCCATACCAGAGACACCAATTTTGATATTGCGCAATGACTTGTACACTAGAGCTTTCCATTTTTTAGAATTGTTAAGGCTTGTTGATGTTCGGCAAACTCATCTTGAGAGGGCTCAGGCTCTGACGCCCAGTTCACTTTTTTATCCTTGGATTTATCCCAACGAAATAGCCAGTGAATACCGAACTTAAATGCCTGAGTTGGCTGAGCGTATATTGGTTGCTGTAAGGTTTGTTCCAAGCTTTGAAATTGATAGCCTCGAGATTGTAGCGACATCAAAATGCTATCTAAACTATCAGCGTTTAATTGATTCACATGCAGCATTAAGATGTGCGGTACTGGTTGGTCAAACATTTTTGCACTGGCACTTTCGTAAAAGTCTAATCTACGCTCAGTGAACTCTAGATACTGTTTTTTGTAAGTGTTTGCCTCAGAGAGGTTTTTACTTTCAAGTTTGTTTGTGTAAGGGGCGTCAAACACATAATCTGCATTTTCCATCGTTACTGGTACTAGTTGTAGGCCTAACTTGTGTAAGCCCTCATCTAACATGAGTTGCGCTTCATCGGTGCTGCCAGCATGCAAATAAGGCGGGCGAAAAAATTTTTGTTTCACTTTGCCTAGTACTATTTGCGTTGTAGCAGCGCCTTTTTGAATGTCCGTCAGATAGGTGTTCAAATCGTTCTGGTGATAGGAAATATGTGAAAAAGTGTGGTTGCCAAGTTCGTGACCATGTTGTTGCCAAGCGGATAACAGTTCCTGCAATAATTTGGCATTGTCTTTAAGGTGACCTTCATTAACAAATCCCGTTGCTTTAATATTATACTTTTTGAGGGTATCTAAGATCTTGTGGTTGATATTTGCGAGAGATTGCGGTGACAGTGCAAATTCACCATGAATTGGTACATCATCAAAGGTGATTGAGATTTTTTTCTCTATGTGTTCATTGGCGTCTACAAAAGTACTAACAAGGCATAAGTAGGTAATGAATGACACGTGTATTACTTTCATCATAAACATGAGTATTTCCAATTTCCTTTGGTTTTTGAATCATAAAACATAACAATTTATTAATCAATGTTCTAATTTTGGATGTTAAATAGGTATGTGAATGATTAATTTGAGATATCAAAGCAAGGTGCTGAGGCATCCCGCTACGTTGATGTAAAGTTTAATTGTCTTTGACTATTCGTGCTGTTGTTGCCGATTCAGAGTCTAGAACATTGCTAAATTACTGCTTGAACCCATTCAGGTCTGCGTTTACAACCTGTTAGCTTACGGCTGTCCTGACTTAGAATGCCAATAACCAAGCAGAAAAATTGCGCCTAGATTAATCAAGGCGCTTTTTAAATTTTAAGGTGGCGATAATAAAACCAATCACACTAAATGCCACTAAGCACAACATATCAAATTGTAGGTCGCTAAAGTGAGCGCCTCTTAGCACTACAGCGCGAATCGCGCGCACATAATGGGTTGCGGGTAAGATTTCGGCAAGGTATTGCGCGACAGTTGGCATAGCGGCAAAAGGGAACATAAATCCTGACAGCAAAATCGACGGGAGTAACACAAATACCGTCATTTGCATGGCTTGTAGCTGGCTTTGCGCTTTAGTTGAGATTAGCAAACCTAAAGTCAGGCTGGCGGTGATAAAAAGCAGTGTCACCAATAATAGCGAGCCGATATCAAAGTTCAGCGGCACCGCAAAGAGCCAATGGCCGAGCGCTAAAATAATCGCCATTTGGATATAGCCGACTATGATGTAAGGCAAAATTTTTCCGAGCATCAATTCGATAGGGCGAATGGGGGTGGTTATCAAAAACTCCATATTGCCTTGCTCGCGCTCGCGCACAAGTGCAGAGGCGGTAAACAAGATCATCGTCATGGTTAAAATCACCGCGATAAGCCCTGGTACTATATTGACTGACGAGCGCTTTTCGGGGTTAAAGTAATTGAGTAGGGCAAATTGCGGGTTGGGCAAACTGGCTTGTGGTAAGCGTTTAATCGCCATTGGCAATTGGCTTAAGGCCGAGACCGCGCCTGCCAGTACGGGATCTGAGCCATCAATCAACCACTGCGCCACACTGCTACTGACGCTAGTGTTGCCAGCACGAGTGGCTGTGCGCTGATAATCGCGAAGTAAACCACGGCGCACAAAATCTGCGGGGATCACCAAAACCGCACTGACTTTACCGGCCACAATCGCTGCTTCAGCTTGCTCGGCCGAAGAATAATAGCCGATAAAATCGACGACTTGGGTGTTAGCTGCGGTTTGGATCAATTGTCTTGATTGTTGAGTTTGGCTTAAATCGACAATACCTGCCTGCACATGACGCACATCGGTATTAATGGCGTAGCCAAACAGCAAGAGCTGCACCAGCGGGATCATTACAATCATGGCAAAAGTAATGCGGTCGCGTGAAAGCTGCTTAAATTCTTTAGTGACGATGGCAGATAGCCTAAGCCAATGCAGCATAACCCCTCCCGGTATTGGTTACGAATACGTCTTCAAGGTTGGGGCGAGTAAAGTCAAGCTGGTGCTCAGTGCCAATTTTACTGCGCAGTAACTCAAGCGGAGTGTCATTGCGTTTATCGACCAACACCCGTAGCCGCGCACCAATTTGCGATACTGAGATCACTTCTGGCAAACTGCTTAATGGCGCCTTGAGCGCTGAGACCTGCTCACCAGAAATCTCACAAACATGCACTTTAAGCCGCTGCATTAAATCGCTGGGGCTGTCGTCGGCACGCTTTTTACCTTGTTCGAGAATCGCCAAACGATGGCAACGTTCGGCCTCATCCATATAGTGCGTGGAGACTAAAATGGTGGTGCCTTGGGCGCTTAACGCAAATAATTGCTCCCAAAATGCACGGCGGTTTTCGGGATCAACGGCTGAAGTCGGTTCGTCTAAAAACAATAGCGCAGGTTTGTGGATCACTGCGGTTGCTAAGGCTAAACGCTGCTTTTGTCCGCCACTTAAGGATTCAGCCAGCACATCTTGCTTACTGCCAAGGTCATATTCGCTGATTAATTCACTAATTCGAGCCTGAGCGGCACTGCTATTGAGGCCATAAATGCGAGCGACAAACTGCAAGTTTTCCAAAACCGTAAGGTTGCCATAAAGAGAAAACTTTTGCGTCATATAACCAATGCGGGATTTTAATGCCTCGCCCTGCGCTGCAACGTCCTTGCCTAATACTTCCACTTCGCCGGTAGAGGGGGTCAACAAACCGGTCAACATGCGTATGGTGGTCGACTTACCACAGCCGTTTGGGCCAAGGAAGCCGTAAATCTCTCCTTTGCGGATGGTTAAATCTAGTTCAGACACTGCCCAGTAATCGCCAAAACGTTTGCCGAGGTTAGTGCAGCGGACGACGATTTCGTCGCTCTTTTCATCGTTCATTACAGCGCCATCCAGACTGGTGTGCCGCTGCTCAAAGTCGTAGATGCGGGTAAACGCACTTCAAAAACGTACATTAGGCGCGCGCGCTCTTGTTGTGACAAGGCAAAATAAGGCGTGAAGCTGGCTGTATTGCTGATGTAGCTAATGCTGCCTTGCAGAGGCTGAGCGTTACCATCAACATGGATTTGCATGGTTTGGCCAAGTTTAATGGTGGCACGTTTTTCTTCTGGTAAGTAAAGCCGCGCAAACACCTGTTGGCTGTCGGCTATCATCACAATCGGTGCACCAACAGGAGGCCGCTCACCTTCATACCAAGGCAATTCTTCAACTATACCGTCGGTGGGGGCGACTAAGGTTAAATCTTGTAGTTGCTTTTGTGCCATGGCGAGCTGCGCTCGCGCCTCATCGACCGCTAGCTTCGCTTGTTCGATGGTTTGTACTCGCGCCCCTTTTTGTAACTCTTTAAGTAGCTCAGTAGCTTCATGAAATTGTGCAGCGCTGGAGTCGACCGCCAATTTGGCGCTGTCTAAAGCATTTTGTGAGGTTAGGCCTTCCGCCATTAGTTTTTGTTGGCGCACTAATTGCCGTTTTGCTTCTTGCCAAGTTGCTTGTGATGCATCAACCCGTGCTTGTGCTTGTGCTAGCTGTTCTTCACGGGTACCCGCTTGCAGTAGCGCCAATGCGGCTTGACTGCGTGACAGTGCGGCTTGCGCTGCAGCCACTTGCTGCTGTTGCAAGGTATCATCCATAAACACCAGCTTAGCGCCCTTGTTCACTTGCTCGCCGCGCGACACCGCAATGTGTTTAATCTGCAATGGCGATGGACTGCTTAATTGCAGCTGTGCGCGTTCAATAATGCCATAAGCGCGGCTTGGCTCTTCTTGGCAAGCACTCAGCACTAACATGCTGATGAGTGCGGTGGCGATGAGTCTCAGCGGGTTGTTCATAATGTCCTCTATGCTTGGCAGCTTTTCAGTGTTGCATTTAAAAATGCTTGTTGGTGGCGGGCGATGTCTTGCCAGTCAAACTTGTCTAAATCCAGTCCGACAAGCGGACGCATGACTGGGGGCAACAAAAATGGAAAAACGGACAAACACACACAGCTCAACAGCAGTAGCCGTGGATCTAAGCCTTCCTTGCTGGGCAGTTGAGCAAATGAAGCACCCATGGTTTTGATCCCGAGTTCAAGGTGATTAAAAAACACCTTTTTGACAATCTCGTGCTCTTGGGAAGTCTCATCATGTAAGGCGCTAAATAACAGTTTAGGCAAGCTTGGATGCGCAGCCATCACTTGGTAGTAGCGTAAAATAAACTGGCTGTGAAAGGCTTCATCGGCAGGGACATTTTTACGATGTTTGAGCTGTTCAAGTAGTGGCGCTGCGGTATCACGCAGTACCGTTTCAAACAGGCCTGCTTTGTCTAGAAAGTGATAGCGAATTAAGGCGACATTGACATTTGCCTCAGCTGCAATTGCGCGAGTGGTCACTTGGCTGTAACCATGCTGAAAAAACAGTGCTTTTGCAGCTGCGAGCAAACGAGTGCGAGAATGAGATGGACTCACCTCACTGGCTGGACGTGCAGAGGCTGGGGTGTTTTCAATCACTTGAGTCGTCATTTGGAGTTCCCTTTAATCGCTTGATTAATATGCCACTAAGAGGGATTACTGTGCAATGTCATTTGTTAAACGTAACTGCAAATTTGATTAAAGCAAATTATTTTTTTACTGATATTCTTTGGATTTATTCATGGAAAGTTAATTCTTTTGCTGTTAGTATGCCGCCGCAATTTATTTGCAGGGTTGTATACCCTATCTAGTTATTATTTTAACGCTTATAAGGATTTCTATGCGTTCACTATTATCTGTATCTATTTTGGGTCTTTTATCTTGTGCATCAGTTCAAGCTGCTCAGCTTGATACTAAACAATGGTTCAACGGTTTAAGTTACACCAACGTAGATGTCGCTCACGGCAGCAATCTTGATGTTTATGCATTTGCTACGCAATACTACCTTGAAGCACAGGATAGCTCAGGTGTATGGGATGACTACGGTTATATCGACACAGACAGCAATTTCTATGCGTTTGGTTATGACGCGCCGGGTAGCGATGCGCTTGGCTTTGGCGGCGAATACTTCTTTAATCAATTTTTTGTAACCGCAGAGGTACAAGATGTTGATAATTTCGATAATCACAGTATCGGTTTAGGTTATTTAGTTTCAGATAATTTAAAGCTCTCTATTCGTAATCAAGCCATAGATAATGGCTCTGATGTGCAATGGTTTAAAGCTGAGTATTTACATTATCTCAATGATACGGATTATTTAGGTTTTAATGCCAATATTGATGATGAATTTGATGCATGGTCGGTATCTGCGCGTTATTTGAAAAATATTGAAGCAGACAGCTATTTCACCTTAGATGCAGAATACCTTGACAATGATGGCGACGGTGTATTCAGCGCAATGGCTGATTACTATTTTACCCGTAATTTCGCTTTAGGTGCGGGTGTCAATGATTCTGATTTGCAACTAGAAGCTAAATACTTCTTCAATAGCAGCTATTACCTTACTGCTCATTATCTAGATAGAGACAACGCAGAGATGTTTAATCTAGAGTTCGTTGCACAGTTCTAAATTGAATAGCGTCGACATTAAGTTGTGACTTGATGCTCTGAACATGTACTAAAAGCAGTATGGAATCGTAAACCATACTGCTTTTTTGCTTTTATGCGTTACCAAATTAAAGTCTGTATTACTTGGCTAATTTTGACAAGTTGTAACACCAAGTAACTGAGTCATGCGCTCGACGCACTACCAAATTAAAGTAAAAACTCCAATCTTGTTTTCATTTGGTCCGAACGGACTATTTCCAGTCAGTAGCGAATTCACAATACTAAGCACTAGCAAGTATAGCTACAAATTTGTAACATGATGATGAAATAATTTTACCAGCTAGATGGCTTACCTCGCGTCGTTGCATAAGTATCAAGTGCGGGGTACTTAGGACTTACAGAATAAGGAAACATTGTGATCCAAAAACTTCGACAACCCAATTCCTGGCCTTTGGTTTTTACAGGTCTAGTGTATTTAGGACTGATTTGGCTGCAAGGTCTGTCACAAGCCTTAGTGCAGATTTACCATGAAATTAGCATTGCCGCGACTATGGCGCTTGGTTCTTTTGTTGCGGGCGGCACCGCACTTGGCGGCGGGGCAGTCGCCTTTCCAGTAATGACCAAGGTACTTAATATAGAACCTGCGACTGCCAAGGTGTTTTCGTTGGCTATTCAAAGTTTTGGTATGACAGCTGCGTCTATCACTATTTTATGTCGTCGTATTCCAGTTTACGGCAATGTGGTGCTGATGGCGTTGCCTTTGTCGGCTCTTGGGGTGTGGTTAAGTTTACTTTATGTCGCGCCTTACGCACCGCGTCTGCTTACCAAGTCAATTTTTAGTTTTCTACTCCTATGCTTTGCTATCACGTTAATCCTGCGTTGGTGGCGTAAAGTCCATCACCAACCGGCAGCAAGATACATTCAGCCAAAACCAATGCGTTTTATGCTGGTGGCGTTTCTAGGCGGTATTGCCAGTGGTTTAGTTGGCTCAGGTGCAGACATTGCGCTCTTTGCTTTACTGGTCATTGCTTACAATGCTGATGTCAAAGTGGCAACGGCCACCTCAGTACTGGTGATGGCGTTTACATCATTGGTGGGCAGTGGCATCAATGCATGGCATTTACATACTATTACCCCAGAAATTGAAAGCTACTTACTGGCTGCAATCCCTATCGTTGTTGTTGGGGCACCACTTGGCGCTTATGTTTGTTCAAAGGTCAAAGTGGGTCACTTGGTGAGTTTTCTGCTGCTACTAATTACGTTGGAAGTTGGTTTCACGGGCTTCGAGCTGCTCTCTCAGTAATTGCGAGAAGACGCTGAAAAACAGCGTCTTTTTCTTGGTAACCTCAGCTTTGCGATGCAGAGCTGAGTTAGGTTAATGTAAAATAATCGTGATTCTCATCTTGCTAAATTTAATTATTTAATCGTATGATTAAATATAAAAGTTCGCTAAGGTAATTCGTTAATATTTGAATCAATTAGCTAAACAAGAGAGAACCCCGTGACAACAGTGAAGCAGCGTGGACGACCGATCGATCCATTAAAACAACAACTACAACGCAATAAACTGCTTAAAGCAGCACAACAGCTACTTGATGGTAAGGCTTACAGCCAAATTACCATTCGTGATATCGCTTCAGTCTCGGGCATTAACTCTGCCATGATCAAATATTACTTCGGTAATAAAGACGGATTGTTTATTGCTTTACTAAACCAAATTGCGGATGAACATTTTCTTAGTTTTGAAGAGCTTAATGATACTGCGCAACCAGTACTTAAGTTTATTGAAGCGTTTGGTCAGTTACTGCGTGCAAGGCCTGGTTTTGTGCACTTATTAGGGCAAGAGGTATTAGGTAAAACCACACCGCTTGCTGAAGCATTTATGCAGGCATTTCCCATGCGGGTATCAAAGTTTTTGCCTCGTTTGGTGGCTATGGAAACGGGTATTGCCGACCCAGTACGCGCCAAGGTGGCTGCGTTTCACTTGGTTACCAGTTTGGTGTCGCCATTTTTATTTCGTGCCGTTAGGCAATACGCCTGGCAAATTGATGACGAATTACTGTTCGGTAGTCATTGGTGCAAGGATTCGTATCAGCATTTTTTAGAAGGATTTAAGGAGTCTAAAGATCATGAGCTGGAACTTTCAACATAGGAAAAACCTGCCCTTAGCGGCATTATGCGGCGTAGTATTAGTGGGGCTAGTGATGGCGATTAAGCCGGCGATGTCTCACAAAGATTACCAATCTGAGGCACGTTTGGCCGAATATGTGACTTTACAGTCGCATATTATGCGCCCAGCGATTACCGGTTACGGCCGCGTGACGCCAAATATTTCACTTAACAGCTTGGCGGAAGTGTCGGGGCGCATTGTCTATCGACACCCTAACTTAAAAAAGGGTGAACTGTTTGCTGCCGGTACTGAATTACTGCGGATTGATGACAGCGACTACCAGTTACAGTTAGCCAAAGCACAATCCGCGTTAGCCAGCGCCGAATTGCGCGAAGCGGCGAAACACACTGCAATTAAAAACACCCTGCAAGATATTAAACTGAGCGAACACAAACTGGCGATTGCGAATGCCGAGGAATCCCGACTTAAAACCCTCTTTACCCAGCGCAGTGCCTCAGAAACTGAATTGAACAAAGCCAAACAAGCGGTGCTGGTGCAGCAGCAAGAGTTGCAACGCTTGTTGAATCAGCAGAGTTTATTCCCGCTAGAACTCAAAGTGCTGGACGCCGAGCTAAAGCAAGCCCAAGCAGATGTTGATAAAGCGCAACTAGAGCTGAGCCGCACCGTGATCCGCTTACCGTTTACGGGCCGGATTCATCAAGTGTCGGCAGAGGAGCAGCAGCTTGTGACTAAGGGCATGCCGCTGTTTAGTGCCAGTGGTATCGAAAAAGTATTGATCAATGCCCAGTTTGATTATGCGCAGTTTCAGCAGTTTGTGCGATTCTTTAATCAAGCCCCTGATTTTGCCGAAATTGGTAGCAACGGCATGCAAACCTATTTGGCTGAGCAAGGCTTAAATGCGCAAGTACGGTTACTTGGGGAGCAAGGCCAAGTTTGGCAAGCGCAGTTAGAGCGCTTTAGTGATGAACTGGACCCACAAAGCCAAACTGTTGGCGTGGTGGTAAGCATTAGCGAAAGCTATCAGCAAATGCAGCTTGGCAAAAAGCCACCGCTTTTGGCGGGGATGCGGGCGCAAGTCGAACTATTGGCAAAAGCCCAGCGGTTCGTGGCCATTCCCCGTCACTTGGTTAACAACGAACAGATTTTACTGGCAGATGGCAACAGCACACTGCGCCCTACACCCTTACAATCTACCCTGAAGCAAAATAATTTGGTGTTATCGCAAGATGCCACTTTAGTGGGCGCCAAAGTACTGACCAACGACCTCTTTCCTGTGATTGTGGGGGAGTCGTTGCAGCTACAAAGCGATGAACGCTCACAGCGCCAGCTAGAAAACTGGTTAGCGGCAGCAGCATTGCCGGCGGAGGCTAAACCATGATCCGCTATTTTATCAGCCACCCAACAGCAGCCAATATTTTAATGCTGCTGTTTTTGGCGTTGGGTATGTTCAGCTTACCGCAAATAAAACGCGAAACTTTGCCGGAAATTAATACCTATCAGCTCGATATAAAAGTGCCTTATCCCGGTGCAACACCGGAAAACGTCGAGCAAAAGATCTGTTTAAGTTTGGAAAAGGCGCTCGATGGCATTAGCTTTATGGAGGAAAAGCACTGTATTGCGCGGCAAAATGTCGGGCAAATGACGGTGAAGATGTTTGAACATGGCAATTTTGAGAAATTTTTTAACGATGTGAAAAACGCACTCGATACCATAGATGATTTTCCCGCGCAGGCTGAGCAGTGGACAATCACCGAACGCGGCCGCACGCAAGACGTCGTATCGGTTGCAATTGCAGCTGATCTCAATCGTGTTGATCTTAAAATGTTGGCAGAGCAGGTTAAAGCTAAGTTGCAACATCATCCCGACATTCCACTTGTGACCATAAAAGATTTCTCTAAGCATCAACTGCGGGTAACAACCACTCAAGAGGCACTACGCCAGCATGAGTTGAGCTTGCAAAGCTTGTCGCAAAACCTGACCCAGCAAAATATCGAGCTGCCGTTGGGGATGTTACAAACACCGCAGCAGGAAACACAGATCCGTATTACCGATGAAAGACGTGATGCAGCTTCGCTTGCTGAGGTGGTGATAGCTGCCGGCCGTGAAGGTAATGACATTCAGCTTAGCCAACTGGCTGAAGTTAAAGATACTTTTGAGCGTGATGAAAACCGTGTTTACTACCAAGGCAAACCGACCGCGCTTTTAACCATAAGTAAAAACTCCAGCGATGATAGCTTGCGAGTGTTAGCGGCTACTGAGGCGGTATTGGCTGAGCTGCGACAGAGCCTTCCTTCCGGTGTCACGCTCGCTATTACCAACAACAACACCAGCATAGTGGAAGACCGCATTGGGTTATTAATCAACAATGCGTGGCAAGGTTTGCTTTTGGTGTTTGCGGTGATGTGGTTGTTTTTCTCATTCCGCTACGCATTTTGGGTGGTGATGGGGCTACCGGTGGCATTTCTTGCCAGCTTTTTTGTCATGCTGCAACTTGGCATTTCAATCAATATGCTCTCTATGGTGGCGTTGTTATTGGCACTAGGGATCTTGATGGATGATGCCATCGTCATTGCCGAATCAATCGGCCGCCATGTGGAACAAGGTATGGCGATTAAAGAGGCGGTACTTAAAGGCACCTTAGTGGTGTTACCTGGGGTGTGCTCGTCGTTTGTCACGACCCTTTGTATTTTCGTTGGCTTAGTGTTTATAGAAGGCGACCTCGGGCAAATTCTTAAAGTCATCCCGATAGTGCTGATTTCTGTTATCACAGTGTCACTGGTCGAAGCTTTCTTTATTCTGCCCAATCATTTATCCCATTCATTACAAGCTAAGACGTCAGAACATCAGTGGAACGCCACCATAACGACATTGAGAGCAAAGTTTGAGCGCAAGTTCCTCACTTGGAACGACAAAGCGTATGAACTGAATCAGAAGTTAATTCGCTATCGCTACCTGACTGTGGGGTCGGTGATTGGCTGCTTTTTATTTTCAGTCAGTATGTTGGCCTCCGGCACCTTAAAGTTTACAGCTTTCCCTGATATTGATGGTGATGTGGTACAAGCACGGCTTTTGATGCCAAACGGTACGCCTCTCAATGCAACCCAAGAAGTGATGGCAAAAATTCAAGCTGCACTAGAGCGTACTAACGCGCAGTTTAGCCAAGATGAAACGCAAGATTTAGTCCAAGCGGTGACCGTCACTTATGGTGAAAACCCTGATTACCAAGATCAAGGGTCGAATCTTGCCTTTGTTTCGGTGGATTTATTAAGTGCTGAGCGGCGTAATACCCAAGTGCAGGCGTTTATTGATAGTTGGCGCGAAGAGCTTGGCGACGTGCCACAAGCTTTGGCAATTTCATTTAAAGAGCCAAAACTGGGCCCGCAAGGGCGTGCAATTGATGTACGTTTGGTCGGTGACGATGTGGATGAACTACAACAAGCTGCGCACGAAATGAAGTTGTGGCTGCGTGGTTATCCGGGAGTGCAAAACTTAGCTGACAATATGCGTCCGGGCAAGCCGGAATATTCACTTACGCTTAAACCCGGTGCGGTGGCTATGGGTATCACTTCTGCCATGGTGGCCAATCAATTACGCCCGGCATTTCAAGGGGTGAAACTTATTGAAACTTACGTTGGCGTGGAGCAATTCGAAATCACAGTTAAGCTTGCTGAGCAAAGCATGGACGATTACGCTGATTTTGATAACTTCCCAATTATTCACCCTATTAGCAAAGTCGCAATTCCACTTGCAGCCTTGGTAGATATCGAGCAAACCCGAGGCTTTGCAGTGATCAACCGCATTAATGATCAGCGTAGTGTGTCGGTTTATGGTGATATTGATACCGAACTTAACACTGCCAAAGCGGTGATTAGTGATTTACAGAAAACTTGGTTGGCAGATTTCCAGAGCCGTTTCCCTTCGGTGCAATATAGCTTCGAAGGTGAAGTGAAAAATGCAGGGATCACCCAAGCGTCGATCCGTAAGGCTTTTTTATTCGGCATGGTGGGGATCTTCTTACTGCTTGCGCTGCAGTTTCACAGCTACGTTGAACCTTTAATTGTGATGGTTGCCATTCCTTTTGCCTTGATAGGCGTAGTGTGGGGGCATTTTATTATGGGGATCAACTTCTCTATGCCATCTTTAATGGGGTTTGTGTCGCTGGCAGGGATTGTGGTAAACGATTCTATCTTGTTGGTGCAATTTGTAAAAAGTCGCGTCAAGCAAGGTATGAATGTCCATGATGCGGCGGCCAAAGCCAGCCATGATAGATTTCGTGCGGTGGTATTAACTTCGGTAACGACGATTGCTGGAATGACGCCGCTGTTATTTGAAAGCAGTATTCAGGCGCAGATCCTTATTCCGCTCGCGACCAGTATCGTGTTTGGGATTAGCGCATCAACCGTATTGGTGCTAATGGTGTTGCCTTGTTTGTACGCTATTTTGGAAGACTTTGGAGTTGCTAAACCACATACCAGCCATGACTTTGACCATGCTGCTGAGTTGGTGCAATCACAAAGCTGAAGTCCTTTTCCTTAAGTTCCCACGCGCTGCGTGGGGACGAGGAAAGAGCGCAGTATAGTTGTGTAAAGCAACCCAGCTTTGGCTGTGTTTATACAGTTGCAACATGCTTGAGCTAATCGGCTAGCTGACTCTGTTCCTCTACCCATCCTTTGTTTCTCGTTGTCACACTCTACGTGGTAAGGTTTTCTTGTCAGTAGCTATAGAAAGAAATACAGAGCTAGCATTCCCACGCGGCGCGTGGGAATGAGGTGAGAGAGCGAAATAGAGAGGAATAAAACTGTTCAGTTCTAAAGGGGGTTATATAGTCGCAGCGTGAGTGAGCCAATCGGTTAATTGACTGTTTGGGTCTTTAAGCACTTTAGCGGGCACTTGCGCCTTTAACGCCACTAAACGCTTGCCGAGCATAAAGTCTTTGGCGCTGTTGATACAGTCTACTGCGATGATCTTGCCGTCTTTTAAATACCATACTGAAAATTGTTCAGAATTAGGATATTGCCTAACTACTGCGCGATCAAAACCATGATTTAACCCAGCAATTTGAATTTTGCAGTGGTATTGATCCGACCAAAACCAGGGCACCGCAGTAATAGCGGTGGGTTTACCGCAAATAGCCGCTGCAGCCGCTTTGGCTTGCTCTAAGGCATTCGGTACGGATTCAATGCGAGTAGCAAGGCTGCTGTGATGCTCTACTTGCACAGTACAATCACCAGCGGCATAAATATCGGGGTGCGAAGTTTGGCAGTGTTCATTAACGACGACACCGCCCTCCACTAGCAGCCCAGCTTGTTCAGCAAGTTCTGTGTTGGCAATAGCGCCGACGCCAACAATGACTAAATCGACAGGGTATTGGCTGCCATCACTACATACCAGCGTCTCGACACCGCGCTCACCCTTTAAAGCTGCGATTTGTTTTTGGGTTTCAATCTGCACGCCTTTTTGATGATGCAGCTTATGGTAAAAAGCCGAAACTATAGGGGAGGTAACGCGCGACAGTAAAGTCGCTTCGCGCTCAAAAATACGCACTTCGTGACCCATTTCTCTCAGTACCGCCGCGGTTTCCAAACCTATGTAACCGCCGCCTATCATGCCAATGTGCTTGATGCCTGGGTGTTCAGCTAAATGCATGGCGATGTGCTCAATATCCAGTAAGGTTTTTATGTAGTACACCCCAGCTAAATCAGCGCCGGGTACATTTAAGCGCCTCGCTCTGCTTCCGGTACAGAGCATCAGTTTATCAAACTTGATGTGGCTGCCATCGGCAAGTTCAACTTCATGTTTGGCAGGGTTTATGCTCGTTACACGACAATCAAGGATGGTGGTAATTTGGTCTTGCTGGTAGGCCGTGGCGGGTCTTATCAACAACTGTGCGGGGCTTAAATTGCCTTGTAGATATCCTTTGGAGAGTGGCGGGCGATGATAGGGGAGCGAAGCTTCATTACCGAGTAGCACAATTTTGCCGTCCCAGCCTTGTTTACGCAGTTGGGCGCACGCTTGTGCGCCTGCATGCCCGCCACCAATAATGACACAGGTTTGCATGCTAAATTCCTTTAATATTGTGAGACAGGTAAGCGGACAATCAAGCCATGATGTTCTTCTTGTACTTTTACCTGACAACTTAACCGGCTGAACTCGTTGGGTTCAATCACCATTTCTAACAGCTGTGCTTCGTTATCATCTGGCGATTCGATTTTGTCGCTCCAAGCTTTATCGAGATAACAATGGCAGGTTGCGCAGCTCCCTGAGCCACCGCATTCTGCTTCAATACCTGACACCATGTTTTCCATCGCGGCTTGCATTAGAGAAGCTCCAACTGGAACATTGACCTGATGGGTAGTACCATCTGCTTGAACAAATTTGATTGTTGGCATAACGACTCCTTCGATTAGCCCGCAAAGCGGCTAAGTTGGTTAATTTCTTGCAAAATGGCTGCAGGCGCCACTTCAAGTTGGCTGTCCATCGCGGTATTCCAGCGGTTTAAAAAGCCACAAATGGCGATGATGGCGGCAATCTCAACGACGGCAGGCTCAGTGAAGTAGCGGCCTAACTCTTCATAGTGGCTGCTACGCAAATGCGCAGGGGAAGTGCTACAAGCGAAAGCAAAGCGTAGCGCCGATTTTTCCGCTTCACTGTAATAACCGCTTGATTCAAACTCAAACGCGGCTAACACCTTGTTTCGGTCGACGTTCACGCGGCTGGCGATATGAGAGAAATGGCCTTGGCAATAAACGCAGCCCGCGGCGTTGCTGCTGATGGTGGCAATTGCCCATTTTAGTTCGGTTTCAATGTGTTTGAACTGTGCCAAGCACTTAAACAAACCGCCAAATGCTGCGGCCAGCACAGGATCTTTGGCCATAGTCAATATCCCATTCGGGATAAAGCCTAAATTGTTCTCGATTGCCAAAAAGACAGGCTCCAACTCAGGCACATCTGAGCGTTTAACAGGCGTCACTAAGTGGTTCATTCCTGTGTTCATAAGGTAATTCCTTTCAGTTTACGGTTTTTTCTAAGGTAAAAACTTTAGCCGCTCACGCCTATAGTCCAAATGGACCAGCGCCATAGTCCAGTAGAACCATGTTATTTAATTGTTAAATTTCGTACTGTGTGCTTGCCCGCTGAGCTTGGCTTACTGCGTATGCCTGCTGGTAAGACAAACGCATAACACTCATCGCGAGCCGTATTTAGTGACGTTTTATAGAGCGTAGTTGAATAGGGCAGATGTGGTTTGGTGATGGTGAGCGCTATCACCATTTTCCCGAAATTGAGTGGGTACAAACTCACTATTGAGAGACTGCAAATTAGGAAACTAGGATGATTGAAGATTTAATTGAATTTGTAAATAAGGACCTATTGGAAGGTGCAGCGCCCGATCTTGACCAACATACCCCGTTGTTGGAATTAGGGATCCTCAACTCGCTATCTATGGTGCGACTACTCGCCTATATCGATCAGCAATATGGCGCAAAAATTCCAGAGCATGATATTACGCCTGTGCATTTTGAGAATCTGGAAACGCTGGCATTGCTTATCAAGTCACTGAGTGGCGAAGTCGCGACTGAAGAGAGCAACGTATCTGAGTTAGACCGCTTAGTAAAACTACAAGAAAGCTACGGTATTCAAAGTGAATTGGTGGACGCTGGCGTAGGCTTTAAGCAGCACGTATTGCGCGTTAAAGGTACTGGACCACTTTGGATTTTATTACCTGCGCTAGGTAACCCATCGACTTCTTGGTCGGCAATTTTACGTTCAGTGCAAGGTCGTCATAACGCAATTGCACTTGATTTGGCTGGCTTTGGTTTAAGTAAAAGTGAAAACCCTTCTCCAACTTTCGTTGACCATGTTGAATACACTTTACAGTATCTACAAACCTTGCAAGAGCAAGAGTGGGTATTGGTGGCGAACTCAGCTGGTAGCATGATTGCCGCTGAAGTGGCGCGTCGTTTCCCTGAAAAAGTCAAAGGCTTGGTATGTACAGGTTTTGGTTTGATTGAAGACGTTGATAGTTGGTGGATGGACTTACAAAAAATGTCACACGATCCAGAGCAATTCCTTGCGGCTGCTTATTACAACCCGCCAAAAATGACACCAGCGCTTAAGTCTCTGCTTGATGATGTGCTCTCTCGTCCGGCTTACCACGAGTTTCTTGACCATCAAGCGAAAAGCAGCATGGCGAAAATTTTCGATGGTATTTCAGTGCCTACGCTGTTTATCGCGGGTAACCATGACCAAATCATTCCGCCTGAGTGGAGCGAAAAGGCTGCCGCTAAATTACCTAACGCCCAAGTTACGCGCTTATCTCGCTGTGGTCACTTTTCAGCTTCTGAGCGTCCAGAAGAGTTTGTCTGGGTTGTGGAAGACTTCTTAACTAAGGCGGCAATGGCATGAACATGATTAAGAGTTATGACGTTGTCATCATTGGCAGCGGCCCTGCGGGCAGTTTATGTGGCATTGAATGCCGCAAAAAAGGTTTATCGGTACTGTGTGTCGAAAAAGAAGAGTTCCCACGCTTTCATATCGGGGAGTCGTTAACGGGCAATGCCGGCCAGATCATTCGTGACTTAGGTCTTGCTGAGCAAATGACCGCAGCTGGTTTCCCTGACAAACCAGGGGTAAACGTAATTGGTTCATTATCTAAAAATGAATTTTTTATTCCGATTTTAGCGCCAACTTGGCAAGTGCGTCGTAGCGACTTTGACCATATGCTAAAAGAAAAAGCGCTTGAGCACGGCGTTGAGTACCTAACAGCGTTGGTTAAAGATGTGATCAAGCACGAAGGCAAGGTAGTCGGTGCCATCTATAAAAAAGATGACATGGAATACCAAGTGCGCTCAAAAGTACTGGTTGATGCCAGCGGTCAAGCGACTTTCCTATCCCGTAAAGGGATTGCTGGTAAGCGTGAGATTGAGTTCTTCTCGCAGCAAATTGCGTCTTTTGCCCACTTTGAAGGGGTTGAACGTGATATGCCGCCATTTTCGACCAACACCACGATTCTGTACTCAAAGCAGTATCATTGGTCGTGGATCATTCCGATTTCACCAACCACTGATAGCCTTGGCATCGTCATTCCAAAAGATCTTTATTATCAAGAATGTAAAAACCCTGAAGATGCGATGGCGTGGGGCATGGAAAACATCAGCCCAGAGATCAAACGCCGCTTCCGTAATGCCACTCGTACCAGTACGCCGGAATCTATGGCTGATTTCTCGTACCGCATTGAACCTTTTGTCGGTGATGGCTGGCTTTGTATCGGTGATGCGCACCGCTTCTTAGATCCTATCTTCTCTTACGGTGTGTCGTTTGCGCTTAAAGAAGGTATTCGTGCGGCTGAAGCAATCGACCAAGCAATCAAAAATGATGATTGGAAAACGCCATTTTATGCTTTCCGTGATTGGAGTAATGGTGGTCAGCAAATCGCGGCAGATCTTATTCGCTACTTCTGGATTTACCCGATTTTCTTCGGTTACCAAATGCAAAATCCAGACTTACGCGACGAAGTTATTCGTCTCTTAGGTGGTTGCTGCTTTGATTGTGAAGGCTGGAAAGCACCGATGATTTTCCGCAAAGCCATTGAAGAATACGACCGCAAGCAAATGGTTGGCTAAGGATAAGCCTCGTTAAAAGTCGGCTGGCGATAAGCAACTCTTGTTGTCGCCAGCAAGACAAGGACGTATGAGTTGGAAGAGAGCAAGTGGCAAAGCTTGGGAATGGGGAAGTTTTGCACTAAACAAGTAGGGAAAAACATGAATTTTGAATGGAGTGAAGCGCAGCTAGAGTTGTTCGAGCATGCGCTGAGTTTTGCTAAAGACCTTGATTTCTCAGGTTTAGCAGAAGATGAGTTTCCACATGATGTTTGGCGTCAATTGGGCGACTTTGGCTTTTTTGGCCTACCAATAGACGGTAAATATGCCGCCAATGGCTCAGGCTTTGACATTTTAACTACAGTAAAAATCCTCGAAGGATTAGGCCAAGGCAGTGCCGATACCGGTGTGTTGTTTGCTGGTGCCGCGCACACTTTCGCGTGTTGTATGCCAATCTACGAGCATGGCAGTGAAGCGCTAAAACGCGAGTTACTACCCGCTTTAGTCAGTGGCGAGAAAATCGCTGCTAATGCGATTTCCGAGGCAGAAGCTGGGTCAAACATTGCAACGCTCGCGACTACCGCAAAACGCGATGGTGATTACTACATTCTCAACGGTGGTAAGTCTTATGTGACCAACGGCAGTGTCGCGGATTATTACGTGGTTTATGCCACCACCAATAAAGCCTTTGGCTACCTTGGCCAATCTGCGTTTGTAGTACCACGCGGTGTACCTGGCATAGAAGTGGGCAAAAGCTACAAAAAAATGGGCTTAAGCAAAGCACAGCTAAACCAAGTATTTTTTGATGATGTGCGAGTTCATAAAGACATGATGCTAGGCCAAGAAGGTCAAGGCGCACGGATCTTTGCAGCTTCCATGGATTGGGAACGTTGTTGCTTGTTTGCACTTTTTATTGGCGTGATGCAGCGGGATTTAGAACGCTGTATTGCGTACGCCAATACCCGCAAACAAGGCGATAAAACCATCAGTAAATTCCAAGCTGTTTCGCATCGCATTGCGGATATGGAAGTACGCCTACAGAGCGCGCGTTTATTACTCTACTTTGCGGCTTGGCAAAAATCGCAAAACGTTGATAACACCAAAGCGGTTGCCTCAAGCAAGCTTGCGATAAGCGAAGCCTTTGTCCAGTCTGGTCTAGATGCCATTCGAGTGCATGGGGCATTGGGTTACATTCAAGAAAGTCATGTTGATATGAGCCTGCGTGACGCAGTAGGGTCGATTCTATTTTCAGGTACTTCGGATATCCAGCGTGAACTTATCTGCAATCGGTTGGGTTTACTATGAAGACGCTACAGGCACTTTTTCATCATGGCCTTGCGAATGCGAAGGCTGACCAACTTGCCGTTACGGATGCGTTGGAGCAGTATAGTTACAGTCAACTTGCCCATGTCCGCGACCAGCTAGCGCTGCAATTACAGCAACTTGGGGTAAAACCAGGCGATAGAGTGGGGCTGTGGTTAGATAAATCCAGCAAAGCGGTTGCAGCTATGTTAGCGGTATCGGCGGTGGGTGCCGCTTATGTGCCGATTGACCCGATGAATCCGCTCGCGCGGGTTGTCACCATAGTCAACGATTGCGACATGCAGGTGCTTATCACCACCCAGCAAAAGTACCAACATCTGTCGAAAGCCACGCAGTTAGCGGTGAAACTGGTGGTACTCGATAGTCAAGCTGAGCTCGACTACCCAAGTTCAGTGCTTACTTGGCAACAGATAGCGGCCACTGATGCAAGCGCCTTTCAAGAGGTGCAATATCAAGACGAACAAGCGCTGGCTTACATTTTATATACCTCTGGTTCAACAGGTGTACCAAAAGGGGTATGTATCAGCCAACAAAATGCGCTGGCGTTTATCAATTGGTCAATAGAAACCCTAAAACCAAATCATGATGACCGCTTTTCTAACCATGCGCCGTGGCACTTTGATTTATCCGTATTGGATATTTATGTCGCGCTTGCGGTTGGGGCGAGTGTGCATTTAGTGCCGGAAATGGTGAGCTATTTGCCCAATCGTTTGGTCAGTTTTATTGAGCAACATGCCATTAGTATCTGGTACTCAGTGCCGACGGCACTGGTCATGATGCTTGATAATGAGGTCGATTTTGCCAGCCGCGCGAAATCCTTACGAACCATTATCTTTGCCGGTGAAGCCTTTGAAATCAAAGCGCTGAAACGGCTACGCCAAACCTTTCCTGCGGTTGCCTTGTGGAATTTCTACGGCCCGACAGAAACTAATGTGTGTACTGCCTATCAAGTACCTGCCCAAGTTCCTGATGTGTTGCCTATCGGTACGGGTGCCAGCGGCGCAGTAATTCGCATCGAAGACGAACATGGCACGCCAGTATTACCTGGTGAGCAAGGTTATATTGTCGCCACTGGACCAAGTGTATTTAGCCAATATTTTGGTATGCCAGCACGCGAGCAAGCGGCGTATAACACGGGTGATATTGGCTATCAGGATGAAACAGGCAAGCTAATTTTTGTTGGCCGCAAAGACCATATGGTGAAGGTTAAAGGCTACCGAATTCATCTTGCTGAGGTGGAGCGTGCGCTATATCAGCACCCTGCCATCAAGGAATGTATCGTGGTGGTGGGGGCGGATAAGTCGTTGCATGCCCATCTGACAGTGACAGAGCCTGCGCCAACCCTACTCAATTTAAAAATGCATTGTAGTAAATGGTTACCTAAGTACATGTTGCCGGACCACGTCCACATTGCACCTGCACTACCGCGTAACCGCAACGGTAAATTATCCCGTCAAGCTCTGATCGCACAACTGGGTTTGTGACCCCGTTGGTGACGACTTGTATGTGGAACCTTTAAGGAGAGAAGAATGAAAAAAACCTTTGTTGTCATAGGTGCAGGCTTATCTGGGATAGCCGCAGTAAAACAATTGTCGGACGAAGGTCACGACGTGATCTGCTTGGAAAAGGCAGACAGCTTTGGTGGGGTGTTTGCAGACAAAAAGATCTATGAAGATTTGCACCTAACCATTTCCAACTACTTTATGGCTTACTCGGACTTTGTACCCAGTCATCAGAATTTGAAGTTTTGGTCGAAGAAGGAATATGTCAATTATCTCAATGAGTACATCGCACACTTCAATTTAGCGGATAAATTCCGTTATGGCTCAGAGGTGAAAATGGTTGAACGTTGTGCTGCCAGTAAAACGGCAGGCGATGATTGCGGCTGGACAGTGAAATATCAAAACAGTGAAGGTGAGCAGCACCTTAAAGTAGATATGGTGGTGGTGTGTTCTGGTCACTTCCAAAAACCTAAACTGCCAGATTTGCCAGGCCTTGATCAGTTTATGGGGGAAATTGAACATTCCAACGATTACCGCGATAAAATGCGTTATCAGGGCAAACGCGTGCTTTGTGTGGGGCTTGGCGAAAGTTCTGCTGACATTACCTCGGAAATTTCCGAAGTCGCGGCTAAGTGCATTCTGTCGTTACGCCGCTATCCAGCAGTTGCACCGCGCTATATGGCGTTTCAAGAAGACCCTTATTTTACCATTGATACCTCTTGGCTCACGTCGCGGATAGTAAACAAGCTACCGCACAGATATCACGGTGGCATCACCAAAGGCATTTTCAACAAGTATGTAAATAGTCGCAATGAACACTTGCGGATCCGTGGCGAATGGTTGAAAAAATCTGGCCCTTCACATCACCAAGCCGTGACCAAAAATGAGCGGCTGTTTAAGCCTATTGCGGAAGGCAAAGTGATGCCAAATATTGGTGGTATTGAACGCTTTGAGAAAGATGCGGTGGTGTTTAAAGACGGCAGCCGCGAGATGATAGACGCAGTGGTGTTTTGTACTGGCTATCAACTCAGTTTCCCATTCCTTGAGTATAAAATAAACAATATGCGCGACCTCTATAAGCAAATGTTTATTCCTGAGGTTGGCGCAAGCCTTGCTTTTGTTGGCTTTGTCCGACCACAACAAGGTGGCATTCCAGTCATTGCGGAAATGCAATGTCGTTATCTGGCGCAGCTGGCAAGTGGTACGAAGGCGCTACCGGGTCGCTCGGAAATGCTTGATGTCATTAAGCATGACGCGATGCATTGGCAAACTGAATACAAGATCACACCGAATGTCGCATCACTGGTGAATTATTGCCATTACATGGATTCAATGGCCAAACTAGTGGGTTGCATGCCGAAGATCCCAAGTTTGTTTAAAGATCCTATGCTGCGCGTGAAGTTACTGCACAACCCACAATTTGCGGTGCAATATCGTTTGGAAGGGCCAAACAAAATGACTAATGCGGCACGCGACTTCTTGTTGAGCTTCCCAAACATTAGCTCATGGCCACGTATCCTGTATTTTGAAATGGCCTTTGCTGCACAAAAAATGCTGAGTCGCTTACGCATGGATGGACTGCGCGAGTTGAACAAATAACGCACAGCGTGGCATTTGGCTGCGCGCGTCGCTCAGCCAAATGCTGCCATTGGGATAATAAACAAGGACTGCCATGATCACTCTCACAAATCACAATTTGGCTAATCAAGGCTTAGGATCTGACGTCAGTCATTATAACGAACAGCATCTGACGCACTTACAGAAAATTATTCTTGGCAACGACGGTACTATTACCCAGCTAATAGAGAACATTGTTGGCGAGACCTTGGTGGTGAATAAGTTATTTGAAGGCGATTTAGGGCCTTATCAAGATCACAACACGCCAGTGAATGAAGTACTGCGTTGTCAGCGCCGGATCATTACCTTAAATGGTACTAGTAGCGGCTTACCGTACTTATTTGCCGATTCGCTGGTCTTTCATGACAACCTCAATGTGAATTTTTCTCGGGCACTTTTGGAGACCAAAATTCCGATTGGCCGTGCTTGGGAAAAGTATCGGGTTGAAACTTACAAAACCATGCTTGCATGGGGTTTTGAGCCTGCTGGATCGCTGGCGCTACAGTTTAATATTGACCCGCAAGATTTGGTGCTCTACCGCACCTATCTAGTTTATTCGCAAGGGAAAAGGATTTTCCAAATCACTGAGAAATTTCCCTATGCCTGGTTTCAAGACAGCCAGCAACTGACCTCTAACCATGAACTACCCTCACTGATAAGTGGAATTTGATATGAAAAACACCGATAGTGCCGTAGCCACACCTGCTGCTCATTTAGACCTGAATAAATTAACGCCAACAATGCCGACTTTACGCATGGGTTCAGACGATTGGCAACAATATATGTGGGGTGAAGATTATCACCTCATCATCAACGAATTTGCGAAAAAATATGGCAACATTTATGCCGTTGAAACTGCCAAGGGACCACTTGTGGTGTTGAGCGGCTATGATTATGTCAAAGACGCCTTAGTCACGCAAAACGACGTTTTTAATATTCGCGCTGACTTCGAAATATTGCAAATTTCACCGCAAAAGCACTTCCTTGAATTGGAAGCCGGTCCCGCTTGGAGCTTGCACCGTAAAGTATTCGCGACCGCCATGCGTGACTACTTTGCACCACGTTGGCCGCAAATTGAAGACTGGATGACCACTGAAATCAACGACATCGCAGCGGTGTGGAAAGCGCAAGGCGAAGTGCCATTTGATCCTAATCGAGAAGTATCGGTTAAGTTAGCTAGTTTCCTTCATAAAGTGATGTTTGATGACCGTTTCGGTGACATGGAAAAGCAATTCTTTGATGAGCAAAGCCTAAGTTGGTTGCCAAACGGCTTTATTAACAGCGTACGTTACGAGCTAATGAACGAAGAAGAAAAGACTGCATATTATGCTAAATATGGCGTACCGATTGAAAAATTTAGTGGTAATTTGAATGCGCTTGACGCCTACGTGACAATGAATGTCGAGCGCCGTAAGCTGGATTACCAAGCGGGTGAATTCCGTGATTTATGTGATTATCTAATCGCTGCCAGTGACAGTATTGACGATGCAAGCAAAGCTGAGGTTGGTATTGGTGACCGTGAAGTGATTATAGGTTCGTTGACCCAAGTCGCTGGTGCTGGTGGTGGTGTGGGCGCGTTTGCGATGCGCTGGGCACTATTGTACTTAGCTTGTTACCCTGAATATCAACGTAAAGTGCAAGAAGAATTGGACCGCGTGGTGGGTAAAGGCAACGTTGCATTACAACAGCACAAAACCGATTTACCTTATACCCAAGCGTTTATCAGTGAAGTGCTCCGCCATTGCTCTATCACTGCGATGCCAGCGGCAAACTACGCAGCCAGCCAAGATACCTTAATCGATGGTTATTTTATTGCTGCAGGCACACCTATCGCGGTCAATAACTACAGTGTAACCCGTGACAGCACACTATGGGATGAGCCAGACCGTTTTGATCCCGCGCGATTCCTTGAGGCAAATGGCGAGCTAAGTAAAAAGCAACAGGGTAAAGCGTTTCCGTTTGGTATTGGCCAGCGCCGTTGCTTAGGTGAAAACTTTGGTAAGTACATTATCCATACTTTGTTTGCGCAACTGGCGCATCAGTTTGAGTTCCGTCTTCCTGATGGTGTAGAGCCTAACTTAAAGGCGATTTCTGGGGTATTTTTGGTGCCAGAGAAAGTCGAGATCATTGCCAAGGCACGCTAATCTGGGCTAATGCACAGGTTTTGGCAATGGATTGCCTCACAAAATAAAACCCACGAGCGTGGGTTTTATTCAGACTGTTGAAAAAGGGCTAGACACAGATCTAGCCCTTTGATCTAATAAGCACAGTGAGTATCGAGAGTTCACCAT